>JAITOE010000168.1 GCA_031290135.1 Eubacteriales Family XIII. Incertae Sedis bacterium
CAAGGCGGGCGAACAGCCGAAGCGCGAGGGCGTCATCAAGCTCAATGCCAATGAAAACCCCTACCCGCCCGCGCCGGGCGTGGCGGAGGCGATCCGGGGGATTCCGGCGGAAGACCTCAGAAAATACCCCCAGGCAGATGATTTGGACCTGCGCCGGGCCTTGGCGCTTTACCATGGCTTGGACGTGGAATCCGTCTTTGCCGCCAATGGCTCCGATGAAGCCATAGCCCTGGCTTTCCGCAGTTTTTTCAACTCGAAAAAGCCCATCCTGTTTCCCGGCGTCACCTATTCCTTTTATCCGGTATGGTGCGGGCTTTTCGGCGTGCCGTACAGGCTTGTGCCGCTGGCAAAGGACTTCAGGATCTGCGTGGAGGACTACGCCGCGGAGAACGGCGGCGTGGTGCTGGCAAACCCGAACGCGCCCACGGGCCTGGGGCTTTCCTTAGATGAGGTGGAGCAGTTGCTGGCGCTGAACCCGGACGCGGTGGTGATCGTGGACGAAGCCTATGTGGATTTTGGCTGCGCGTCCTGCATCGGCCTGATTGCGGAGCATGAAAACCTGCTGGTGGTGCAGACATTCTCAAAAGGGCGCGCGCTGGCGGGCATCCGTCTGGGGGCGGCATTCGGGAGCCCCGCGCTGATTTCCGTGCTGAACGCGGTGAAGAACGCCTTTAACTCCTATCCCGTGGACCGCGTGGCCGCCGCCGCAGGCATCGCCTCCCTCGCGGACGAGGCATATTTCAAAATGCGGGCGGGGCAGGTGGCTGCCACGCGGGAACGGACGGCGGCAAGCTTGCGGGAAATGGGTTTTTTCGTCACCGACAGCCTGGCGAATTTTCTCTTCGTCAGCCGGGAAGGCACGGATGCGGCTGCGCTGCAGGCCTACGCAAAGGAGCGCGGGATCCTGGTCCGGCATTTTGCCCTGCCGGAGACGGAGCGCTTTCTTAGAATCAGCGTAGGCACGGACGCGGAGATGGACCGGCTGCTGGAAATATTTTCAGGGTATTGACATAAGATCCAACACAGAAACAAAGGGGGATTCACGATGCTATTCCAAAACATAACGACCATGGACGAAAACGGCGGCACGCAGAGCAACCGATTCGTCGCCATAAAAGACGACCGCATTGCATACATCGGGGACGCCGCGCCGGAAGAAGACTTCGGCAGGAGCTACGACGGGCGGGGCCGCCTTCTTTTGCCGGGCTTTTACAACGCGCACGCCCATTCGCCCATGACCTTGCTGCGGGGCTACGGCGAAAACCTCGGCTTGCAGGACTGGCTGGCCACGCGCATCTTTCCATTCGAAGACAAATTGGACGGCAACGCGGTCTACTGGGGGACGCTGCTGGCCATCGCGGAATCCCTGCGTTTCGGCATCGTTTCCACCACGGACATGTATAACTTTTGCGAAGACATGGTCAGGGCGGCGCTGGAAAGCGGCGTGAAGATGAACGTCGGCCGCGCGATCCTTTCGTTTAACGACGGCGACGACCTGTTCAGCCTGGAAAATTTCCGGGAGGCGAAAGCCCTGTACGCGTCGTACAACGGGGCGGGCGGCGGCCGCGTGAAAGTGGACATGTCGCTTCACGCGGAATACACCTCCAATCCCGGCGTAGCGGGCCAGCTGGCGGACTACATGAAAGAACTGGGCGCGGGGATGCACGTCCACGTGTCGGAGACCCAAAAAGAGCATGAAGAATGTAAGGAGAGGCATGGCGGCAAAACGCCCGTGGAATATCTGGCGTCCCTGGGGCTTTTCGACACGAAAGCCACGGCGGCGCACTGTGTCTGGGTGACGGACGCGGACATGGAGATCCTCGCGGAAAAGGGCGTGACCGTAGCGAGCTGCCCTGTCAGCAACATGAAGCTTGCCAGCGGGGTGTGCGACGTGCCGCGCCTTCTGAAAAAGGGCGTGAACGTCGCCATCGGCACCGATGGGGACGCGAGCAACAACAGCCTGAATTTCATTGAGGAAATGAAGTTTTTCGCGCTTGGGAACAAGATTATGAAGCAGGATCCCACCCTTGTGACGCCGGCTGAAACCATCCGCGCGGCGACGGCCGCGGGGGCGGCGAGCCAGGGGCGGACGGACTGCGGCGCCATCCGCGTCGGCAACAAGGCGGATCTGATCGCGGTGGACCTGACGGTCCCGAACATGCACCCGGTGCATGACCTGGCGAACAACTTGGTCTACGCGGCATCGGGGAGCGACATCCGCCTCACCATGGTGGACGGAAAAACGCTGTACGAAGACGGTGAATACAAGACGCTGGACATCGAAAAGATTCTGTTTGAGACGGGAAAGGCGACGGATAAAATTCTCAAGGCATTGAAGCATGGATAGAAAAACCTTCATGCAAGGGGCGGTCATACTCGCGGCGGCGGGCGTCGTCATCAAGGCCCTCGGCGCCGTTTTCAGGATTCCCCTGGGAAACATGATCAGCGACACGGGCATGGGCTATTACCAGACGGCCTATACGATATACGTGATGTTCCTCGTGCTGTCCAATTCAGGGATTCCCGTGGCGATCTCCCGCATGGTTTCCGAACGCATCGCGGTCGGGCGTCCGGACGAAGCGCACAGGGTGTTTCGCGTTTCGTTCATTCTGCTCTTCGTCATCGGGATTGCCACGTCGTGCTTCTGTTTTTTCCGGACGGGTTTCATATTGCAATTTTTTCCAAATATGGAAAATTCATCCTACGCAATCAAGGCGATTGCCCCGGCGCTGCTCATCGTGCCGCTCATGGCGGCGTACAGGGGCTATTTTCAGGGACGGCAGGATATGCGGCCGACGGCGAAATCCCAGATTGCGGAACAATTTTTCCGCGTCGCGGCAGGACTGACCGTAGCTTACCTTCTTTTGCCGCAGGGCGGGCAGATGGCGGCCGCAGGGGCGGCGTTCGGGGCGACGGCGGGGGCGATAGCGGGATTGGTCACGATCATGGCCATCTATGCCTTTGACAAGAAAAAAACCGCGGCCGGTCCGGAAGAGGCAGATCCGGCGGATTCCAAGCTTGCGGAAGCAGGGCCGGCGGGCGCGGAGAAGGAGCCGGTTCATGCCATCCTGCTGAAAATATTCATCATCGCGGTTCCCATCACCATAGGCGCCGCCATCATGCCGATCATGAACTTCATCGATCTCGCGATCATCTCGAACCGGCTCGCGACCCTCGGCTGGATGGCGACGGACGTCCGGGAGGCTTACGGGCAGCTTGCCGGCTTCGCGAACCCCCTGATCAACCTCCCGCAGATATTGACCCAGGCCGTGGCCATGAGCTTGGTTCCGGCCGTGGCCGCCGCCTATAAAAAAAAGGACATGGCTTTTCTTCGCCATAACATCCAGCTGGGGCTCAGGACGGCCGTCATCATCGGCCTGCCCTGCGCGCTTGGGATGATGACGCTGTCGGAGCAGATCATGGCGCTCCTGTTTCCCATGGCGCGGGGCGCGGCGCAGGGCGCGGCGCCGTTTCTGTTCATTCTGGCGTTCGGCATCATCTTCCTGTCAACCGTACAGACGCTGACGGGGGTGCTGCAAGGAGTGGGGCGGCAGATGATCCCCGTGTGCAACCTGTTTATCGGCGCGGCGGCGAAGATCGCGGTGACCTGGTGCCTGATCGCGGTGCCGTCCGTAAACGTGAAAGGGGCGGCCATCGGCACGGTGACGGCTTATATCATCGCCGCGGCTTTGAACCTGCTTGCCGTAAGACGGCACACGGGCACCCGCTTTGACGTCCGCCTGACCTATGTCAAGCCTTTGTTCGCCGCCTTGGTCATGAGTTTTGTCGTCTGGGCGGGGTACAAACTCCTGTTTCTCTTCCTTGTCGGCGTGCCTGCGGGGCACGCGATTTCCACGGTCATCGCGGTCTGCGCCGGCGTCGCGGCCTACGGGATCCTGCTCCTTGCCGGCGGCGCGGTCACGGCGGAAGAATTAAAGCTGCTCCCGAAAGGGGAGAAGATCGCCAAAATGTTGGCGCGCAGCTACAACTATGTCGGACGGAGGTAAACGTGGAAAAGAAGAGGGACGGAACGGAGCAAAGCGTGAACGACGGGCTGAAAGAAGAATATGCCGCCCTTTATGGACGGCGGGACGGGGCAGGGGACGCGCTGGAGCGGCTCCGGGACATCATACGCCTTCTGCGCGGCGAAAACGGCTGTCCCTGGGACAAAGAACAAACGCACGAAAGCATACGGCAATGCATGATAGAAGAGGCTTATGAGGCGAAAGATGCCATAGATCGCGGCGACATGGACAATCTGGAAGAGGAACTCGGCGACGTTTTGCTGCAAGTGGTATTTCATGGTGATATCGGATGTGAAAACGGGACATTTGATTTAATATCCATCGCAAACCGGGTTTCGGACAAGATGATTCGGCGCCATCCCCATATTTTTTCAAAAGAAAATATTAAAACTATTGACAAAGTCATTGAAAAATGGGAAAATGTGAAGAGGCAAGAGAAAGGGATGCCATCTCACACGGAAATTTTAAGGGATATTCCGAAAGCATTGCCGGCTCTGACCAGAAGCTGCAAGGTGCAGGCCAAGGCTGCAAAAACGGGTTTTGATCACGAGCGGGTGCAGGATGCCTTTTCAAAAGTGGAAGAAGAGATGAAAGAACTTCTGGACGCCTATCAGGACGGTGAGCCGCAAGCCCGGCTAAAAGACGAACTGGGGGATCTGCTGTTCTCGGTGGTCAATGTGGCCAGGTTCATGGAAATCGACCCTGAAGACGCGCTAAACGGCACTTCACAAAAATTTATTGAACGGTTCTGCTTTATAGAGACCGCGGCGAACAGCTCCGGCAAAACCCTGGAGCAGATGACAGCCAAGGAGATGGACAAGCTCTGGAGGCAGGCCAAACAGGCCGGGAACCGTTCGGCAAATCCTGTGTAAGCACTGACAAACGCACGGAAGCACCATAAATAAGATGATATTCGGGACTAATTTTATTTTTTAAAGGAGGTTTTGTTTGTGAATAAAGCAGAATTGATCGCAAGTGTAGTGGAAAAAGTGAACAAAGAAACGGGAGGAAAATCAGCTTTGACAAAGAAGCTGGCCGAAGACGCCGTGAACGCGACGCTTAAAAGCATTGAGAGCGCGCTGGTGAGCGGCGACAAGGTACAGTTGATAGGGTTTGGAACCTTTGAGACGCGGGAAAGAAAAGCCAGACAGGGAAGAAACCCCAGGAAGCCTGATCAAGTGATCAATATCAGCGCGGCGAAAGCCCCTGTGTTCAAGGCGGGCAAGGCGCTGAAAGACGCCGTGAACAAATAAAGAAAGCAATTTGTACCTTGTAAAAAGCTGTTCCGGATGCGGTGGCATAAACGGAACAGCTCTTTTTTTGCGCAGCGGGGGTTTTATGAGGATTGACAAATTTTTGAAAAACGCGCGGCTGATCAAGCGGCGCACCATCGCCAAGGAAGCCTGCGACCAGGACCGCGTTTCCATAAACGGACGGCCGGCGAAAGCGGGCGCCGAGGTGAAAACCGGCGATGCCGTGCTCGTGCGTTTCGGAAACGCGGAGATCCGGGTGCGCGTTCTGGCGCTGACGGAATCCACAAGAAAGGAAGACGCGGCGTCCATGTATGAGGTGATCGGGGAGGACGCGCAGCAACTATTATGAACAAGGAGGTTTTTATGATGTCGGAGAAGAACAGCGGCAGGGGCAAGATCCCTTTGTCCGGACTCATTCTCATCGCATTTTTCATCGCGCTGGAATTGATCTTAAACCGCGTGCTCTCCATCAACACGCCCGTCATCCGCGTCAGCCTGGCATTTTTGCCGCTCGCCGCCACCGCCATTCTGTACGGGCCGTTATGGGCCGCCGCCGCTTGCGTGATCGAGGATCTGATCGGCGCGACGCTGTTTCCCACGGGCGCGTTCTTCCCCGGCTTTACGCTCACGGCGCTCCTGACGGGGCTCACGTTCGGGCTGTTCCTGCACGGCCGCCCCATACACTTTGCCGTGACAAAGTCCACAGATGCGTTCGCATTCACGTTCGGGTTGTCATTGCACGGCCGCCCCGTGACCTGGAAAAGCGTCCTGCCGGCCGCAGCCATCATCTGCGTCCTTTACAACCTGTGCTTAGATTCGTTCTGGCTGTATATCATAATGGGAAAAGGAGTCCTGGCGCTCATGCCGGTCCGCCTCATAAAGGTCGCGGTCATGCTGCCGCTGGAAACGACCCTGATCCCCCTTGTGTGGCACTACATCGGCAAGGCCATCCCCGCCGGGTTCCGCCCGTCCGTTTGATTTGCAACCACCTGCACCTACGGAGGCAAGAAAATGCTTCATCCGAAAATCGGCTTCATCGGCGCCGGAAAAGTGGGCTGCACGCTGGGAAAATACCTTTCCGGGCGCGGTCTGCACATATACGGCTATTACAGCAGAACCGCGGGCAGCGCGGAAGAAGCGGCGGCGTTTACGCAGTCGGAGAACCTCACATTCGAAGAAGCCGTCCGCGGCAGCGACCTCCTGTTCCTGACCGTCCCGGACGCCGCGCTTGCGGAGGTCTGGGCGCGCGTCCGCGCGCTGCCCGTGGAAGGCAAGACGCTTTGCCACTGCAGCGGCCTGTATTCCTCGCGGGTCTTCCAAGGCGCAGAACAGGCGGGCGCCCAAGGTTTCTCGCTGCACCCTTTGTGCGCCGTCCACGACAGCTGGTCTTCGTACCGGCAGATGGACCGGGTCTACTTCACGCTTGACGGGGCGGGCGAAAGCCGGCATATGCAGACCCTGCTCGCACATCTTGAAAACCCCGTGGAAGCCATCGACCCGGCGAACAAAGCCCGTTATCACGCCGCCGCCGTGTTCTTCAGCAATCTCGTGATCGGCCTGGCGAAAACCGGAACAGATCTGTTCCTGGAATGTGGCCTGCGTGAGGATTTCGCGCAGAACGCCTGGCGTTCGCTTTTTCTGAAAAACGCCGAAAATGCCGCCGGCGCCGGCTTGGCGGACGCGCTGACCGGGCCGGTTGAACGCGGCGACGCGCTTTCCGTCCGCAAACACATAGACTGCCTTGCGGAACCCGCGCGCGGCATCTATATTTCGTTATCGAAGCAATTGGTGGCAGTGGCCAGACAAAAGCACCCCGAACGGGACTATGCCCCCATAGAGGAGGTTCTCAAAGCATGAAAAACACGATTTTGACATTGGAACAGAAAAAACGCGAAGGCGATAAAATCACCATGCTCACCGCCTACGATTATTCCACGGCGAAGCTGATGGATGAATCAGGCGTCAACTGCATCTTGGTCGGCGATTCCCTGGGGAACGTGATGCTGGGCTACGACAGCACGCTGCCCGTTACGATGGAAGAAATGATCCATCATGCCAAAGCCGTTTCGCGCGGGACGAAAAACGCGCTTGTGGTAGCGGATCTCCCGTTCATGTCCTATCAGGTGACCGTAGCGGAAGCGGTGCGCAACGCGGGACGCCTGATCAAGGAAGGCGGGGCGCACACGGTGAAATTAGAGGGCGGCAAAGAGGTATGCCCGCAGATACGGGCGATCACCCAGGCGTCCATACCGGTCATGGCGCATCTCGGCCTGACGCCGCAGTCCGTCCACAGCCTCGGAGGCTACAAGGTGCAGGGGCGCGAAACCGATGCCGCGCGGAAATTGCTCGAAGACGCCCTGGCCGTGGAAGAAGCAGGCGCTTTTTCAGTGGTTTTCGAATGTATCCCTGCCGCGCTGGCCACGTGGATCACGGGCCTGCTGCACATTCCGACCATCGGGATCGGCGCGGGGAACGGGTGCGACGGGCAGGTGCTGGTGTACCAGGACATGCTGGCCATGTACGGCAACACGCCCGCCAAGTTCGTCAAGCAGTTCGCGGCGGTGGGCGACATCATGAAGGACGCTTTCCGCGCCTATATCCAGGAAACGAAAAACGGCGCTTTCCCGGCGCAGGAACATACCTATAAAATCGACGACGCAACCGTAAACGCCGTAAAACGGGAGTATGAGGAGGGCGGTCTTGGAGTTCGCAAAGACGGTTGAAGCGGCGCGCCGGCAGGCCGGCGCGTGGAAAACGGAGGGATGCACGATCGGTCTCGTGCCGACAATGGGCTATCTGCACGACGGCCACGCGAGCCTGATCCGCCGCGCCGCCGCGGATAACGACAAGGTCGTCGTGAGCGTTTTTGTAAACCCCATGCAGTTCGGCGTGTCGGAAGATCTGGCCGAATATCCGCGCGACATCGAACGCGACGGGGATGTGTGCCGCCAAAACGGCGTACACCTGCTGTTCAGCCCGGATGCGGGAGAACTCTACCCGGACGGCTTCTGTTCTTTTGTCGATATGTCCGGCCTGACGGATGCCCTGTGCGGACGCAGCCGGCCGGCGCTTTTTCGCGGCGTCTGCACCGTCGTGGCCAAGCTCTTCCACATCATTCAGCCGCACACGGCGTACTTCGGGCAAAAAGACGCGCAGCAGCTCGCCATAATACGGCGGATGACGGCGGACCTGAACCTGCCGGTCAACATTGTCGGCTGCCCCGTCGTCCGGGAGCCGGACGGGCTGGCACTCAGTTCCCGGAACAAGCATTTGAACCCGGCGGAGCGAAAAGCGGCGCTGTGCCTCTCCGCGGGCCTCGCCGAAGGGCGGCGCCTGCTGGAAAACGGCGAAACCGACGTCCGGCGGATCAAGGCGGCGGTGCGCGCGCCCATGGAGGCGGAACCGCTGGCGCGGGTGGATTACGCGGAGCTTGTGGACGCGGACGGCATGCGGCCCGCCGCCGCAGCCCACAGGCCTCTCCTCTGCGCGGCGGCCGTTTTCATCGGCGCCACCCGGCTGATAGACAATTTCATTCTGGACGCGGAATAAGCGGCGGCACCTCACGCCTGCAGGAAGCTGTTCAAAACCAGCAGGACGAGGTTGTTGTTGTAGAGTTTTTCGGCGAACATGGACGAAAACAGCGCCTCCGCCGCCAGTTCGTTCGCGCCCTCGCTGATGAAGAGGGAAACGGGCAGCAGGAGCGCCAGCAGGACGAACACGACGACCATGCCTTTCAGAAAGCCGAAAACGAGGCCGAGAAAGCCGTCTATGCCGCCGATGACGCCTTTGCGGTGGCGTTTGGAAAACAGCCTGGAAAACAGCAGCGCGACCAGCTTGACAATGAGGATGATGAGGATGAAAACGAGGATGCTGAAGCAGATGGAGGCAAGGCCCTCCGACAGCGAAAGCGTCAGCTGGTCCGAGATCTTGTCAAGCGCGCCCAAAATGACACCGGGGACGTTGTCCAGCATGTCGTCCGCGCGCGTGGTGATGTGGGAGCGCAGCCGCGCCATCATGCCGTCCTGCAGGTTCCGGTACATGTCTGTGTGGTCGTAGAGAAACGCGGTGGCGTAAGGGTAGGCCAGCACGGCGAAGATGATGGCAAAGACCCAGCCTGCCGCGCGTATGACCGTGTAGGCAAAGCCGGTGCGGTAGCCATGCACCATGGAGAGCAGGACGATAATAAGAATCAATATATCAAGCCACATAAGAACCCTCGCTGTGTAATAAAAGACATCCTCTGTGGCTATTGTACCAACATAATCGAAAAGATGCAAGCGAATCGTTTTTCCCCATTGAAACTTGTGCGAAAATATGATATCATGCAGTGATGTGCCGTAAATCCTGCGGCACCGTTTATACCTGAGATTCATAATAATAACCGACGGGGGAAAGCGGTGGACGAGGAAACGAAAACGGGCTTTATGCGGGAGGCCATCGCGGAAGCGCGGAACGCCGCCGGGGCGGGCGAAATCCCCGTGGGGGCCGTGGTCGTGAAAGACGGCGAAATCATCGGCAGGGGGCGGAACCGGACGGAAGCCCTGAAAGACCCCACGGCACACGCGGAGACGGAAGCCATCCGGGAGGCCGCCAAGACATTAGGCGGCTGGCGGCTGACAGGCTGCGACATGTACGTGACGGCGGAACCCTGCGTCATGTGTGCCGGCGCACTGGTACTGGCGCGCGTCCGGAAAGCGTTCATCGGGACGCGCAACCCGAAAGGGGGCGCCTGCGTGTCGCTGCGCGGCATATTGCAGGACGAACGGCTGAACCACGCCGTGGAAATGGAAATCGGCATTTTACAGAATGAATGTGAAACGGTCATGAAAGACTTTTTCGCTGAGCTCCGCGGCGCAAAGCGGGGACGGATAAAAAAATCGGAGGATGGAAACATATGAAACGATTGGGCGCGCTGCTCTGCCTTGTGCTGCTGACGCTGCTTTCACCGGCCGCCGTATTTGCGGCGGAACTTACGCTGGTGGACAATTACCCGAAAGAGGGCAGCCACTCATCCCCCCCGCAAAATCTGGGCATCAAGCTCTTTTTCGACCGCGCCATCGCCGACGCCGCCGAAAACATCCGGGAGCAGAATGAAAACTGTTTTACCATGACAGACCCGGACGGCGTGCAGGTGCCGCTGCAAGTGCTGTATACAGAAAAAGACCCGCAGTACATCTTAGTCGTCGCGGAGCCGGAGGACGCCAAAATCGGCCTGGGTTCCGATACGGAATACACTTTCACGATCTCGGAGAAACTGCTTTCCTCGGACGGAACGGCCTTGGGCGCCCCGGAAACGATCACATTCAGAACGCGGAACACGTCGGTGGACATGAACGTCAACATGGTGCTGATGGGCGTCATGTTCGTCGGTATGCTGGTATTTTCTTCCATGTCCATGCGGCGGCAGGCAAAAAAAGCCAGCGCAGCGGAGAGCAGAGAAAAAATGAACCCGTACAAAATAGCGAAGGAGACGGGAAAAAGCGTAGAAGAGATCATAGAAAGGGAAGCGAAGAGAAAACAAAAGGAAGCGAAGCGGCAGGACGGCGCCGCGAAAGCGGGCGCGAAGCCCGGGGCGGCGCAGGAAAAAACGGCAGCCAAGGGGCGGCGCGTGAAGCGCGTAAAAGGCCCGCGTCCCATAGCGGCCGCAGGGAGCGCCTACAGGACGGGTCGGAAAGCGGCGGCGGAACGGCGCGTGCGCGAAGCGGCGGAACGGATGGCAAGAGGCACCACGAATCCCAAACAGGCGAGCCGGAAAACCAGAAAGAAAAACTAAATGTCAGAAATTGAAATAAAGGCATACGCGAAAATCAATCTGTCGATTGACGTGCTTGAAAAACGCCCGGACGGATACCACAGCGTCAGAACCGTCCTGCAGCAGGTGAACCTGTATGACACGCTCACGGCGGCAACGGGCGGCACGGGCGGCGGACTCGCGCTTTCGGTGGAGGGGAAGCTCCGGCCCGGCGGGGAAGTGCCGGTGGACGGACGGAACCTCGCGGTGCGCGGCGCCCGCGCCTTTCTTGCGGAATACGCCCCGCGTTTTCCCGGCAGGTTTTCCATCCGGATCCAAAAAAGGATTCCGGTCGCGGCGGGGCTGGGCGGGGGCAGCGCCGACGCGGCGGCCGCCATACTGGCGCTTTCGCGGCTCTGCGGGGTGAACCCCGGACTGAAAAAACTCATGGAACTCGGCTCCCGTCTGGGCGCTGACGTTCCTTTTTGTTTGATGGGGCAGGCGGCGCGCAACCCGGCGCTGGGCTTCGCTGAAGACCCGATGGCGAAAAACGCGGCGCTGGGAGAGGGAATCGGCGAAAAACTGACGCCGCTGCCGTCCCTGCCCGGATGGGTGCTGCTCGTGAAGCCAGCCGTCTCCGTATCCACTGCGGCGGTATACGGCGCCCTTAAACTGGAAGAAATCCGCGAGCGCCCGGACACGGATGCGCTGATTCAGGTGCTGAAAGACAAAAATTATACGAAAATCGCAAAAAACATGGTCAATGTACTTGAAATTCCGGCCTTAAAAGAGTATTCTGAAATTGCACAACTGAAAAATCTGCTGACGCAGGACGTACATGCGGAAAAGGTTATGATGAGCGGAAGCGGCGCGGCCGTTTTTGCCTACTATCGCGAACAGGCGCCCTGCGAAGCCGCCCTGTCCAGGCTCGCCGGGCAAGATGCCGCTGCGTTTGCGCTGGAACTGCTGTAAGACGAATGAATCACCCAGCTGCGGGGCGGGCATACTCCCTCCGTCATTGCGAGCAACGCGAAGCAATCCAGCGGCATGTGGATTGCTTCGTCGCTTCGCTCCTCGCAACGACAAAGGGCGCGGCACCGTTTATAATGGTCATAACAGTAGCGAACCCGGAGAGGATTGCATTGAAAAAAATCTTAATTGTTGATGACAGCTTTTTTTTCAGGGGCCAGCTGCGCGCGATGCTCACGCCCGAATATGAGGTCGTGGATGCCAGCAGCGGGGAAGACGGGCTGGAGATGGTCAAAAAAGAGAAACCGGATCTCGTCCTGCTGGACGGAGTCCTCACCGATCTGAGCGGATTTGAGATCTGCCGGATTCTCCGCGAGTCGGACAGCAACAACCTCATGCCCATCATCATGATCACCTCCGTAAACGACCAGGAGGACATCCTCCTTGCCCTGGAACTGGGGGCGGACGATTACGTTACGAAGCCGTTCAACAACCGCGAGCTCCTCAGCCGGATCAAAAATCTGCTGCGGCGGATAGACCGGAACCGGAACGCCAATCCGCTGACCGGCCTCCACGGAAACGTGGAGATCCAGCGGGAAGTGACAAGCCGGATCAGCCGGGAACTCAAGTTTTCCGTGGCATACGTCGATCTGGATAATTTCAAGGCGTACAACGACGTGTACAGTTTTTCCAGGGGCGACACGGTCATCGTGCTGACGGCGGACATCTTGCAGGATCAGGTGCGGCTCTGGGGCAACCAGGATGATTTTGTCGGCCACATCGGGGGCGACGACTTTATTTTCGTGACCACGCCGGACAAGATGGAGAAGATCTGCCGGGAGGTCATCGTCGCCTTTGACGAGAAAATCCTGAGTTTTTACAATGCGGAGGACCGGGAGAGCGGCTGCATCAAAACCGTAAACAGAAAGGGAGTCGTCGAAATTTTCCCGATCATATCGCTTTCCGTGGCGGTAGCCACGAACGCCCATCGCAACATGGACAATTACATCGAAATCAGCGACGTGGCAGCGGAGCTCAAAAAGAAACTCAAAGCGATGTCCGGCAGCAATTATTATATAGATCGGAGGACGGAGGAAACATGCAAAACACACCGATGGAACAAGTAGAACGCTGGCTGTGCCAGCCGGATCTGGAGGCGGAAATCAGGGAAGAGCTGGAGGCGTTGAAAAAAGCCTGCGAGGAAGAAAGGGCAGATGCCGGGGCGGCGGTCAAAGAGCGGTTCTACAGGGATCTGGAGTTTGGCACCGCCGGGATGCGGGGCATATTGGGCGCGGGATCCAACCGCATGAACATCTACACGGTCAGGCGGATCACCCAGGGCTTCGCCGACCATATCAATGCGGGGAAAAGCAGATCCGGGGCGGCCGCCGGGCAGACTCCCGCCGTGGCCATCGGTTTCGACAACCGGATCCATTCGGATCTGTTTGCCTTTGAAAGCGCCTGCGTGCTGCTTGCGAACGGCATAAGCGCGCATATCTACCCGGCTCTGGCGCCGACGCCGGCGCTTTCTTTCGCGGTGCGCCACTGCGGCTGCGACGCGGGCATCATGATCACCGCCAGCCACAACACAAAAGAGTATAACGGCTACAAAGTGTACGACGCGACGGGCGGGCAGTGCCTGCCGGAGGAAGCGGACGCCATTTCGGCACGGATCGAAAAGGTGGATCTGTTCCGGGACGTTAAAACCGTCGCGGGGCGTTTTCCGGGAACTTTCGAAGAAAAATTAACTGCCGCCGCGGCGGCGTTCCGCGCAGGAGGGGGAGCAGCCTGTTTCGTGATCCTTTCCGGCGAAGTTTCGGACGCTTTTTCGGACGCGGTGTTCGCGCTCTCCATGGGGCGGCAGGATTTCTCGGACCTTTCCGTGGCGTACACGCCCTTGCACGGCACGGGCAACCTTCCCGTGCGGCGCATCTTAGACCGCATCGGCGTGAAAAACCTGCACATCGTGACGGAGCAGGAAGCGCCTGACGGCAATTTCCCGACCTGCCCCTACCCGAACCCCGAAAAACGGGAAGCGCTCGCCATGGGCCTGGCACTCTGCGAAAAGCTGAAAGCGGCGGGGCAGACGCCGGACATCCTGCTGGCGACGGATCCTGACTGCGACCGGGTGGGCGTAGCGGTCTTCCACAAGGGGGAATACCGTCTGCTCAGCGGAAACGAGGCGGGAATCCTCCTGCTGGACTTCATCTGCCGGTCCCGCAAAGCGGCGGGAACCATGCCGGCGCGTCCCGTCGCGGTGAAAACCATCGTGTCCAGCCCCATGGCGGCGGCGGTGGCGTCGGCCTACGGCGTGGAAACCGTCAACGTCCTGACGGGCTTCAAGTTCATCGGCGAGCAGATTTCGCTGCTTGCGGAAAAGGGCGAGGCAGACCGGTATATTTTCGGCTTCGAAGAAAGCTGCGGCTACATGTCGGGTACGCACGTGCGCGACAAGGACGCGGTGAACGCCTGCATGCTGCTCGCGGAGCTGGCGGCGGAATGTAAAGCCGCCGGAACCACCGTGGCGGGCCGCATGGAAGAACTGTACGAAACCTACGGATATTACGAAAATTCCCTGCTGGAATTCACGATGGAGGGGGAGGCGGGCATGGAGCGGATCGGGCGCGTCATGGCTTGCCTGCGTTCCACGCTGCCGGAGACCCTCTTCGGCGCGCCCGTGGCGGAATACGCGGATTACCTGTCTTCGGAACGGCGGACCGGCGCGGACGGGAGCGGACACATAGAAGCTATTGACCTGCCCCAGTCGGATGTGTTAGAATATATTTTTACGGACGGCGGGGCCGTGATCGTGCGGCCGTCGGGGACGGAGCCGAAGCTCAAGATATACCTCGCAGTCAAGGGCGCCACCGGGGCGGACGCAAACGCGGCCACCCGGACGCTGAAAGACCTGCTGAAAAAACAGATAGACAGCATTTAGGCGGAATGGGGCAAAATATGAAAGATATCATGTTAAAAATCATAGGGACGCAAATCACGCGGGACGACGACGAAGGAAAGATGGAATTCATCACGGAGGGCAAATACGCGGACGAAGGCGGCTCCGTGCTGCTGCTGTATGACGAAAGCGCGCTTTCCGGGATGGAAGGCTGCACCACGAGCCTGCGCATCACGGACGGGAAAATCAAAATGGAACGCTACGGGGATTCCATAGACGTGGATTCCGCCATCGAATTCGAACAGGGCAGAAGATTCAAAGGCTACTACGACACCCCGTTCGGCTCGATAGAGATGGAGGTGCTCACAAATTCCGTGGTAAACAACATTGAGCGCGAAAAGGCTTCCGGTTACTTGGACATCGATTACAACATAAGCCTGAAAGGTCTCTCCGAAAGCCGGAGCCGGCTGAAGATAGAGATTATATAGGTCGCCGCAGCGGAACGGGCGAACCCTGCGGGTCGGGGCGGCTGACGCCTATGCGGGCGCTTCGCTCGCGTTGCTCGCTCCGCTCGTATGCCCGCAATCCCGCCCTCCGGGTTCGCCCGTCCCGCTGCTGGTGATTCGTTTCGCCGCATTTACATACCCAAGATCCATAACAGATAATAAGGAGTGCTAAAGTGAATCCGTACAAAACGAAAAAAATCGCCAGGGTCATAGCGATCATCATCATTGCCGCCATGGTCATAACCTCCGTGACGATGCTGGTTTCCGTCGCATACGCCTACGGCGCGGACAAGCAGACAGCCGCGCAGGAAGATGCCTGGCTGAACAGCCAGCTGGATCTTCTGAAAGAATATCTAAGCGTGATACAGGAAACGTACAAAGACGAGGTGGACTACGAAACCCTCATGAAAGGCGCCTTCGCCGGCGCCATAGACATCCTCGGAGACCCCTACAGCGTATATTACACCCAGGAGGGAGAAGCCGAAAGCTTCTTCTCGGCGGCCACCGGATCCTTTTTCGGCGTCGGCATAGCCATGGAATTTGCGGACGGCGCCGTCCGCGTCGTTTCGGTGCTGCCGGACACGCCGGCGGCGAAAGCGGGCGTCCGGGACGGCGACGTCATCCGGGAAGTGGACGGCGTTTCCATGGACGGAAAAAACACCCTTGACGTTGCTGCGGCGATGCAGGGCAAAGAAGGAACGGCGGTTAAGGTCACGGTCGAACGCGCCGGGGAAGAAATCAGCTTTACCCTGATCCGCGCCCTGATAAGTCTGCAATCGGTGGAGGGCGCGCTGCTGGAAGACGGGATCGGCTATATCCGGATCGCGAATTTTGACGAAGATTCGGACGAAGAATTCAAACAGGTCAGAAAAAACCTGCTGGACGAAGGCGCGAAGTCTTTCATTCTGGACGTCCGTGACAATCCGGGCGGTCTGGTGGACACGGCGACGAACATCGCGGAGATGCTGATGCCCGCAGGTCCCATCGTGCATTTCATGCATAAAGAAAGAATCATCGAAACCTTTGCGGCTTCCGGGGCGGGCTATGTCGCCGCGCCGACGGTGCTGCTTACCAACGGCGGATCGGCCAGCGCGTCGGAAATACTGGCGGGCGCCTTGCAGGACAGCGGTTCGGCGACCCTGGTGGGAACCACCACCTACGGGAAAGGGGTCGGGCAGTACCTGATCGACTTCCCGGACGGCAGCACCGCCAAACTCTCGGCCTTTTACTTCATAACGCCGGACAAGCACACGGTAAATGAGGTAGGCATCCAGCCGGATTACGTCGTCCCGGGGCTGACGGTCGAGGACAGCGTGGAGCTTCTTGTGCAATACAAGGATTTTGCCCCCATGAGCGAAGAGGCGAAACCCGCCATCGGGGACGTGGGTCTCAATGTTTTCGGGGCGCAGCAGCGCCTGAGCTTCCTGGGCTACACGGCCGCGGTCAGCGGCAGCATGGATCAGGCCACGTCGGATGCCGTGAAAAAATTCCAGAAAGAAAACGGGCTCTACGCCTATGGCGTTTTAGATTACGGCACGATGGCGAAGTTGGACGAGGCCTGCCTGCAATATGCCATCGAGGCGATGGACGGCGCGGACCTGCAGCTGGAAAAGGCAGTCGAACTGCTGACGGCGAAGTAGGGCGCAACACGAAGGGACATAACGCAGCTGCGGGGCGGGCGCACTCCTTCCGTCATTGCGAGCGCAGCGAAGCAACCCAGCGCATATAACGCTCCTCGCAATGACGGATAACGCAGACACGGTACTATATTCGGAGTAATCCATTGGATTCAAAACACGCAAACGGGAAAGAGACGGGGTTCCGCGAAAAGCTGGCATATGGCCTTGTCAGCATGGGAAGCGAATTTTCCGCCTCTTTTTCGTCTTACTTCCTCATTCTCTTTTATACGGACGTATTTTTGCTGCCGGTCGGCGCCGTCGCCGTGCTGATGTTCACCTACCGCGTCATCGACGCGACCGACGACGTGCTTTTTGCGTATTTCATGAACCGGAAGCATTATAAGCGCGGAAAATACCTTCCGTATTATCTGTGGCTTTCCCTGCCTTTCGCCTTGTTTTCCGCCCTTATGTACTACACGCCGGACATAAGCGACGCGTGGAAATTCGTATACGCCTTCGCGACGCTTTTGGCCTGGGAGATGGCCGACACCATCCTCGGCACGGCGACCAAGGCGCTTCTGCCGTTCATCAGCCGCGACAAACGCGAACGGACGCAGCTGAATTCCGTCGGGATCGTCTTCGCCGTCGGCGCTTTCCTGATCGTCAGCTCCTCCGGGATGAATTTGGTCGCACTTCTGGGCGGCGGCGACCAGCAGCGCGGCTTCTTCATGACCATGCTTCTGTTCGGCCTGCTGAGCGTCCCCATGAGCCTGGCGGGCTATTTCGGCATCAAGGAACGGCACCTCACGCAGAAAAAGAAAATCCCGCCGCGGCAGATCCTGCACTGCGTGCTGCAAAACAGGCGCATGCTGCTTTTTCTGGGCGTCTACCTGTTTTACTGGGCGGGGAACAGTTTCAAAAACCAGATGACCATTTATTACGTAAGCTACAACATGGGGCGGCCCGACGCCGTATCCTCCATGCTGCTGGCAGGCGTGCTGGCGTCTTTCGCGGTGCAGCCCTTTATCCCCTGGATCGCGAAACACATGGCAAGCGGGCAGAGCATGAGCATCGGCATATGGGGTTCGGCGGCATCTGCGGCGGCCATGCTTTGCGCGGGGCAGTCCATGCCCCTTCTGATAGCGGGGAACGTCCTCTTCGGCCTGTTCAGCGCCGTGCCCGCCAACCTGGCTTTCACAGTCGTCGCGGATTTTGTGGACGAGACCCTTGCCCGCCACGACGCGAACCTGAGCGACATCTTTTACACGACGCTGAGCGTCAGCGGAAAGATCGGCATGGCCGTGGCAAGCGGGCTTTGTCCCCTCGTATTCGGGTGGACGGGCTACCGGCCCGAAGCGGCGGCACAGGGAGCCGTCGCGCTCCTTGGCATAAAGGGGCTGTTCCTGGGAGGCACGGCGCTGATGCTCGCGATCTCTGGCGCGCTGATGCTGCGGTTCTGGCGGACGGAGAGACGGTGAAGCGGAATTACGTAGCCCTGCGGGTCGGGGCGTCCTCCGTCATTGCGAGCAACGCGAAGCAATCCAGCGGGATTGCTTCGGCGGTGAATTCTTAGCCGGCTAACATACCTGAGCTTCATAACGGTAACCAATTCGCCATATACACGCTTTAAGAAATTCGTAAGGAAACCATGCGGCCTCCTGTAAGAAAGAGGCTGTAAGATAGTATTGTTAAGAATCCGAAAAACAGCGGGGAGGCAGCGTATGAACATTCTGGTTTGCGACGACGACCGTGAAATCGCGGGCGCCATAGAGGTCTACCTGAAAAGCGAGGGCTACCATGTCTTCCTCGCGTATGACGGCGTCGAAGCCTTGCAGACCGCGGCACGGGAGGACATACATCTGATCCTCATGGATATCATGATGCCCCGCATGGACGGAATGCGCGCCACGATGAAAATCCGGGAGGAACGGAACATCCCGATCATCATGCTGTCCGCGAAATCGGAGGACTACGACAAGATCACGGGCCTGAACGCGGGAGCGGACGACTACGTGACGAAGCCATTCAACCCCCTGGAACTGATCGCCCGCGTCAAATCACAGCTGCGGCGCTATACGGACCTCGGAAGTCTGGCGAAAAAAAACGGCCTGTACAAAAGCGGCGGCCTCGTGGTGGACGACGAGGGCAAAAATGTCACGGTGGACGGAGAACAAGTGCCGGTGACCCCCATTGAATACGGGATCCTGAAACTGCTGACGGAGAACGCGGGCAAGGTGTTTTCCATGGAGCGGATTTATGAATCCGTCTGGAACGAACCCGCGTACAGCCCTGAGAACACAGTGGCGGTCCATATCAGACGGATACGGGAAAAGATAGAAATCAACCCGAAAAATCCGAAATACTTGAAGGTGGTGTGGGGAATTGGATACAAAATCGAAAAGCTTTCATAATTTGTCCGGCGTGCGCGCACTGGCATTCCTGCTTTGCGTAATTTTCTTCGCCGCGTCGGTGACAGGGGTGGCCCTTGCGGGGCGTCTTGTCAACAACGCGGATCTGCGGGATCTGCTGGCCGCGGGCAGCTACGAAGAAAGCGAGAGCTTCCGAAGCCTGTACAGGAACCATCTGGAGAACGTGCTGCAGCTTTCGAATCTCCGGACAGACTACGAGCGCGTTTTGAAAAGCGTGCCGAAAGCGGAACTGGAGGACGCGGCGCGGATTCTCATGCAAAACGGGGTGTTTTACGATGACCCCAGCGGGAGAAACGTCGTGGAAAACCAGAAGGAACAGATAGAAGGCGTTCCTTTGTCGAACTGGGCCTATGACGAACACACGGGCTTGTACGCCTGGGAAGACCCCGCCCATCTGGCGGCGTATATGGCGGAGCATGCGGAAGAGATGGCGCAGATCAAGGAGGCCATAGCCCTTGGAAGGCTGCGCAGCTTCGAACGCGCACAGCGGGAACTGGAAAAAGAAACGGGATTCAGCTACTATCTGGAGCGCGACGGCGCCAACGCCCTCACGAACCTGAAAAGCCAGCCGGGGACGGCCGTGACGGCCCGCGTCTTTCAGGGGGAGCCGGCCTATCTGATCTTTGAAAGCGGGACGCTGCGCACGTCGCTGCCGGATGCGACGGCGGAGGAATTTAACGGTACCAGGATGTTGGAAGACAGGCTGATCAACGCGCGGGATTCCCGCGACGGCGACCTGAAGGTGTACCTTTCCTTCGACAGCGCCTTTATGACGGCGCAGAAAGAAACCTTCGGACGGTTCCGGGGCTATGCGGAATTGCTGCTCCCCGTTTTGCTTGGAGCCCTGCTGCTCTTCCTCTGCCTGTTCATCTGCCTTATCGCGGGGACGGGACGCAGGGACGCAGAGGGGCGCGTGAAGCTTTACGCCGCAGACCGCCTGTTCACGGAAATACAGATCGCCCTGACCGCCACAGGCTTCATCCTGGCGGGAGCCTATCCGCTGTACAACGTGTGGAATATGTCTTTCTTCAGCATGGACGGGACGCAGATAAACAACGGGTGGCTTTTTCTGCTCGACGCGCTCATCCTGGCGGTTCCCACCGCTCTTTTCATGGCGGTCGGGCTGTGGTTCCTGCTCTCCATCGTCCGCAACCTGAAAGCCCATAGCTTCCTGAGAAACCTGCTGGTATGGAAGCTGTGCGCCGCGCTGTACAGGGGAATCCGGGCGGGTTTCGACGGGAGAAACCCGATGTCGAAAACGGTGCTGCTCGCGCTGGCGGTATGTTTGCTCTCCGCCACGGTGGTGCTGGCGCCCGTGGTGTTCGTGCTGATTCTGGTTTTCGCGCCCAGATGGGTGAAAAAATACGCGCAGCTCCGAAAGGGCGTCGAAGAGGTGAAAAACGGAAACCTGACGTGGCGGATACCGGTCCGGAGCGATGAAAACGGCGAATTCGACAAACTGGCGCGGGACATAAACGAGATATCCAAGGCGTCCGACGCGGCCATCCGGAACGAGCTGAAAAACCAGCGCCTGAAGACGGATCTGATCTCCAACGTGTCCCACGACCTGAAAACGCCCCTGACCTCCATCATCACCTACATCGACCTGCTGAAACGGGAAGGGCCGGACAGCCCGTCGGCGCCGGAATATATAGAAATTTTAGAGCAAAAGGGGAAGCGGCTCCAGAAGCTGACCGAGGATCTGTTTGACGCCGCGAAAGCCTCCAGCGGGGCCATTCCCGTGCAGATGGGGCGGGTGGACCTGCTTTCCCTCATACGGCAGGCGCTGGGCGAAATGGACGACGGTTTCCGGTCGCGCCAATTGGAGGTCAAGCTGCACGCCGGCAAGGAGAAGCACTATGTGGCGGGCGACGGGCAGCTGCTCTGGCGAATCACGGAAAACCTCCTGAACAATGTGCAGAAATACGCGCTGGAGGGTTCGCGGGTGTACATTGACCTTTCGGAAAAGGCGGTGGGCGGCGGAAGCGGCGGCATGACGATCCTCGAAATAAAGAACATGTCCCGCGCCCCGCTGAACATCAGCGCGGACGAACTGATGGAACGCTTCAAGCGGGGGGACGAATCCCGCGCGACGGAGGGGAGCGGCCTGGGGCTTGCCATCGCGCGGGATCTGGCAAGGCTGCAAAACGGCTGGTGCGAGATCAAGATAGACGGTGACCTGTTCAAGGCGGTGCTGATGCTGGAGCCCTGCGAAGAGGACGGGGAGGAAGACGAGGCGGCCGAAGCGGTGTGAATTCGCGCTCGATGACTGTATTATGCGCCTATTTCACAGAATAATCAACAGCTGAATCACGCCGATGCCCCTTGACATTATAGCATTAAAACGCTATAATGTGGTTAGAATATTACAATATGAGGAGTTGAAATTGACCGAAGCGGTGTGACGCCCGCAAAAATTTTCCGCACCCGCCCCAAAATGCGTATTGCAATCGATATCCACATAATGTATAATATGGATATTAATTACATACATGCACGGACGGAATTGTCCTTGACCGACCGCCGCGCAACACGTATAATGGAAGCGAGGAAACATGGGAAAGAAACGCGCCCCGGCGGCGAAAGGAACGACGAAGCTCGAACACAGGTTCACCAACGACATCCTCTTCAAAATGGTCTTCGTGCGGCATCCGGACCTGCTGGAACGGCTGGTCGCGGAACTGCTGGGCATACCTCATGGCAGCATAACGGAGTTCGAGGTCACGAACACCGAGATACCGCCGGACCTGTTCGGCGAAAAGTTCTGCAGGCTCGACATCAACATGAAAGTTGACGGACAGAGGGTGGACCTGGAGGTCCAGGTCGCAGACGAGCACGACTACGCGGAGCGCTCCCTGTACCTGTGGGCGCGGGAATATTCGTCCGCGCTCAAGTCGGGCGGCGCCTACGCCGAACTCCCCCGCGTCGTCGTGCTGAGCATCGTGGATTTCCCGATGTTCGACGCGGAGGGCTTCCATTCGGAATTCCGGCCGCTCGAGGTGAAGCGGGGCACGCCGCTGACGGACAGGATGTCGCTGCAATATTTTGAACTTCCCAAGGTGCCGGAGGGCGCGGACGGCGAGATCGGGCTGTGGCTCGCGCTGTTCAAGGCAAAAACGGAGGAGGACATCATGGAGATACAGGAAACGGGGGTTCCGGTCATGGAACAGGCAATAGGCGCTTACAGGGCCGTTTCGGCCTCGGCGGAATTCCGCGAGCTGGAACGCCTGCGCGAATTAGCCCGCCACAACGAGGCTTCGGCGCTGGCGAACGCCGAACGCAAGGAACGTGCCAAATGGCAGGACGTGGTGGCCGGCAAGGACGCGGCGCTCGCCGGCAAGGACGCGGCGCTCGCCGAGCAAGCGGCAGCGCTTACAGAGCAGGCGGCTCGCATACTTGAATTAGAACGTCAGCTGCAGGATGCGAAATAACGCACAACTTGGCTGAGCGGCGAATAGAACCCTCCGTCATTGCGAGGAACGAAGCAACCCGGCGTCCGCAGCGGCGACGAACATATCCAAGATTCGTAACAGCGAACCCGTTGAACCGTCCCCTGCATAGGGGGCGGTTTTCTTGTGTATAATAAACAGCTCCCTTGAGAACTCTCCGGCTTTAGCCGGTAAGAGTTCACCGCCCGACGTGCCGCCCTTTCTTGGGCGGATGTTTGAATAGTAACCCACCAACAATTTTTTCGTAACTAAAATGCTAACTAAAATGGGCTAACTCGTCAATACATTAAGCCCCACGCTATGCGTGGGTGAACCGGCAGAGCAGTAGCGTTGCCTGGTGCAACAGAAACCCTCCTCTGATACAATGGTTATGGTTCCGAAGCCAAAG
>JAITOE010000170.1 GCA_031290135.1 Eubacteriales Family XIII. Incertae Sedis bacterium
CCTTTTAGGGGCGGCCGGCAAAGGTATTGGCTTTCGGAACCGCGCCTTTTAGGCGCTGGCAGCAATAGGCCCTTATAGGGCCAAGGCAAACCACCCCTTGAAGGGGTGGTAGGTGATTGAAGGACCCCGATAATCGCCCTGGCAAGTACGATTGTCAATGCCGGCATTAACAGATTCACCGCCATGCCGCTGATGATCTGCGTGCCGCCGAGCGATATCGAAGCGTAGGAATGCAACATCATCACCGCAGAGCCCGCCAATCCCGCAATGAAAAGCGCCAGCAGGAAAGCGACATTTCCCGGAAGGATCTCTTGCATTCCGCGAAGGAAAAATGCGCCGGCAAAAGCACCTGCAAGCATGAGCCCTTCCAGTGAGAAATTCATGATTCCGCTCCGTTCGGAATAAATCCCCGCCAAGGCTACGATCATCAACGGGACAAAACACAAAAGCAGTTGCTGCCCAAAAAAGAAAATCGTATTTGTCATTTTATTCTCCTCAGCTTCTTGAGCAGCCGGCCGTACAAATACTTAAATACAAAACTGAATGCACAGAAGTAGATGATCAGGGAAGTGATCACATCGACAAAATCCGGTTGAATCCCATACGCCTGCATTCCAAGTCCGCCCACCTGCAAAAACGCCACAAAGAAAGCGGCAAAAATGACAGCAAGCGGGTTACCGGAGGCAATCAACGCGATGGAAATTCCCGCAAACCCTTGTTGTGGCAACGCATCTGTAATCGCATAGTGCGTATCCGCAGCGCTGAGATGTTGTATAGCACCGCCAAATCCCGCAAACATCCCCGCAATCAGCATACTTAAGATAATGGATTTCTGTACACTGATCCCCGCATATTGCGACGCGTTGGGATTGTATCCGACAGCTTTCATTTCGTAGCCAAAAGCTGTTTTCTTCAAGATGAACTGGGCAACGACGCAAAGGACGACAGCCGCATAAAGCCCGACATTGACAGCAGATGTTCGCCCGAAAATTCGATCCAGCCCACCGTCCGGAATAATTGCCTGAAGAGGGACGACCTCGGTCCAGCCCCTTCCTTTCGCGTACACCATCGGATCAGCTTCGCAAAGCATGCTGACGGTGAACAGCCCTATATAGTTCATCATGATCCCGATCACGATAGGGTGTATGTTGAAGAAAGCCTGTAACACGCCTTGAAGTCCGCCCCAGAGACATCCGGAGAACGCACCGGACAATACGGCCGCAAGCCAGGTAAACTCTCCAAAAAAGTCTGCGTACCGGATCGCGACGAAAACGCTTGTACACAAGCCAACGACAAACTGCCCGGCAACGCCGATATTGAACACGCCGCTTTTCATTGTAAAGCTGACGGACAGACCTGTCAGGATCAGCGGCGCCGTATAATATAAGACGCGCGCCAAACCCTTTTGCAGACCTATCGTACCGAAGCTGCCGGTAATCAGTACGCGAAATGCGTCAACCGCGACATCGCCCTCGAAAAACAACAAGATCATGAAACTGATTAAAAGACCGAGGATGATTGTGAAAAGCGCAGCAATAAGCGCAGTGGCGCCTTCCGTGGAGAGCAACCGCATAAATTTCCGTTCTCCGCCAATGTCTCGATTTTCCATACAACAATGCCTTTCTCAACAATACACAGAAAATCGCATTACGCGGCATCGTTTTGAACGCTCATTTATTTGATATGGATGATATCAATCACCGAAACGGGTTCCATTAACTTCAGGAACGTATCGATGTCGGGGGCGTCCACGGGGGTGATCATATCCGATGCGATTCCGTCAACATCGTTCGACAAATCGGCAAGATCCTGCTCATACTGCTCTTCCGTATAAACCGTAAAACGCGCATGCTCCCAAGGCGCCAGCTTGGAAACGCCTTCTTTTGCGCCCGGCCAAAGTTCGACGCCGCCTTCAAAAGTGCCGTCATACACGCTCGCCAAAGCTTCTTGCGTGACCTTTGTACGATCCACCACCGCAGAAGTAATGACGGTCGCTCCCTCAGCATACTCGTCCGAGTCGGCACCGAATACCGGCTTGTTTGCCGCAGTCGCCGCCGCGATGACGGAGTTGTTCCCGCCTGCCGTATTGCACTGAATGCAATCAACGCCGTCAGAATACCACGATGCTGCCAACGCCTGTGTCTCCGGGTTGGCGCTTGCGCTGTTCGCGTAATGATGCCGAACGGAAATGCCCGCAATATTGTATTTTTTCGCCGCATAATTCAAACCTTGGATATAGCCCCAGCTCCACATGTTCAGGGTTGGCAGATCCCAACAGGGGATGACGCCGAGCGTCTTGTAACCCTCCCTGACCGCCGCAACGCCGGCAAGCCATCCCGCCTGCTCCTGGTCAGTGATGATGTCCCTGTGGTTCGGCGCGATTTGCATTCCTTCAAGCCCAAATGCTTCCAGTGAGATGAATTTGACGTCCGGATAATCCCATGGGACTTCTTTCAACGCGTCCGCTGCTTCGTTGCCGCAAGAAAACACTACTTCGGCGCCGTTTTGAATCGCAAGTTCATATGTGTCTACATGGCTCTGCTTGGAATCGTCCACGGCTTGGTAATAGGTGCAGGTTTTGCTGTTTTGCGCACAAAACTCGGACATCGCTTCCCAGATGTTTTGAATCCAGGCTCTGTCATTGATGCCAAGCGTCTGATTGGCAGGAATAATGAATGCGATATTCGCGCCCGTTGTGCTGCCGGTGCCGCCATTGGCATCATTGCTGCTGTTACTGCCGCTATTGCCGCATGCCGCCAGCGGTAAAATCAAAACGATGATCAACAGGACGCTTAACAAACGTATCTTTTTCATACGATTCGCCACCTCTCTCATATCAATCAATTAGACTGAAAAAACGGATGTTTTATCTATGATACATCATAACATGAAAGAGGATTTTTATTATATTCAAAACAGAGATAGATATATCGCATTTTCAGACAAAAAGGCAAGGCTGGTGCGCCGCCGCAGCAATAGAAAAAGACCCTTGCAACCGCAAGAGTCTTTTTGTTTGAGGGGAACGAATCATCCAGCTGCGGGGCCGTTCATAACCTAAGATTCATAATAGGCTTACGCCACCGGGTCCGGAATCAATTCCGTCAGGCGCATGAGGATGGTCGCCACCTCGGCGCGGGTCGCCAGGCCTTTCGGGTCCGCCAGGTTCCCCGGCCGGCCCAGAATGACGCCTTTGTCCGCAAGCCACCGCACCGCGTCCGTCGCCCATTCCGAAATCTGGCCGGCGTCGGCAAAACCCGGATCCGTCCCGTCGGCGCCGACATCCAGGCCGATCAGCCTGGCGTAGTTGTAGATGATCACGGCTAACTGTTCCCGCGTGACTGGGTCCGCCTGGCTGAAATAGCCGTTGCCCGTGCCGCTGACGATCTGGTTCCGGTAGGCCCATTCCGTGTACGGGGCGAACCAGTCGCCCGGATTCACGTCCACGAGGCTCGCCTGCGTGTAGGCCGCGGCGTCGATGCTCGCCAGACGGCCGAGGGCGGTCACGAACATGCCCCTCGTCATGGTGGCGCCGGGCGCGAAGCTGCCGTCGCCCACGCCTTGGAAATAGCCCTTGTCGTACACGTACTGCACGGAATCCCTGAACCACGCGGAGGCCGGTACGTCCGCGAACACCTTGTCCACGGGGTTCGCCGCAGACGCAGGCGCGGAAGAAGCTAAAGGCGTGGTTTTGTCAGGCAGGACCGTGGCCGGTTCGGGCGTGGCTGCCGCCGGAGCCGCCGCAGGGGAACCGCCGCCGCCTCCGCCGCCTCCGCCCGCAGGCGCCGGGGACAGGGTGGCACCTGCGACGGTGACTGCGGCTTCGGCATATTTCTGCGGATAATCTTTCGCGGTCGCCCTGACGGTCAACGTTGAACCTATCGCTTGGTTGGCGCCCACTGTCACCGCGCCATACGCGTCCACGGCCGCAGACGCGCCCGGCGTCGTGATGCTCCAGCTGAACCAGGACGGATCCGCTTTCTCGCCGTTGACGGTAGCCGCAAAACTGCTTTTAACTCCGGGAATCAGGTTCGCCGTCGCCGGGGTGATTCCGAGGACTGTCGCGGAATTAACGGCCTTGCGCGGATAGACGCTTGTGCTTCCATACGGCATGCCTTGATGGTAGACGGAACTTGCGTCAATGATGAGATGATCTGCGGTTTCATTTGTCCCGACCCGCAGAAAACCGCTGCTGTCTATCGTCGTATTGCTGTCGGTATTATACAAGACGCGCCAGGCCACGTCCTGCGGCACCGGCTCCAGTCCATAGGAACCCTTCACCGTGGCTTTGTATTGCCGCGTGTCGCCCGGCCGGATCCAAGCGGTTCCGCTCGCCACGTTCGATTCGCTTGACACGCTTATGCTGTCGATGACGACCGGCGGAATTCCCAAGATCACGCGCGCGGACGCGTATTTCGTGCCGTCTTTCACGGAACGCGCTATGGCAGTCAGTTCACTTGCGATTTCATAGTTGCTGACGTAAAGGGTGTTCCCGGTAAAATAGCTGAGGGAGGTGTTCGCCAACTCCCATGACACGGCTTGGTCCGGATTTCCGGATCCTTCCACGAGAGCCTCGAAGGCATAGGCTTTGCCCTTTGCCACGTAGATGACGTTCGTGAACTGCGGCTTTGTGATGCGCACGCCCGTCACCGTCGAACCTTGGCTGGAACCGCCCCCCGTCACGTTAAAAGCGGCGGAGCCGGACACGGACGGATCCAAGGTCGATGTGGCGTAGACCGTGAGCTTCTGGTTGGGTTCGTCCGCCGCGACGATGATCTCCCCGAACGCGTCGATGGTGGAGGTGCTGGAGACCGGCTCGATGCGCCAGGTCAGCGTACCGTAAGGACCCTCGGAATGGTAGCCGTTTGTGCCATAGATATCCACGTAGATGAAAGCGGATTTTCCTCTTTCAAGCGTAAGCTCCGGGTACCGCATGATAATGTCCGTGATTTGCGTCGGCGCGGGGGTGTTTGTTACCGTAACAAGCGTCTCCGCGCGGATATTCGGATTCTGCTTGGACGTGGCGGTCACATATAAAACCTCGCTCCGTTCCGAAACAGGCACGGTCAGCAGGCCGTTCTGGTTTATCGTGCTGCTGACAGTGGTGACGAGGCGGGAATATACGCCCCAAGTGATACCGCTGTCATAATCCCCCGTGCCGGCCACGGCTGCGGAAAACTGCAGCTGCGATTGCGACAAGTGGCTGATCTGCGAGCGTTCGGGGCTTAGGGTGATTCCGGTCACGGTTCCTGTTCCGGGGGGGATCGGGTCCGTGACGGTGATGATAGCGCTTCCCCTGACCGAGGGATTTTGTATGGATTCGAAATACAAGGTGAACTGCCCGCTTGTTTCGTCAGCCGCCACGAACAGGCCGCTTGACGTCATGCGGGTGCTGCTGTTGGAGGTTTTCCCTATAAATCCATAGGCGACGCTTGGGTCATAGTCCCCCGTGCCGGTCACCTCCACGGTGAATTTCTGATACGTCCCTTTTTCGACGCTCACCGCGTTCGGGATTACCGTCACGCCGGTCACGGTCGAAGAGGGCGGCACATAGGGATCCAGGACGGTCACGGTCGCAAAACCGCTTTCGCCCGGCCTGGAAACGGACGTGGCGACCACCCTGAATGTCGCGCTCGTTTCCTTTGCGCCTATGGTCAGATTGGTTTCCGTGATGACGCTGTCGGAAGCGCCTTCTATGCTCCAGACGACGGCCGGATTCTCGTTGAGGGGGATATCCACATAGGCGCCGAACTTCTCCGTGTCTCCTCTCGAAAGCGTGACATCGCTGGGATCCACTTTCACCACGCTGTTTTGCCCCTCGGCAAACGCGCAAGAGGGCGACAACAGGGCAAGCGCCAGCAGGATTACAAAAAAACGTTTCAAAGGCAAGAATTTCGTTTGGTTCGCAGGATTGTGTTTCATGTCAAATCTCCTTTTCATGCTGAAAAAGCAATCAACTCCATCTCTGGGATAGTCAGAGGGCATTCCGTACCTTAACCGCGCCCTGCGGTTATTGTACTATAAAACAAATTCGAAGTAAATATAATATGTATAGAAACAAGTATTTTTTGCGTTTGTCAGCGTTTTCCGCCTGAAAAAAACAAAGGAATAAACCTGCCATTCCCGCCGCAAAATGCAAAATGCCTTTGCAAGCGCATAAATTGCGTTGATACGCTTGCGGAAGCGTTTCTGTTGTGATATAGTCAAGTAAAAAGCGATAGGGAAAAACGGATGAAACAGGAACAAGTCGAACGCTATTTAAAGCAGGATCATAAAGAAAACATTTTGAAGGCGGCCGAAACGCTGAAAGGCGTCATAAGGCCCACGCCGCTCATTTACAGCGAATTTTACAGTGAAGAACGCGGCTGCAAGGTCTACATCAAGCCGGAAAACCTGCAGGTGACGGGCGCTTACAAGATACGCGGCGCCTACAACAAGATCAGCGGGCTTGCGCTGGACGAAATGAAAAAAGGCGTGATCGCCGCTTCCGCCGGGAACCACGCGCAGGGCGTGGCCTACTCGGCCAGGCTGAAGCAGATCCCCGCCGCCATCGTCATGCCAAGCACGACGCCGCTGCTGAAGGTAAGCTCCGCAAAATCTTACGGCGCTGAAGTGATCCTGCACGGCGACGTCTTCGACGACGCCTGCGGCAAGGCGGCGGCCCTGGCCGAAGAACGCGGCTACAGCTTCATCCATCCGTTTGACGATTACGACATCGTGTGCGGGCAGGGCACCGCAGGGCTTGAAATTCTGGAAGAACTGCCGGAAGCCGACGAAATTTTGGTTCCCATCGGCGGCGGCGGCCTCATTTCCGGAATCGCGCTCATCGCAAAGGCGTGCAACCCGAAGGTGAAGGTGGTGGGCGTGGTCCCGGTGGGCGCCATGTCCATGAAGATATCCGTGGACGAAGGCCGCGTGACCCGGCTGGCATCGCTGAAAACCAGCGCGGAGGGCGTCGCGGTGAAGCAGCCCGGCGACCTTACCTTTGCCATAGTAAAAAAATACGTGGACGACATCATCACCGTAAACGAAAAAGACATCATGGAGGCTGTGCTGCTGACCTTGGAAAAGCATAAGCTGGTTGCCGAGACCGCCGGCGTGATTTCGCTGGCGGCGCTGAAAAAGCGGGCAAAGCCCGGCAAGAACATCGTATGTTTCATGAGCGGCGGCAACATCGACATGGTGACGATTTCCTCCATTATCAACCAGGGCATGATCAGCCGCGGCCGCATCATGTGTTTTTCCGTGGAGCTGCCCGACAGGCCGGGGCAGCTTGTAAAGGTGGCGCAGCTTCTGGCGGAAAACAACGCCAATGTCATAGAGCTGGAACACAACCAGTTCAAAGCCATCGACCGGTATTCCAACAAGGTCGTGCTGGAGGTCACGGTGGAGACCAACGGGCAGGATCACATCAAGCAGATACTGGATGTTTTGGAAGACAATAACTTTACGGTGGCAAGGATATACTGAACGGTTCATCTGTCATTGCGAGCGACGGTGAACTCCAACCCGGCATATATCATATGGATTGCTTCGTCGCTTCGCTCCTCGCAATGACGCGGTGCTATTGATTCGTTTTCCGCTGCATCGAAAGCGCGATCCCGACGACGCAGAAGGCGGTGAAGACCATGAATCCGGTGCGCAGGGTGCTTACCAGCAGTTCGGGCGAAACGTCCGCGAACGCCGCGTCGCCCATCCGCAGCGTGACGATAAAGGTGACGACGGCCATGCTGGTGGTGTGTCCCGTGGTGCGCATGGTGGAAAGGAACGAGGAAGCCACGCCGTAGTCTTTTGCCGTCACGCAGGACATGACGGCGTTGGTGTTCGGGGACGAAAAAAAACCGAAGCCGATGCCTATTACCAGCAGGTTGACGAGGATGTGTACCAAAGAATAGCTCGTTGAAATGAATGCGAAAGAAAGCAGGCCCGCAGCGCAGACCGCCATGCCGGCCGTGGCGATCTTAAACGGGGAAACGCGGTCGGACAGCCTGCCTGCCCAAGGCGACACGACGGCCATGGTCAGGGGCTGGGTGATGAGGATGAGGCCGGCGGTCTGCGAACCGTAGCCCAGGATCACCTGAAGGAAAATGGACATGAAGTAGCTGAGGGCAAACGTGGCGCCGTAATTCAGCAAAGTCGCCAGATTTGAGAGCGTATAATTCATGTTGCCGGAAAACAGACGGATCTCGATGATAGGGCTTTTCGCTTTCAATTCGTGAAAAACAAACAGGACGCCCAACCCCAGCCCTACGGGGATCAGGAATTTCGCGAAAAATATGTCCGAAAAGGCGGAAAGGCCAAACATGACGCACAGGGTCGTCCCCACGTAGAAAATGTTTCCAAGGATATCAAAACGGCTTCTGTCACGCGCCGCGACGCGGCTGGAACCCGCGTCCCCCGGCAGCATTTTCAGGGCCAGCACGAATGGCGCGATTCCCAGCAGGGACGTAAAAATAAAAATGGAATGCCAGCCGAGGTATTGGTTTAAAAGTCCGCCGGCCACCGGCCCCGCAGAGAGCCCGATGTAGGTCGCGGCGACGGCGTAGCCCAAGACTTTCCCGCGTTTCTCCGGCGGGAACGCGTCGATCAGGATCGCGGTGTTCGTGCCGAAAATCATGGACGCCCCGATGCCCTGGAGGACGCGGAAGCCGACCATGCTGGCAACGGACCAGGAAAAGGCACAGGCACCCGCGGCCAGCGTAAAAATCAAAAGGCCGATAAGAAGGATCCGTTTGCGCCCGGTCAGATCCGCGATTCGCCCGGCGGGAACCGAAAGGCAGACCGTGGACAGCATGTAGCCCGTGAAAATCCAGCCGATCAGCGCCATGCTGCTGTGGAACTGCGCGCTGATGGACGGAATGGCAATGGTGGCGGCGCTGACGTTAAACGGGGTCGCGAACATCGTGATAATCGCCACAAAGACAGTCGCCCGCTGAACAGAAGTGGACTGCGGTTCGTTTTTGGAGCTGCCGTCTTTCATAATGGTATATGCCCTCTCTGTTTCGTCCCGTCCGAAAAGTTTTGTTGAATCAGCGTTATTTATATTATAGGAGTTCCGTGACATGAAAGCAAGAGGAAAGTAAGCGTTTGTCCTGTTTGACCCGTTGCGCTTGGCCGAAAACGCCGTGAAAGCATGAAAGGGGGTGGAGAAATGGAACTTTACCAGCTGGAGTATTTCAAATCTGTGGCGCGCAACCAGAGCTTTACCGCCGCGGCGGCCGCGATGAATGTCTCACAGCCGACGATTTCGATTGCAATACAAAAGCTGGAAAAGGAACTGGGCGTGGAGCTTCTGAACAAGAAAGACAAGCCCGTTACGCTGACGCCCGTGGGCCAGGCCATTTTTGACCGTGCCGTCCGGATTCTGATAGAGGGCGATAACATCCGGGAGGAGGTCGCCGATTATCTGGACAACGCCCCCAAGCTTATCCGCTTCGGCGTGCCGCTTACGCTTTGCAACGATCTGCTGAGTCCGATCAAAACAGAATTTCTCAACGGGCATCCGGAGATCCAGATCATGGTAGCCCAATACGGCGTTGAGATACTGGAGCCGGAACTGGCGGCGGGGAATCTGGATCTGTGCATCCTCAGCGACATGATTTCCAAGCCTGAACTGGAATACGTCCCTTTCAAGAAAACCAGCCTGTACGCCTGTTTTTCGGCAAACCATCCGTTTTCCGCGTATGACCACGTGACGCCCGAAATGCTTGCCGGCAAGGAGCTTCTTGTGTCAAACCGTAAAAACGGGGTGTCCCGCCTGATCCTGAATTACCTCGCGGCGCACATAGGGGAATATGCGTTGCCGCACAGAAGCAGCTTCGTGCCCCAGTCGATGCTGGCGCTCGCGGAAGAGGGGATGGGCATTGCGATCATCGAAAAAAACTTCGCCCAAAAACATTACAACGTAAAATGCCTCCCGTTGGATCCGCCGCTGGAGATCCAGACCGTATTGGCCTGGAACAAAAACAAATACATCGGCAAAGCGCAGAAAACTTTCATATCTTATCTTAAAAAGCACGCGTAGGTTTGTCAGATGCCCCCGCCGGGGAAAAATTCCGAGACGTCCACTTCCATAAAATCAGGCCGCAGGAATTCTTCCTTGGCGCGAAACGGCACGGTGCAATCATAAATCGATTTGTGGGCCAGACCCGGTGCGGACATCGTCGCGTCATAGAACGGCTGCTGGGAAGGGTCGCCGCCATGACAGCGGACGCCGGAAATTACGATCAGGTCTTTATCGGGGCGGAAGCGGGTCGTCATGGCCCAAAGAACGTCATGCGGATCGAAAAGGTCAACATCCTCGTCCACCAAAAACACGTTCTTCAGTTCAGGACAGGCCGCCAGCGCGCCCAGCGCCGCCTGTCTCTGCCTGCCTTCGTCCGTCGCTTCGGTTTTTCGGAACTGGATGACAGCGCTCAGCTTGCCCCCGCCGCTGGGCGGGCAGTACACGTTCAGCGCCTTGCCGGGCATTGCCCTGTCCAAAAATCCAAGAATGGCAGCCTCTGCGGGGATGCCCGCCATATTCACGTGCTCTTCGCTGGAACCTATGCAGATCTGCATGATCGGATTGCGCCGGAACGTGACCGCCCTGACTTTCAGGACGGGCAATTTTTTCGCGACGCCGATATAGCCGGCAAATTCCGGCATGGCCCGCCCCGTGTGGCTGTGCTGGTCCTCCCAGACCTGACGGTCGATAATCTCCCCTTCGATGACGATTTCAGCGTTTGCCACGCAATATTCGTCAATGGTGAGGCACCGGGTCAATTCCACGGCTTTGTTTCGCATGGCGCCGGCGATGCTCAGCTCGTCAAAACCCAGCGGCGTCGTAGGCGGCTCAAAACAAGAAGCAAGGTAGATGGCGGGGTCAACGCCGATGCTGACGGAAACGGGCAGCGTCTCTCCCCGCGCAAGGGCTTTGTCCTTAAAGACGCCGATATGCCGGTATCCGCCAAAGCCGATGGTCATCTCGTCCCGGCCCTGGATGCACATGCGGTGGATGGTAGCGTTGCCTTTCCGGGTATCGGGGTCACGCGCATAGCACAAGCCCATCGTGATATAAGGCCCCGCGTCCAATTCGGTATTGACAAGACCCGGAATCAGCTTGCGCAAATCGAAATCCGGGTCAGCAGCGAGGCGGACTTCCTCCCGGCACGGCGCGTTTTCTCTGGGGACGACGACGGGTTCAACGGGTTTGTCCAGACAGTCCACATAGAATTGCCCCAGCTTTTCCGGCGGTGTGCACAACAGGCGTCCCACCCTGGCGCGGTTGGACAAAATGCCGATGGCCACCCGGAAATCCGGATAGCCCTCCACGTTGTTAAAAAGCATCATCGGGCCGATGCCGGTAGGGCGTTTTACCGTTCCGCGCGCGCCCACATGCCGGTATATCCCCGCGATTTCAGCGACCGGATTGACCCGCCGGTCCGTTTCAATCAGCTGGCCGGGCACGTCTTTCAGAAATTCGATGGCAGAGCGCAGGTCAAAAATAGTATTTTCCATTGAAGCACCCCCTCACGCGTTTATAATGATCTACCTTTTACAGTATGATGAATATTTTTATTCGTCAAATTGATTTTGTTTATGGACGCGCAACAACATTAATTTGACTTTATTAAAATCCGGCCCCTATAATTTCACTATACGAATACTTGGATTTTAAACGGCGGCGCCGGTCCTCCGCCTCCATGGGCGGCGGGGTTCCGCTTCACAAAATGAAAAAGGAGTTGCATTATGAAAATGGGAAGGTTTGTTGTTGACGGGCACATCCACTGCGGCAAGACGGACAGCGCGGCCGGCGGTTCGAAGACGAAAGGCATCCAGGCGGAGGTGGAGTCCGTGGACAACTC
>JAITOE010000178.1 GCA_031290135.1 Eubacteriales Family XIII. Incertae Sedis bacterium
CCTTTTAGGGGCGGCCGGCAAAGGTATTGGCTTTCGGAACCGCGCCTTTTAGGCGCTGGCAGCAATAGGCCCTTATAGGGCCAAGGCAAACCACCCCTTGAAGGGGTGGTAGGTGATTCAATTATCGAAGCAATTTCGTATTCAACGTTGTCGTGGGTAAAGAATTTCACCATATGAGTGAAGCTATCTTCAAGATACAGAGAAAAGTCCTTTGCAAATTGAACAGGTTGTCGCTTGACCTCGGCCTTAATATTTTTGATTACATCGACTCGCTCTATCCAAAGTGAGTTGAGATAAACGCGCAACGTATACAGTAGAATATCATCCTCATCAATATCATCTTCTATCTCGGATATTGACTTGTAGATTTTCTCAAAACGATCCTTTATTTCGTTAATAATAGCATTTACACTATCACCATCTGCGAATATATGAACGGCAAACATCAATTCAGCTTTAACGATTTCTAACAAAGTCGGTTGCTTGCCACGGTTATTTTGAAATATAAACATTTGTACCGCTTCAGACTCGGTAGAAACTATATGAGTAGTGCAACTTGCATTTACGATAGTATTTACCATGTTGGTAATATAACTATCATCTTTGCCTGCGAGAAGTTTGAAGAAATAATCATAAGCATTTTTTATACGTTCGGCCGAAGTTGTTTCAGGTTCAAACGCAGATTTGGTGTTATCAATAACATAATCCTTAAAAATGAGCAAATCATAATCAACCGTTTCAAAGCGATAAGTGCTATTGCGTTTGATAATATCCTCTCGTAATTCGTTTTCATCTTCGCGTAGACCGTCGTGCATTTGAGAAAGTCGTCTAAATGCAGCCGAAAGAAATATAACAATCGTGGTCAAGCGTTGCTGACCGTCGATGATTGCATAATGACTCTCGCCTTTGTTCTCAAAAAGGAAATGTCCAAAATAGTAAGATGTATTGCTTTTGCTACTACAATGTTGCTCTAAATCAGAGATAAATGTACTTATTTGCTTAGACGGCGTATCCTTTGAATCAATATCCCAAGAATATGCGCGTTGATACGATGGAACAAAAATACGTGTTCCCGCCAACATTCTGCGGATAGTAGTCACGGCTTCCATAGGATTAATCCCCTTATATAGTAATTTAACGAGAAGGTCAATATGCTATCCATAGCACAAATCCGAACCCCTCTCCCACCGGATAAATCGGGGAACGGCAGGGTTCGGATTTGACAAAGTGTGGCGGAGAAGGTGGGATTCGAACCCACGCACCAGTTGCCCAGCCTAACGGTTTAGCAAACCGTCCTCTTCAGCCTACTTGAGTACTTCTCCGAATTTTTGGCGCACATGCGAGATGAGGCTTTGCGTTCCTCCGCACGGCGCCCGGATTTGTTTTGCTTATTTGTACCATAAATGCTTGCATTTATGGTATCGCCATCTCCGGCGCAGCCAGAGGGCATTTAAATCCGTACCATGGCCATGCCCTCTGTGGCTATTGTACCATATTTTCGCGGGCTGTCAAGACATTCCGCCAATTTTTGTTCGGGACGGGGCCGTCGCGGGCTGTCAAGACATTCCGCCAATTTTTGTTCGGGACGGGGCCGTTGTACCATATTTTCGCGGGCTGTCAAGACATTCCGCCAATTTTTGTTCGGGACGGGGCCGTCTGCCGGCGGCCCGGTGATCGGTACTATTGAAAACGCCGCAGTTTCGTGATACAGGGACGGGGCCGTCTGCCGGCGGCCCGGTGATCGGTACTATTGAAAACGCCGCAGTTTCGTGATACAATGACCATGGCGCAGTTATTTCGTAACAGTGAGGCAACATGGAAGTCACAGTGATATTCGGGAAAGTGGCGGGTGTTTTCATCATGGTTTTGCTGGGGTACGTCACCAATAAAATCGGATGGCTCCCGTTGGAATCCAGCAAATATCTTTCGAAAATCGTAATCAACATCGCGGCACCGTGCGCGGTCTTTTATTCCATGTGTACCAAAGAAATGGAAGAGGGGGCGTTTTGGAGCGTGATCGTGCTGCTTTTGGGCGTGACGGGGCTGTATTTCCTTGCCGCGCTGCTGTCCGTCGCCGTCACGAAGCTGCAGCGGGTGCAGAAAAAAAACAGGGGCGTGTTCGCCAATTTCATGATCTTTCCCAACAACGGGTTCATGGGTTTCCCGGTATGCCTGGCCGTGTTCGGGGCGGACGGCTTATTTTATATGGTCCTCAGCAATGTTTCTTCAATCGTCCTTTTGTTCACCTTGGCAATCTATTTTGTAAAAAAGGACAGGAACGTCGAAACGCGGGAAAAACCGGCACGGGTGCCGCTGGGCGCCCGGTTGAAATCCATCTGCAGCTTTCCGCTCGTTTCAGCACTTGTGAGCCTGGCGTTTTTCCTGCTTCAGATCCCGGTACATGAAGGGGTTCTGGAGGTGTTTTCATCGGTAGGAACGATGATGACGCCGTTGTCGATGATTGTAATCGGCCTTCAGCTTACGGAGAGCAATTTTCGTGCCGTTATACTGGATCGAAGCCTGACGCTGATGTGCCTCTGGCGCCTCGTGCTGATCGCGGGCCTGGTTTTCTTGATTCTCATGCCATTCGAGATCGCGCCGCTGATCCGCTGTGTCATCGTGCTGAATTTTGCGCTGCCGTGCGCGTCGGTGCCGGTGGCGCTCGCGGAAGAACATGGGGCCGACGCCAAATTCGCGGCGGAAGGCGCATTTCTCAGCATCTTGTTTTCCATGGTGAGTCTTCCGATTGCCTGTGTACTTTTGACATTGTATGTATTATAATGAAATTATGCGCGAATGAAAAGATTCCGTTTTGGCTTCGTCCGAAACAGAAGCGCGCAAGCGCGTGTAAAGGGTCTATGCAAGCTGTCGGCTCCATACGAAAGGAGGGGCGCCTATGCCTTCCCCGCCAAGCAGGGTGGCTTTTTCGGTTCTGGGCATTGATATCATGTGGTACGGGATCTTAGTCACGCTGGCGATCGCCGTGGGCGTTTTGCTGCTTTGCGCGCGCGCGCACCGGCACAAACTGACGCCGGACAGGGTGATAGACTTCATGTTGTTTTGCATCCCGATGGGGCTTGTCGGCGCCCGGCTCTATTACGTGCTGTTCAATCTGGACGCTTTTTCGGATAACCCCATGCAAATTTTCAATACGCGGGCCGGCGGGCTGGCCATACACGGCGCGCTGATCCTCGGCATTGTCACGGCGCTGATCCTGTGCCGTCTGTGGAATGTCGCGCCCCTGAACGCGCTGGATCTGGCCGCGCCTTCGTTTGCCGCGGCGCAGGCCATCGGCAGATGGGGCAACTATTTCAACCAGGAAGCGCACGGCGGGCCGACGGATCTCCCCTGGGGCCTCATCATCAACAGGGAAACCGTACACCCGACTTTCCTGTATGAATCCATATGGTGTTTCCTGCTGTTTCTGCTGCTCCTGAAAGTAGACGTCCGCAGGAAGTTCGTGGGGCAGACGTTCCTGCTGTACTGCATCCTTTATTCTCTCGAACGCTTTTTCGTGGAAGGGCTTAGGACGGACAGCCTCATGCTGTTCGAGACATACAGGCAGGCGCAGGTGCTGAGCGCCGCCGTGTTCGTCGTCGCCATCGTGGCATATGTCGTTTTGCGGCGCATGAAGTGGCGATGGGAGCAGTTTTATTATTGACCGGCGTCCGCCGCCGTTCATAACAGTCAATCACGACGGGTTCCGTCACCAAACGGAACGAATCTACCCAGCCGGGGGCGGGCGTCACCCGTCCGTCGTTGTGAGCAACGCGAAGCAACCCAGCGCAAGGGCAGGAACTGGATTGCTTCGCTTCGCTCGCAACGACAAGATGTCCGTCTCCCGGCGGCGATCCTACATACCTGAGATTCATAACTGTAACGAAGAATGGAGCAAAGCATGAAATTAGGCATCATAGGGCTTCCAAACGTGGGGAAAAGCACCCTCTTTAACGCCATCACAAAGGCTGGCGCGGAGGCGGCCAACTACCCGTTTTGCACCATCGAGCCCAATGTGGGCGTCGTGACGGTGCCGGACGAACGTCTGCAGAAGCTGCATGAGATCTACCGTTCCAAAAAAACCGTTTACACCACCATGGAGTTTTACGACATCGCGGGCCTGGTCCGGGGCGCCTCCAAAGGCGAGGGGCTGGGCAACAAATTCCTCGGGCATATCCGGGAGGTCGCCGCCGTCGTCCACGTCGTCCGCTGTTTTTCGGACGAAAACGTCGTCCATGTCGAGGGAAAGCTGGATCCGCTGGACGACATCGAAACGGTGAATCTGGAATTGATCCTTTCGGACATGGAGCTTGTGGAACGGCGCCTCCACAGGACGCAAAAGAACCTGAAAGCGGACAGGGGGCTGCAAGCGGAAATCGCGACGCTGCAACGCGTACAGACTGCGCTTGAAAACGGGAAACCGGCGCGGTCGCTGGATTTTTCGGATGAGGAACGCGATTTTGTGAAAAGCCTGGATCTGCTTTCCAACAAACCGGTCATCTACGCAGCCAACGTGTCCGAAGCGGAGGCCGGGGATCCGGACGGCAACGCGATGGTGAAACGCGTCAGGGAACTGGCGGAAGCAGAGGGCGCCGATACGGTGATGCTGTGCGCAAAGGTGGAGTCGGAGCTGGCGGAATTAGACGACGCGGAGAAGCTTTTGTTCTTCGAAGAACTGGGGATAAAGGAATCCGGGCTCGATCAGCTCATTCATGCCTCTTACCGCCTGTTGGACCTCGTGTCTTTCCTGACCGCGGGGGAACCCGAAGTGCGCGCCTGGACCATCCGCCGGGGGATGAAAGCGCCGCAGGCGGCGGGGCGCATCCATACGGATTTTGAAAAGGGCTTTATCCGGGCGGACACCATCCGCTACGAAAAGCTGGTCGAATGCGGAGGGAATCTGGCCGCCGCGCGGGAAAAAGGGCTTATTCGCTCCGAAGGGAAGGAGTACGTGGTGCAGGACGGGGACGTGATCCATTTCCTGTTTAATGTCTGAACGGCGGGCTACCATATCTTGCCACATATCTGGTGGGCGAACGCCTATTCTGCACAATATCTTGTAATAATTCTGAATTCCAATTGTAATTATTTTTTAAAATGGAAAAAAACCGCGAAAGCGATTTTTTTTTTGGTCAATCGGCTTGCCATGTGGAGCAAATCAGAGTAATATAGAGTAAAAAAGAGCCAAAGGTTCAATATTCATCTTTTTTTGCACATATAATGAGTGTCTTGGCGGGAGAAGCAACGTGTTTGTCGGGAGCATATACAACAGCATAGATGACAAAAACCGCATGTTCATACCTGCGAAGTATTGCGACGCCTTTGACATACGGCATCTAAGCGGCGAAAACGAAAGCAAGGAGCAAGCGGCGCCGGGCAAACTCCGCAAGGATTACGAGGGCAAATGCATGATCTTCCACGGATCGGCGCCCAGCCTGTATGTGTACGCCATAAAAGAATACGAACGCTTCCTGAGCGATCTGGATTCCGTGCGGGAAGGCGACGAGGACGTGGAAGACCTGATCTGGCACATAAGCAGCACCTCCAGCAACCTGGACATCGACAAACAGGGACGCGTGACCATACCGCAGAGCGCCGTGAAATACGCGGGCCTGTCAAAAGAGATCGTGACGGTCGGGATGATACGGAACCTGGAGATATGGGATCGCGACGCCTTTGAGCAGAGGAAGCCCGACAAAGACGTAAAAACCCTCCTGAACCACGCCCGCAAGAGGATCAGCGAAAAGCGGACACAGGAGCAGGAATAAGATGGAATTTCTTCATACGCCCGTGCTTTTCCGGGAAACCTTAGAAATGTTGGACGTAAAAGCCGGCGGAAGCTACGCCGACGGAACCCTTGGAGGCGGAGGCCACGCGGCAGCCATTTGCGGACGCCTCGGCGAAGCAGGTTTGTTGCTGGGCATCGACCGGGATCCGGACGCGATACAGGCGGCGCGCGCGCATTTGGAAAAATTCCCTTGCAAAAAACGTTTCATACACGGAAACTTCAGGAATATAAGGGACATTTTAGAAGAAACCGGCATCGAAGGATTGGACGGGGCGGTGCTGGATCTGGGCGTGTCGTCTTTCCAGCTGGATAACGCGAAACGCGGTTTTTCGTATATGGCGGACGCGCCGTTAGACATGCGCATGGACGCCGACGGGGGCGGACTGACGGCGGAGGACGTGGTGAACCGTTACAGCGAAGCCGAACTGACACATGTCATCCGGAGCTACGGCGAAGAGCGCTGGTCTGCGCGCATCAGCTCTTTTATCGTAAGGGAACGGAAGAAAAAACGGATCCAGAGGACGGGCGATCTCGTTGAAATCATCAAGGCCGCCATACCGGCGGCGGCGCGGCGCGAGGGCCCGCATCCGGCAAAACGAAGCTTCCAGGCGCTTCGCATTGAAGTGAACGATGAAATCGGGGGACTGGAAGAGGGGCTGGAAGCCTTTGTGGAATGCCTGAATCCCGGCGGGCGGCTGTGCGTGATCAGTTTCCACTCACTGGAAGACCGGGTCGTCAAGAACTGCTTCGCGAAGCACGAAGCGCCCTGCGGCTGCCCCAAGGATTTGCCGATGTGCGTATGCGGAAAAACGCCGGACGGGAGGCGCGTCACACGAAAGCCCGTCTGCCCGTCCGAAGAAGAAACAGAAAGCAATCCCAGGTCGCGCAGCGCAAAGCTGCGGGTGATGGAAAAGTTACAATAAAGCAGGAGAAACAGAACATGGCGCTGGCAGAAAAGAGCTATCCGAAAAGTTATCCAAGAAGCTACAGGCAGGCCGAAAACGACATTCGTTACGGGATCAACATGCGGCCGTCGCTTCTTAAACCGGTTAAAACGGAAAAAACGGCGCCGAAGCCCGAAAAAGCAGGGATAACGCACACGCCGGGCGTAAAACGCCTGTTGATGGGTGCGCTGACCGTCGCGATCCTTGTGGGCGCGGGCATGATCATAACGACCACATACGCGTCCGCGATCAAATTCAACATCAACCTGACGCGCGGCATGACGACGGAGCTCATGGGCGAAATCGAGAACCTGGAGGTCAGGATCAAAACCGGCAACGGGGTGGACGTCATAGAGCGGCGGGCGACGGAAGAGCTGGGCATGCTGTACCCGGCGCCGGAGCAGTTTGTTTTTCTGGAGGAAGAACCGGAAACCGTGGCGGATTTCGCGCAATACATAAAAGAGAACGCATATCAGCTCTGGTAAAGGCCTCTGGGTGACGCCCGCCCCGCAGCTGGGTACGAACGGAACGAAGAAAGGATCGCCAAGGCGTATTGTATGGTGAAAAAAGGAAAAAAACAAGAGGACGTCACACTGCGGGCGCAGAAGCGGATGATCGCCGCTTTTGTGGTCGTGGCGCTCGCGTTCACGGGCCTGGCGTTCCGGATCGGATGGATCACCGTTGTTGCCAACGAACAGTATGCCACGCTGGCCACCGAACGCCAGACAAAAGACGTGCTCATCCCGCCCCGGCGCGGCGCCATCCTGGATCGCAACATGACAGAGCTGGCGGTCAGCGCGGTTTCGTACCGGCTGTGGGTCAGGCCGGCGAACGTGGCGTCGGGGGACACGGAAGAAATAAAGGAGCTGCGTGTGTCGAAAACCGTGCGGATGCTTTCGGAAGAGCTTGAAATGGATCCGGAATCCGTCCGGGAAATGGTGACGCGGGACAACGTGATGGTCCGGGTCGCAAAGGATATGAGCAAGGAGAAAGCCGAAAGCATCCGGACCCGCGTGAATGAAGAGAAGCTCGCCGGCATAGAAATAGAAGAGAACGTAAGCCGTTTTTATCCCTACGGGCCCTTTGCCGCGCATTTGCTGGGTACCGTCAACGACGACGGAAATGGCATCGGCGGGCTTGAACTGGCATACGACACCTGGCTTTCCGGCATTTCCGGGCGCTGGATCAAGAACGCGGATCCGAAAGGGAACAGCTTGGCCTACGGGCGGGACGAACGCTACGAGGAACAAAACGGGCTGAACGTCGTGCTTACCATCGATGAGGCCATCCAGCATTATGTGGAAAAAACCTTAGAAAGCGTACAGGAGGTCACGGCCGCCAAACGTGTCATGGCGGTCGTCATGGATCCCGGCACGGGGGACGTCTTAGCCATGGGCATGACGCCGGATTTCGATCCCAACGACCCGCGCACGCCCCTCGATCCGGAGGAAGCGGCATACGTGCAAAGCCTTCCTGCCGAAGAACAGGTGGCCTACTGGAACGGCATGTGGCGGAACCCCCTGATCAGCGACGTGTATGATCCGGGTTCCACATTCAAATTGCTGACGGTATCGGCGGCGCTGGAAGAGCGCGCGGCGACGCCGAGCGACAGCTTTTCATGCAGCGGCTATTATCAAGTCGGGCCGACCCGGCTGCGGTGCTGGCGGTATTATGAGCCGCACGGGACGCAGAGCCTGATGCAGGCGGTGGGAAATTCCTGCAACCCCGTGATGATACAGCTGGCGCAGCGGATGGGATTCGATAATTTTTACCATTACATCGAGCTGTTTGGCATCACGGAAAAGACAGGCATCGATTTTCCGGGCGAAGCCGCGGCACTGATCCAAAGCCGCGAAACCGCAGGGGCCGTAGGGCTTGCGACCATGGCCTTCGGGCAGGGCATCGCCGTGACGCCCATCCAGCTGATTACGGCGGTTTCCGCCATCGGGAACGGGGGAAACCTGATGCAGCCGCGGTTGGTGAAAGCGCTGACGGACAGCAAGGGGGACATCGTGGAATCCTTCGAACCCAAGGTGGTGCGCCAGGTGCTCAGCGAACAGACCGCCGAAGAGATGAAAACGATCATGGAATACGTCGTCAGTGAAAGCGGCGGCAAGGTCGCCAGCGTTCCGGGATACCGCATCGGCGGCAAAACGGGCACGGCGGAAAAGCTGTATGAGGGGAGCTACAAGACCGGAAGGGTGACGGCTTCCATGGTGGCCATGGCGCCCATGGACGATCCAAAGGTGGCGGTGCTGCTCATCGTCGATGAACCACAGGGAACGAAGTTCGGCAGCACGACGGCGGGGCCAGCGGTCAAGGAGGTCATGACCGACATTCTGCGCTACCTGAACATCCCGCCCCAGTACACGCAGGAAGAACTGGCGGAGATGCAGCGTTCCTACGTGATCGTCCCGGATGTTACGGACGTGAATTACAGCGACGCCGCCGGGAAATTGCTGGGGAGCGGCCTGACCTATATCACATCGCCCGCCACGGGGGAGGATGTGGATTTCATGGTGCTGGATCAATATCCGAAAGCGGGGGCGAAGCTGCCGCCCGGCGGCCAGGTGTGCCTGTACAGTGAATGATTTTCGCCGAAGGGCACATGTGAAAAACAGCGGAGAATAGAAAGATGAAAGCATTGAAACTCAGCGAAATAGAATCGGCGGTACACGGAAAGCGGATCCGGGGGGACGCGGACGTGTTGATCCGGGGCGTGTCCAAGGATTCGCGGGAGGTTTCGGAAACGGAGCTGTTTTTCCCGCTCAAGGGCGAAAAACAGGACGGGCATCGTTTCATTCCCGACGCGATCCGCGCCGGCTGCGGAAACTTCATCGTATCGGACGCGGACGCGGTTCCCCAAGGGGAAGCGGTAAACGCGATTCTCGTGGACGACGTCCTGACGGCGCTGCAAAACCTGGCGGCTTATTACATCCGGCATTTCGATATGAAGAAGATCGCGGTGACGGGCAGCACGGGGAAGACCACGACGAAGGACATGGTTTGCCATATCTGCGAAGGGCATTTTAAAACAGCAAAATCAACGGCGAACATGAACAACGAGATCGGCTTGCCGCTCTCCATCCTTGCCATGGACGAGGGCGTCCAGGCGGGGGTTTTTGAAATGGGCATGTACACGGCGGGGGAAATAGACCTTTTGGCGGGCATCGTCCGCCCCGATATCGGGATCATTACCAACATCGGGACGGCGCACATCCGCAATTTTGAAAGCCAGGACGGGATCCGGGACGCGAAGCTGGAAATCGCCAACTACATGGGTGCGGGGGGCAGCTTAGTCATAAACACCGCCGGCGGCCTTCTGACGGAGGAATGTGCGTTGGGACCCTATCGCCTCATTAAAGTAGGAAACACGGGGAAAAGCGATTTTATCCTGTCCGGCGTGGAAGGCGGCGGCGAAAACGGGGTCACTTTCTTCCTGGAACACGGGGATGAGATGCAGCGGTTTTTCCTGCCCGTGCTGGGCGCCCATAACGCGATGAACGCGGCGCTTGCCGCGGCGGCCGTCTTCTGCCTCGGAATTTCCATGAAAGGGGCCGCCGAAAGCCTGGAACAGTATGCCGTGACCAACCGGCTTATGGGGAAAAACGGCATGAAGGTCATAGACGACACCTATAACGCCGGCCCCGATTCGATGCGGGCCGCTTTAGATACCTTAGAGAACGTGCGGGGCATCCGCAAAATTGCCATTCTGGGCGACATGAACGAGCTGGGCGCCCGGTCCGAAGAATACCATCGGCAGCTCGGCGCCTATGCCGCACACAAAAAAGTGGATGTGCTGATTACGGTAGGGGAAAAAGCGACGGGAATCGCCGCGGGCGCGCGGGACGCGGCGCCGGATCTGGAAATCCTGCCCTTCGGCACGAAAGACGCCGCTTGGGAAAAAATGAAACATCTGCTGGGCGCCGGCGACGTAATCCTTGTGAAAGGATCGCGGGGCATGGAGATGGAAACGCTCGTGAAAAGGATCATGGAATGACGACGGGTTTTGCCGGAGACGGCGCCGCCGGCATGGCCGCAGTCGTCGCGGCGGCGTTTGTCAGCACGGCGGTTCTGACCCGGTTCGCCATTCCCTTTTTTAAAAAGCTGAACGCAGGGCAGAGCATCCGCGCGGAGGGGCCGGAATCCCATTTGAGCAAAAGCGGGACGCCCACCATGGGCGGGATCGCCATCGTAGCCGGGACGGCGTTCGCGATGTTTTTCATAAGCCCCATTTGGTCAACGGACACCCTTGTCATTCTGGCGATATTTGCTGCCTACGCCGCATTGGGATTTTTTGACGATTATGTAAAAGTAAGGATGAAACGGAACCTGGGCTTGACCGCGCTGCAGAAAATCCTGCTTCAGGCGGCCATTGCGGTGGCGGCAACGCTGTACCAGATCAGCATTTCCGGGAACAACACCGCGCTTTATGTGCCTTTTTTTGATAAAACCGTAGATTTTGGGATTTTATATGTACCGTTTGTGGTTTTTGTCATCGTCGCCATGGTCAACAGCGTAAACCTGACCGACGGGCTTGACGGCCTGGCCTCCGGTGTGACGGCCATCGTCGCGCTGTATTTTGCCCTGGCGGGCGGCGCCTCGCCGGAAGCATCCGCGTTTTGCGCCGCGCTGACCGGCGGATGCCTGGGGTTCTTGCTGTATAACCGCTATCCCGCACGCATCTTCATGGGGGACACGGGTTCGCTGGCGCTGGGCGGCGGGCTGGCTGTTTCCGCCATTCTGCTTCACCAGGAACTGATACTGCCCGTGGTCGGTTTCGTATATGTGGCGGAGGCGCTGTCGGTCATCATTCAGGTGGCAAGCTACAAGACGCGGAAGAAGCGGGTGTTCAAAATGGCGCCCCTGCACCATCATTTTGAACTGTGCGGCTGGTCTGAACGGAACGTGGTGCGCTCGTTTTGGGGGGCGTCGCTGTTGCTGGCGCTGGCAGCTTTCATGCTTTTGCCGTAACGCCGAAATATCAAAAAATCCGCGCGAATTTGCAAGTACGCATAAGCGCCGGTTCAAGGAAAACGCCTATGTTGGACGGAAAAAAAATATTAATCGTAGGGCTTGCGCGATCCGGAGAAGCCGCGGCGCGGGCCGCAGGGGCGCAGGGCGCGGAAGTCTGGGGTTACGACCGGAAGACCGAGGCGCAGCTGCCTCCCGGCGTCCGGGCGCTTTTCAGCGGGCCGCAGGGCTTGCGGCTGTATTGCGGGGGCAAAGAGCCGGATGCCGGCGAACGCTGGGATCTGTTGGTCGTCAGCCCAGGCGTCCCCATGTCCTTGCCGCTGATTCTGCGCGCCGGGGAAAGGGGCGCGGAAATCATCGGCGAACTGGAACTCGCGTGGCGGATGGGGCGCGCGCGCTACGCCGCCGTCACCGGAACCAACGGGAAAACGACGACGACCACGCTGCTGGGGGAGATGTTCCGGGACGGCGGGCTGAAAAGCCGGGTGGCGGGAAACATCGGAAGCCCGGCGGTGACGGAAACCCTCGCGGAGGGCATGGACGAACAAGCCTGGATGGTCACGGAGGTTTCAAGCTTTCAGCTGGAGGGAATCAAGGATTTCCGCCCGTCGATATCCGTACTTTTGAATATTACGCCGGATCATTTGAACCGGCACGGGAACATGGAAAGCTACGCCGCCGCCAAGGCGCGGATCTTTGAAAAGCAGGAGGAGGGAGACTGGATAGTCGTAAACCGCGATGATGAAGCGGCGTGGAAGCTCACGAAAGGCTGCCCGCCGAAGCGTTTTCCTTTCAGCAGGACGCGTGAGCTGCCGGCGGGCGCCTTCGTCCGGGCCGGCTTCCTTGTAATCCGGAATGAATCCGGGCGGGACTGTGTATTGTGCAGGGAAGAAGAACTGAAAATACCGGGTGCGCACAATCTGGAAAACGCCCTTGCTGCTTCCGCCGCGGCGTTCTGCGTCGGGATTTCGCCGGAACACATCGCCGGAACCCTGCGGCGCTTTGCCGGCGTGGCGCACAGGCTGGAGCTTGTGGACGTGATCGGCGGCGTGCGTTTCGTAAACGATTCCAAGGGGACGAACCCCGACGCGTCCGTCAAGGCGCTGGAAGCGGTAAATCCGGGCATTTTTCTCATTGCGGGCGGCTACGATAAAAACGCGGAATTCGATGGTTTTGTGGCGGCGTTCGGCGGCAAGGTCAGGCGCCTGCTGCTGCTCGGCGTCACGGCGGAGAAGATCCGCGCTGCGGCTGCGGCGCAGGGCTTCTTGGACGTCACCGACTGCGGCGACATGGAGCGTTGCGTGGAAACAGGCTTCAAACTGGCACGGGAGGGCGACACGGTTCTTCTTTCGCCGGCCTGCGCCAGCTGGGACATGTACGGATCTTTTGAGGAACGGGGAGAACACTTCAGGCAATGCGTGAAAGGCTTAAAACGGTGACGGCGCGCAGGGAGGCCGGCGAAAGGACGGCGCGCGCGCTGCTCGCGGAACGAAGGACGCGCAGGCGCGAAGCACCCGTGGAAAGGTACGGGCGCGTTACGGAACCCGTGCTGCGGACGCAGCTGCGGGAGGGAGGACCGGCGGCCATGGTGCGGGCGAAAGCAGGGGATTTCCTGTTCGCTTTTTTGATCCTGTGCCTTGTGGCGTTCGGCATCCTGATGGTATTCAGCGCCAGCAATTATGTCGCGCTCAACGAAATGGGCGATTCATATTACTATTTGAAACGGGTGGCCGCCTGGGCGGTCGTCGGGTTTGCCGTGATGCTGGCCGCCGCCTTGGTCCCGTATTCTTTTTACCGCAAACTTTCGCCGGTGTTCCTGATCGTCACCGTCGCCATGCTCTTTGCGGTGCTGTCCCCCCTTGGCATCGTCCGCAACAACGCGTCCAGATGGCTTGGGCTGGGAGAGAATCTGACCGTCATGCCGGGTGAAATCGCCAAAGTGGCGGCCATCCTGTTTGTCGCGTGGTATGTCAGCCAGGACGCAAAACGGATCCGTTCGCTGAAGGGCGTCGCTTTCCTCCTTGTGGTGGCCGCCGCCTTGTTCATTTTGATATACAGACAGCCGAGCCTGTCAACGGCGATTACGGTTTTCTGCATCGTTCTGGGCATGATGTTTGTGGCGGGCCTCAAATGGCGGCATGCCCTGATGATCGCCGTGGCAGGGGCGCTGATGTTTTTCTGCCTGCTCAGCAGAAGCGCGGATGCGGACGGGTACCAGTGGGGACGGATCACCAGCTTTCTAAACCCATTCGAGGATCCGCAGAACACCGGTTATCAGGTCATTCAGTCGCTGCTGGCGCTGGGGGCGGGGGGCTTCCGGGGCGTGGGCTTCGGGAAAAGCATCCAGAAGACGCTGTACCTGCCGGAGGGGCACAACGACTTTATCTTTGCCATCATCGGCGAGGAACTGGGTCTCATCGGCTGCCTGCTGCTGATAGCGGCCTATCTTCTGCTGATTTATAAATCGGTGCAGATCGCCATCCGGGCGAAAGACCAGTTTGGCATGTTGGTGGCGGCGGGTTTCAGCATCATGATCGCAATCCAGGTGATCATGAACATCGCGGTGGTCACGTCCAGCATGCCGGCCACGGGCGTGTCGCTGCCATTCGTCAGCTACGGGGGAAACGCCTTGGTCGTCTACATGGGCCTGGCCGGGATCGTCTGGAACATCTCGCGGTACAGATATAACGCCGACGCCTGACAGCGGTGACATATCTGTAGATTCGCAATAATTAAAGAAAGAAGCGATGTCAAATGAGAGCAATATTGGCCGGAGGCGGAACCGGGGGGCATATTTATCCCGCCATCGCAATTGCGGAAAAAATCATGCGGAAGCAGCCGGACAGCGAAATTTTATTTATCGGCGCCAACAAGGGCATGGAAAAAGAGCTTCTGCGGAATCGCGGCTATAAAGTCCGCTTTATCGACATCCGCGGGTTTTCCCGCACAAAACCCCTTAAAAACATCGGTGCGCTGTGCAAACTGATCCGGGCCGGGGGAGAGATAAAAGGGATCCTGCGGGAATTTAAACCCGATGTGGTGATCGGAACCGGGGGCTACGTGTCGGGGCCGGTGGTGCGCGAGGCCGGAAAGGCCGGGATACGGGCGTTCGTCCATGAACAGAACGCCTTTCCAGGCATGGCCAATAAAATGGCCGAAAAATACGCCGAAAAAGTCTTTCTCGCCTTCGGGGAAGCCGCGCCTTTTTTTAAATCGCCGGAAAAAACCCTCGTGGTCGGGAACCCGCTCCGCACCGAGTTCATCACTGCGAATGCCGTGGGATACAGGGAAAAATTAGGAATCGGAAACGGCGAATTTGTCCTGCTTTGCTTTGGAGGGAGCTTAGGCGCGCGGGCGATCAACGAGAATTTTTCCGCCGTGCTCGCGGATTTGCACCGGGAAAGCGACATGCGGGTGTACTTCGTGACGGGAAAGGCGCACTACGCCAAAGCCCTGCTCACTTTGCAGGACGCTGGGATTCCGATGGGAGACCGCGTTGTCGTGATGGAATACACGGATCAGATGCACGCCTATATGGCGGCGGCGGATCTGATCATCAGCCGCAGCGGCGCCTTGACAGTTTCGGAGATCACGGCCTGCGGCAAGGCGTCCATCCTGATACCGTCGCCCAACGTGACGGGAAACCACCAATTTTTCAACGCGAAAACGGTGGCGGACCGGGGCGGCGCGCTGTTGCTTACGGAGGACGCGCTTTCCCCGGCGAAGCTGTTGGACGCCGTTTTGCGGCTGAAGGGCAACAAATCGCTCCTGAACACGATGGGCGCGGCCAGCGAGCGTCTGGGACGCTTAGACGCGGCGGACGTGATTTATGATTGCGTCAGCGAGAAGGGAAGCCATGGAAAATAATGAAAAAGAGCTTTATGACGCGCTAAACCCGCCGCGCAAGAAAAAAAAGAGACGGAAAAAATATTACCTGCTGAAAACGCTGGGAGCCGTCCTTTTGCTCATCGGTGCCTATTATTTTCTAAATTCGTCTTTTTTTGACATTCAAAACATCGTCGTAGAAAACAACGTCTATTACACGGCCGGACAGATCATCGATAAATCAGCGGCCGAAATAGGAGACAACATTTTCCATACATCCATGCGGGACGTGAAAAAACGCCTTCTTGCGGATCCGTACATCATGGGGGTGAAGATCCGGCGCGAACTGCCCGGCACCCTTGTCGTCCATGTGACAGAGCGGCAGGAAGAAGCCTTTGTCGCATCGGGAGGGGCCTATATCATCATAGACGAGGACGGCCTTGTGCTGCGGAAGACGGACACCGAACCCGTGCTGACAGAGCTTTCAAACCTGAAAGTGACGCGCGCCGAAGAGGGACATCCGCTGGAGGCGGAGGAAAACGCGGCGCTCACGGACACATTATTTTTAATGAAAAAAACAAAAAAATACGAATTGTACTTTAAAAAAATCGATATTTCGACTATAATAATTAGAGCGTATGTTTACGATCACCTGCTGTGCGAGGGTACGCCGGAACATTTTTCAGACAATCTCGACGATCTGAAAAAGGTGCTGCTGGATCTCAGGGAACGGAACGTCGAGCGCGGAACGATAAAAATAGGAGGCGAGGGGTACATCGCCTGGCAGCCGGTGGCGGAGTAGATGCCAGCCGCCCTGCGGAGGCGGAGCAACATAATGTTACTGTTATGAAGCTTAGGTACATAGGATCGCCGCCGGGGGGCGGGCGCAACACTCCGGGTCGGGGCGGCTGACGCCTATGCGGGTGCTTCGCTCGCGTTGCTCGCTCCGCTGGAATACCCGCAATCCCGCCCTCCGGGTTACGCCCGCCCCCCGGCTGGGTAGATTCGTTCCGTTTGGTGACGGAACCCGTCGTGATTGACTGTTATGAAGCTTAGGTATATAGAAAACAAGGGGGACATATGAAACGAGTTACGATCATCGTATTGGACAGCCTGGGCATCGGGGCCTTGCCTGACGCCGGGCAGTACGGCGATGCCGGTGCAGACACGCTGCTGCACATTCTGGATGCCGTGCCGGATCTGAAGATCCCGCATCTGCGCGCGCTCGGAATCGGCAACATCCGGGGCGCGGCGGGCGGCCGTCTGGCCGTGGAAGCGCCACGGGCCGCTTACGCGCGCCTGTCGGAAGCGTCCAAAGGCAAGGACACCATTACGGGGCACTGGGAAATCGCGGGGCTTTATACGGAGCATCCCTTTAAAACCTTTGAAAAATTCCCCGACGGTTTCATGGCGGACTTTGAGAAGCGGATCGGGACTGGCACGCTGGGCAATTACGCGGCGTCCGGGACGGTGATCATAGAGGAACTGGGCCCCGCGCATGAACAGAGCGGGATGCCCATCATATACACCTCGGCGGACAGCGTATTTCAGATCGCCGCGAACACGGCGGTCATACCCCTCGGGCGCCTGTATGAAATCTGCGAGGTTGCACGGGAGATGCTGACGGGGGAGATGTCCGTGGGGCGCGTGATAGCGAGGCCGTACAAAATGGAGCAGGGGAGGCGGGTGCGGACTTCGGACCGGAAAGACTACGCCGTGTCCCCAGCGTTATTCTGTAGGCCCGAAGGGCCTACATCCGGAGTGACGGGCGGGCCAGAGCCCGCACGGCCAGCGTTATTCTGTAGGCCCGAAGGGCCTACATCCGGAGTGCCGGGTGGGCCAGAGCCCGCACGGACAAGCGGCCTGACCTTGCTGGATCATTGCGCGGCGGCGGGGCAAACCGTCTTCGCCGTCGGGAAGATCAGCGATATTTTTAACGGGCAGGGGATTACGCGGTCCGTCCATACGGAAAACAACATGGACGGCGTGGATCAGACGGTAAAAGCCCTGAAAGAGGAATTTAACGGCCTCATTTTCACGAATCTGGTCGATTTCGACTCTTTGTTCGGCCATAGGCGGGACGCGCCCGGATACGGCAGGGCATTGGAGGCATTTGACGCGCGGCTGCCGGAGATCCTGTCCGCGCTCGGAGCGGATGAAATGCTGGTTCTGTGCGCGGATCACGGCAACGATCCCGCGCACGGCGGCTGGGATCATACGCGGGAGGCGGTTCCGGCGCTGCTGTACGGAAAAGGGGTGCGGCCCGCGGATTTCGGCGTCCGGGCATCTTTCGCCGACATCGGAGCCACGGCAGCGGAGTTTTTGGGCGTCAAGGGGACGGCGACAGGGAAGAGCCTGGAGATCTTCGGACGGTAAATCATGCGGCTGCGGGACGGGTTATGCCCGTCCGCAGCAACGGATCAGGAGGTGATTGCGTGACAATGATCGACATCATCCAGAAAAAACGCGACGGCGGGAAATTGGACGCCGGTGAAATCGAATATTTTGTGCAAGGCGTCACGGCGGGCGCGATCCCGGATTACCAAGCCGCGGCGCTGCTGATGGCAATCTTTTTCCGCGCCCTGTGCCAAAAGGAGATTTTTTTGCTGACCGACGCCATGAAGCGGTCCGGCGACGTGATCGATCTCTCCGCCATACAGGGCGTCAAAGTGGATAAACACAGCACCGGCGGCGTGGGGGACAAAACCACCTTCATAGCGGCGCCGCTGGCGGCCGCATGCGGCGTTCCCGTCGCAAAAATGTCGGGGCGCGGCTTAGGTTTCACGGGCGGAACCGTGGACAAGATGGAATCGATCCCCGGCATGAGGACCGGCATGGACGCGGCGGCGTTCACGGATTTGGTTAACGATAAAAAGATTTCTGTAATCGGGCAAACGGGACACATCGCGCCCGCCGACAAGAAGATATACGCCCTGCGGGACGTGACGGCCACGGTGGACAGCCTGGGACTCATCGCAGCCAGCGTCATGAGCAAGAAATTGGCGTCCGGAAGCGATGCCTTTGTGCTGGACGTCAAGTGCGGCGACGGGGCTTTCATGAAAAATATCGGGGAAGCGAAGCAGCTGGCGGAAATCATGGTGGCAATCGGGAAAGCGGCCGGCAAAAAAACCATCGCCGTCGTAAGCGCGATGGATCAGCCGCTTGGAAAGAGCGTGGGAAACAGCATGGAGGTCATAGAAGCCATAGAGACATTGAAGGGCAGGGGACCGGCGGACATTACAGAACTGTCGCTGCGGCTGTCGGCTTACATGATTTACGCGGGAGAAAAGGTCGCAACGCCGGAAGATGGCTACAACCTGGCAAAAATAGCCCTCGGATCCGGCGCGGGCCTGAAAAAATTCAGGGAATTCGTGGAGGGGCAGGGCGGAAACCCTG
>JAITOE010000236.1 GCA_031290135.1 Eubacteriales Family XIII. Incertae Sedis bacterium
GCGGTCGGCGGCGATAATCGCCCTCCGCCCCAAAGCGTCTGGTGGCACTTTTTGATTGCGGACATCAAATCCTCGCGGGAGACCGGCTGAATGTCGTTGTCTTTATCGCCCTTGTAAAAACGGTATTCCTGCGGTTTGCCGTATGCTTTCGGCAGGTCGGCAAGGATATTCATTTCACGCTCCAACGCACCGTATTTGTCGGTCACGTCAAGCACTCGGCGGGTAGAACCCGCGACAGCGACGACATAATCGGCGCGGAGTTTTACCCAAGTGGCGTTGCCTACGCCCTGCTCAATCGCCTGTGTAAACTCGGCGTCGGTAACGCCGTCCTTTTTGCACTCTACCACGGCATATGGACGCTTGCAGTCGTCGTCGCGGAATATGACAATATCCGCCCTATCCGTTGGCAATCTGTCGGGAACAGTAACCTCTACTCTAAGGCGGTTCGCCGTATAATCGTATTTATAAATCAGTTCCGCCCAAAACTCAGCGCGAACCTGTTCTTCCGGGTCGTCATAGCGTTCGGTATGGTTGTTCGATGTGACATAGGCAATCTGACGCTTGCCCTCTGTGCCTGTTATATTAGCGTAACCCGCTTGAATTGCTCTGTCTAAATATGACATCATTCGTCCTCTTATCTTGATATACTACTTTTTTATTATACTGCAATTGCACAAAGATTGAAATAGCAATAAATGAACGAATTGATTTTTTCGTATTTTTTTCGCCGCATCGCCTCACACACAGTCCTCCAACGCAAAAACAACCGCGAACGTCTGCCCGGCGAAAAATATCCGTCGGACAGGGTTCACGGCTGAACATTGTGGTGCGGTTGAAGGGACTTGAACCCCCACTCTTTCGAACACGGCCCTCAACCGTGCGCGTCTGCCTATTCCGCCACAACCGCATATTTGTCTTTAATTCTGCCGGAACGGTTTTTCTTCCGGCCGATGGAATAAATGGTGCCGGCGATCGGGGTCGAACCGATACGGTGTTACCACCACTGGATTTTGAGTCCAGCACGTCTGCCAATTCCATCACGCCGGCGAATTCCAAAACTTATGATAGCATAACTGAGCAGGATAATCAAGTAAAATTTATAATTCTCACAGGGCGTGCAGGGCGTTTGTCGCCTGGACTGCTGCGGCGTATTCGTATAAAAGGACGTTCTGCTCTATTTCAGAGACAGCGTTCCTGGTTTTTTCGTCGAGCGGCATTTCCAAGTATTCTAAAAGCAGGCGGTTTACCGTTTCCACGTCCGAGTTGATCAGGGCGGCTTTCAGGGATTCAACCTGCACCCCCGTCAGCTGCACGGTTTCTTCATTTTTCGCGCACATGGACAGGGCGGCGCGGATGTCCTCCGTCAGGATGCGCAGATCCGACAGGAGCCGTTCGGTTTTGCCATGGACGCAGGCGGCGTCTTTATTCTTGCCCGCATTTTCCATTTTCTCCGCGAACGCCGCGAAATCGTTTGCGCCGATGTTACGCGCCGCGCCCTTCAGGCCGTGTACGAGCGTGGTGTACAGGCCGAAATCCCCCGTGTCTGCGCAGTTCCTGATCTGCGCCGTTTTTTCATCCGCGTCCCGGCAAAAGGCCTGCAGCACGGTCATATAGAACGTGACGGAACCCAGCGTGCTGATCCTGTCGCCGGCGCTGACGCCGGAAATGGCAAAGGGCGCCGTTTCCTCCGCCCCGTCTCCTGTGGGCCGCACAGGGGACGGATGCCGCTCCTTTTGTTTTTCTTTCGGTATCCAGGTGCGCAGGATATAATCCAACCGCGCCACGTCGATGGGCTTCGACAAAAAATCATCCACGCCGCTTTGCAGGAACATTTCCCTGCGGCCGGACACCACGTTGGCAGTCAGCATGATAATCGGAACGGTTTCCGCGTAAATCGTGCCGATTTCGTTGCGGATGATCTGCACGGCGGTTATTCCGTCCATTTCCGGCATCATATGATCCATGAAGACCATGTCGTAGGGATTTACCGCGTCCCGGATCAGATCGACCGCCTTTTGCCCGTTTGACACGCAATGCACCGTCAGGCCGTAGCGCGCCATCAGCCCTTTCGCGACGTCCAGGTTCGTCATGACGTCGTCCACGATCAGGATTCTGGCTTCCGGCATCGCAATGCGGATATCGTTTGCCATGCCCCGGCGCGTCTTGAGCAGCTGGAATTTTTTCAGCTTGCGCACCACCTCCGGGCCGATGGGGCGCACGTCCGCGACGGCCTGTTTGAATTCAGCGGTGAAGCTGGAACCTTTCCCGTATTCGCTTTCCACGCTGATCTCGCCGTCCATCGTTTCCACGAGGTTTCTGCAAATGGACAGGCCCAGGCCGACGCCGCCTGCCTGATGGCTCGCCTGCGTCCCTATCTGGCTGTAATCCTTGAACAGTTTATTCATGTCTTCTTTGCGTATGCCCTGCCCCGTGTCGCTTACGGTGCAAGCGAGCCGGACGGAATCCTCTTGCGGTTCGCAGGTGATTCGCAGCGTGACCGAACCCTGCGTCGTGAATTTGAACGCGTTTGAAAGGAGGTTGTTCAATATCTGCCGCACCCGCGTCGCGTCGCCTTTCAGGCCGGCCGGTATGTTTTCGTCCACGTCTACATGGAAAAGCATGTTCTTCGACGCGATATGCACGACGTTTATGCTGATCACTTCGCTGATCATTTCGGAAAAATCATAATTTTCTTCGAACAGGTCGAATTTCCCCGATTTGATTTTTGACACGTCCAAAATGTCGTTGATCAGCCCGAGCAAAACCGTGCCGGCCGCGTAGATCTTTTCAAAATTGAGAATCGTGCCGGTCGGCAGATCTTTCTGCAGCTCCATCTCGGCAAGACCCAGTATCACGTTGAGCGGAGTCCGGATTTCGTGGCTCACGCTTGCGATGAAATGGTCTTTGGCGGCGTTTGCGTCTTCCGCCAGAAGCCTTGCCTGCGCGAGTTCCCGCGTAAGGGCAAGCAGTTCTTCCCGGCTCATTTCATCCGGTTTGCCGTCCGTCTGTTTTTCAAGCATGATCATACGTGTCCCCACTGGTATTTGTATATTTTTTTTAATCTGTATAATAGCCACTCTGTGGTCATGCCATAAATGCTTGCATTTATGGCACAGCCATCTCCGGCAACGCCGGAGGGCATTTTATTGCTCCGACAATTAAACATTGGACAAAGTGGCGAGGATTTTTTTCGCCAGGCAAGGCGGCGGGTTCCGCTGATACTGGCTGTATCAACGGGTTCCGCCAACGAAGCCTGACG
>JAITOE010000003.1 GCA_031290135.1 Eubacteriales Family XIII. Incertae Sedis bacterium
GGTTCCGTGCCCGGCGAACACAGCGTCCTGTTCCTGGGGCCGGATGAAGTGTTCGAAATCCGGCACTCCGTATTCTCCCGGCACGTGTTTGCCCGCGGTGCGCTGCAAGCCGCCCGTTGTATCGCCGGCAAACCGGCCGGGCTGTATAGCATGGAGGATCTGATCAACGTCTGAACGGATTGCCCTGACGGTTAAACAGATCCTTCTAAGCCTCTGACGCGACGATCTCCCTGCCGTTGTAGTAATTACAGTTCGGGCAGACCCTGTGCGGCAGCTTCGGTTCGTGGCAGTGCGGACATATGGATAAACCCGGTGCCTTCATCTTCATGTTCGGCGCCCTGCGGGAATCCCTTTTGGCTTTTGACGTTTTTCGCTTTGGTACGGCCATATCCCAGTACCTCCTTTCCAATATTCGCAACGATTCAAGTATACCGCCAACGATAGCGGTTTGTCAATAAAAAAGTCAAATATCCAGCAACCCGACCCACTGGATCGCTTCCATGTACGCGTTTGCCATGTCCGCCTGCTGCAGTCCGAACCGGCTGCCTTTCTGGAATGCGCCCTCAAAATCCCCGCGCTCATAATCGCGGATGATCAGCAGAAGCTCGTAATATTCCCCTGTTTCCTCGATCAAGGGCGCGCTGATCTTTTTATCGATGTGGATCTGCCGCAAAATTTCTTCCATCGGGCAATCCATGATCACGTCCATCAGGGAAAACATCCCCATCAGGTACAGCGTTTCCGATTCCTTTTCCCTGCCGAGCCGCGCGGCGACCAACTCCAGAAAACGCGCCCGGACCAGCGACATGCGCGTAAGCTCCACCGTTTTGTCGGGGTTTGCGTCCAGCAGGCACATGAGCGCCACCCATTTTTTGATTTCAGCCGATCCGAGAATGACCAGCGCCTGCTGGATGTTTTCAACCGGACCGCCAAAAGCGAAATACGCGGAGTTCACCAAGCGCAAAAGCCGGTAAGACAGCGAAACATCCTGCCGGATCACTTCCGCCAGGTCCTGAAATTCAAACTCCGGCTTCATCGCCAGCTGAAAAATGCGCAGCCGGTTGATGGCGGACGGCTGCAGGCTCCGTCCTTCCACGATGACGGGTTTGCTGAAATAATAGCCCTGGAAATAATGAAAGCCCATCCGCAAAGCGATTTGGTACATGTTGTTGTTTTCGATCTTTTCAGCCAGCAAAATAGGCGATTTGGCGCCGCTCCGCTTTTTTTTCTTGATCAGATCGACGACGTAATAGATCGCCTCCATGCCGGTGGCTAGGAAGTCTATCTTCACGATGTCGGCGTAATCCAAAAACGCGAGGTTTTCCTCATTGACGATGAAATCATCCACCGCGATCAAGTAACCGGCCTGTTTCAGCCGAACGCAGGCCCGCAGCACGCTTTGCTCCGGTTTGATGTTTTCCAGGATCTCCACCACCAGCAGCTTGGGGGGCAGCAGGGATGGAATGTCTTTCAGAATCAGGTTTTCCGTGAAGTTGACGAAAGCCATCCGCCCGTTGGTCAGTTTTTCAAGCCCGATTTCAACGAAGCTGTTTATAATCGTCTCCGTGGACGCCTGGTCCGCGTCTACCGTCTGGTCGAAAGCGTTGTGCGTGCTGTCCTTGCGGTATAACAATTCATATCCGTACACTTCGTTTTTTCTGTCAAAGATAGGTTGCCGCGCCACACACATTTCCATCGTTGAAAATTACGCCTCCGCCCTTAGTTGATTTTGCACTTGCCTTATCGATTTTGCACTATTCTATCATTGTACCTTATCTGCCGCAAAAAATCAAAACAAACCGTAAAAATCTATGATATAATCTTTATATTCTATATTCGTATATTCGTGCAATGACGGATGGGCACGCTCACGCCGCCTCTGGCGGCAGATTGGAGGAAATGATGTCAACCCATATTAACGCAGCCGGGAAAAATGAAATCGCGGAATCGGTATTGCTGCCCGGCGACCCGCTCCGCGCACGGTTTATCGCGGAAAATTTTCTGGAAAACGCGCGCTGCTACAGCGAAATCCGCGGGATGTTCGGCTTCACCGGCACCTATAAGGGTACGCCCGTCTCCGTACAGGGCACCGGCATGGGCATGCCGTCCATCGGCATTTACACCTGGGAGCTGATCACCGAATACCATGTGCAGAATCTGATCCGCATCGGGACGGCCGGGGCGTTCAGCCGGGACGTGAAGATCCGGGACGTGGTGCTGGGCCTGTCCGCCTCCACCGATTCCAATTACGCCCATACCTTTTGCCTGAACGGCCAGCTCGCGCCGACGGCCAGCTGGGAGCTTCTGCTGAAAGCCAAGGCCGCCGCCGACAAGCTTAACATTCCGGTTCACGCCGGGAATATCCTGACGGGGGACGTCTTTTATGAATTGCAGCCGGGCTGGTGGGAAAAATGGGCGGGCCTCGGCGTCCTGTGCGTGGAGATGGAGGCCGCCGCCCTGTACATGAATGCCGCCGCGAACCATGTGAACGCGCTGGCAATCCTGACGATGAGCAACCATTTCGTGACTGCGGAGGAAACGACGCCGAAAGAACGCGAGGAGAGTTTCACTGACATGATGAAAATCGCCTTGGATGCCGCCGTGGCGTAGTTACCCCCCCTGCAGATTCCGGATCTCGCTCTTGATTTCCGGGAGATCCAAGGGCGGGGCGGTCATGGGCTGGCAGAGGTAGTAGCCCTGCATGTAATCAATGCCTGCGCCGATGAGATACTCCATCTCTTCTTTCAGCTCCACGCCCTCCGCCAGAACCCGGATGCCCGCAGCTTTCCCGTATGTGATCAGGTTTTGGGTCAGCATCTGCCGGTTCGCGTCTTCGTGGATGTTCTTGATGATGGACATGTCTATCTTGATATACTTAGGGGCATACTGCAGCATGACGCTTTCGCTGTTGTATCCGACGCCGAAATCATCCAGCGCCAGTTCCTGGCTGTATTTTTGCATGAACGCGATCTTCTCCGCCATGCACTCGTCGTCCCTTTCCTCCTCTTCCGTAATTTCGCAGACGATACGGGACATGTGTTCGCTGTAGCGCTCGGCGAAGCGTTCTTCGTCCTCTATCGACATCTTTTGGTTCGAGATGGAATTGATGAAGAGCTTACAGTTAGTCATGGATGCCGGCAGTTTGGAAAATGCTTCCATCGCATGGAAAAAGGTCAGCGTTTCGATCTTTTCAAGCCGCGAATGCGCCTTTGCCAAGGAAATAAAAGCAGAGGGGTTTTGAATGGTTTCGCCCTGGGGGCGCATCAGCGCTTCGTATGCGAAAATATTCCCCGTCCGTGCGTCAACAATCGGCTGGAACTGATAGTAAATCAGCTCTTTTTCGAGGATCAGATCCAGCTCGTTCTTGCTGTAGAGCAGATAGGAATGTTTGTTGTAGACGCCGAAATCGAATTCCTTGAACTGCCCTTTGTTGGTCTTCTTTACCATGTACATCGCGAAGTCCGCATAGCGGATCAGCTCCTCGCTGGACGTGGAATCGTCCGGGTACCATGCGATGCCCGCGGAAATCTGGACCGTCGTGCCGGATCCGTCCGGCAGGTTCATGAACGCGCGGTTCATGTCAGATTTGATCATGTCGCAGATCACGCGGATCTGGTCCTTGTTTTGGAATCCGTGGAGGAACACGATGAATTCATCCCCCGCGAGACGCGCCACCACGGTGTTGACGGTGTTGAAAGCTTTCAGCGTGTCGGCGGTCAGGCGTATGTATTTGTCCCCGTAATCGTGGCCGTAGGTGTCGTTCAGGTTTTTCAGGTTGTCCAGATCCAGCATGATGATGGCTGCTATTCCCATTTTTTCCTGTTCTTGGAAACAGTCCGCGATCTTCGTGTGGAAAGCGCGCCGGTTGTATACGTCCGTGAGCATGTCGTAATCACGGTCATATTCTAAGCGTTTCCGATCCCGCACTTCCTTTGAAACGTCCGTGATCACCCCGGTGAGCCGCGCGGAATCCCGGATTTTAAAAAGGCGCAGCCAGTGTTCCTCGTTGTTGCAGGTGATGCGGTAGATATAATCCTTGCCCTCTTCTTCTTCGCTTTCTTTCGTCGGCTTCAGTTTTCGCATGAACGACATGAACGGCAGCAGGCCGATGGCATTTTTGTCCTCTGGAATATTTACGGTCTGGGCGAACTGTTTCGTATAGATGATCTGGTTGTTGTTCCGGTTGTGGTATTCAAACACGGCGATGGACGTTTCCGCCATTTCGAGAATGTCCGCCAGCTTCCGGTTGGCGCCGGCCACTTTCGCGCTGAGGGATTCGATGGCGTCCGAGAGTTCATCGATCTCCAGGATGGAGAGCTTGTCCAAGGTGATCTGCTTATTGGGATCCTTGCGGCGGAGCTGCCGCGCCAAAGAGCCTATGGGGATGGTGATCATCTTGGCGACGATCACGATGCCGATGACGCCTACCGTCAAGGAGGCAAAAAACATGGTCAGCATCAGGGTTTTCACCTGGTTCGAGAAACCCAGCAGGGCATCTTCGCTCTGAATCCCCAGAACTGCCCACTGCTCATCGGCAAAGGGAGACTTCTCCGGATAGAGCGCCAAGTTCTGACAGACCGCGTAGACTTGTTTTTCGCTGTCTGCGTTTTCAAATTCACGGAGGCCGTTCTTGCCCTCGCTGAAGATCAGGGACGGCTCCCTGGCAATGCTGTTCAGGTAAAGCCCGTATAACAGGACGGGCTTGTATAGGGACCGTTCCGGACCGGAAGACCCGCCTTCCTCCCTTACGACGGCGTAGCCGGATTCCGCGAGCACGTTCAGCTCCGGCGCGTAGAGCGCGGATTCGATAAAGCGCTTGCTGACTTCGACGCCAAGGATGCCGTAAACCTGCCCGTCTAACAAAAGAGGCTGCGAATAGGTGATCACCAAGCTGTCGTTTGTGTGGTCCTCGTTCAGAAAAAACGGCTCCGACCAATAGCCCAAGCTGTCTTCCGGCAGCTGCGGATAGGCTGCGGCCGCCAGAAACGGTTCGTAGTAATAGGCATTTTTCGCGTCTCCCGCATCTTCCGCGCTGAATGTGAATACGGGTTCCCAGTGGATGCCTACCGGCATTTCCATTTCCCGGAGGAGCGCCTCGGGGGCGCGTTCGGCCGAAATGTCCGAATAATCGCCGGGATTTGCGAAAGGGTTGGCGTTCCGGAAATACAGCCCTTGTTTGAAATCGTTTTTTTCCGCGCCGTTTAATATTAAAAATGCGCCCGTCACGTTGTTCCTGTGCATCAGGTAGATGATCTCTTCGGCTATCGTGCCGAGAAACTGTGCCTGCAGGCTTTCGTTCACGGCAAACGCGGCTAGGCCGCCGCCGCTGTCCTGCATGGTTTCAAAAAGCGCGTCGTTGATGATTTCAGGAACCCCTCCCAGGTTTCCCCATCTCTGAAGCATGTTGCTTTCAAATTGTTCTTTTTGGTTCGTCGTTTTCTCCGTGAGCAGGTTGATTGCGTTTGATTTCAGCTCATCTGTTATCCCAAGCAGGAAAAACATGCCGTACACGAGAAATGCCTGAAAAATCATCACCGCCAGCAGCGGCGCCAGTATTTTTCTTAAAATCGAACCTTTCCCCGATGATCCGGTTGCATATGTTTTTTTTATCATAAAAAACCTTTTCTGATAAATGTACAAATTTCGAGTTCAATTGTACAAATAACCCGAATTATGTAATATAGCACCCGATATTTATTATACAACCAGATATGAGAAATATCAATGAATTTCCGCAAAAAATTGCACTATATGAAAAAAATAGTGTTATGGAAGAGAAAAAAACACCGGGCGGACCGTCGGTTTTCCCGACAGACCTGCCCGGCACATGGATGCGGCAAGATGGATATCGTGGATCAGGGCTTTTTGATGGTGAACGTATAGGTCGTCGGACTGATGCCGTCCTTTGTGGCGGTCAGCGTGATGAGCGTCTCGTTGTTGACCAAGTCGATGTTGAACGCGCCGCTCCCGGTAAGGGTGACGGCGGCCGGGGTCGTCGTGGCGTTGGGGCTGGCGAGGGTGATCTTGGTGGTGACGTCGTTGGTGATGTCAAGCCCTAAAACGGCCTGCGCCGCAGGGACGCTGATCACGTAGTTCAGGATCCCTGCGGAAAACACCGGCACGATGGATGCGTAGGAAGGCACCCCTACCGCGTTGATCTGGGCGGAGGGCGGCGATGCCACGGTCACGGTCAGGCGGTACACCTTCGTTGTTTTTCCGGATTCCGTCACGTTGACGTCAATGACCGTCTGTCCCGGCGACGTCACCGCGACGGCCGCAGTCCCGGCCCCCCCGTAGCTGGCGATCAGCGTGCCGCTCGTAAGCTCCGCCCGCGTGTTGACGGCGGCCGTCAGCGTCAGCGTGACGCCGGTGGCGCCCGTCGGGAGCTGCACGTCGTAGCCGTAGGTCGTCTTCACGAACGCTAAGGTTGTGTAAGGGGTCAGCACCCCCGCCGCGTTGGTGTATTGCAGCGACATGGCGGTCAGGTCGGTGGCATAGTTTGCCGCCTGGAACACGGCGGAGCGCAGCACGTTGGAGAACTGGGTCCCGTTGTACACGACGCCGTAGACATAGTAGCTTTCGCCGGAGACCAGCGTCGTGGGGGTGAAGTTCAGGGAACGGGGGCTTGTGGGGATGACGTAGCCCGCCGCGTCGCCTTTGGCGGCTATGTAGGCGTTGGTTGCCGTGGTTCCCATGGTGCCTGCCTTAATCTGCGCCGCGGTGGGCACGGCCGAGCTGCTTTTGAGCACCATCCAGTAATACCGGTACGAACCGCCGCTCACCGGGAAGTTCGCCGTGAAATCTACCGTGGTGCCTGACGTGCTGTTGATCACCTGGCTGTCGATCCAGTTGACGTTTGAGCCGGTGGTCGTGAAGCTGGCAAGCTTCACCATGGAATAGCTGCTTGAACTGCTGGTCGTTGTGTAGACGCAGCCGAATATCCGGTAGGCGGTGCCGGACTGCAGGCTGCTGATGTCCACGGAACGCGCGGTGCGCGCGGTCACGTTGAAATAGTCGCTGGCATAGGCGGCGGCATTTGACGCATCCCTGCCGCTTCGGATATAGGCCTGGGAAGGGGTTTTCGCCGCGCTGTCCTGCACGATGACCCAGTACAGGTAGCCCGTCTGGGTGGAATTGACGTTCAGCGTAACGACGTTGTCACCGATGTTGCTGACCGTGAAATAGCTGCCGAGCCAGTCTTCCCCCGTGTCTCCCAGCGCACGTGTGGTGAAAGTCCGGGTAACGGCGGCGGAGAGGGTCGCGGAAGCGTCCCGGAGTACGACGCACACCTTGTACGACTGTTCCGCTACAAGGGACGTTATCTGGAAGGATGCCTTGACGTTTGCGTAAACGCCGCGGCTCCCGGCGCCTGCCGGGGTCGCGCCGGCCGAAGTCCGTCCGGCTAAGATCTGCTCCGCGGTCGGGGTCGCGGAGGTGTCGTCCTTCAGAAGCACCCAGAACAGGGTGGCGTCTTTGTTGGCGGTGACGTTGAGGGTCGCCGCGTCCGCTACGATGTCCGAGACGTCGATGGCCGTGACGGCGAGGGTCACGTTCGGGTCTGTGACGGGATCCGTGGGGAGGGCGGCAATGTTCAGCACCCGGTTGATGATTTTTACCGCTTCGCCGCGTTTCAGGGGGGACTGCGGGTTGAAATAGCCCTTGTCGTCGCCGTTGAGGTAGGCTCTGCTGTAGGCGGCCCTCACGCCAGGCAGCGCCCAGGCGCTGATCTGGCCCGCGTCATGCACGCCGGTCAGCGCGAAAGCCGTGTCCCCGCCCGGCTCGATGCGGTTCAGGATGACGCCGACTTCTTCCCTGGAAATCTGCGCGTTCGGCTTGAAAAGTTCCCCGTCGCCCTGCACGTAGCCGGCTTTTTGCGCTTTCTGGATCTCTTCGTAATACCATTCGGTGACGACGACGTCCTTATAGGGGACGCTGGTCATCTCCGTATAGCTTTTCGCGCTGTTTACGATTTTTACGAATTCAGCGCGGGAGATGGGGTTTTCGGGCTTGAACGTGCCGTCCGCGTACCCGTTGATGTACACTTGGTTCACCGCCGCGCCGATTTCGCCGGCTGCCCAGTGATCCGCGATATCGCCGAAACTCACGGCGGCGAACGCCGGTGTTGCCGGGCCGGCGCCCAGCCCTGCGGCAAGCAGCGCCAGGACAGCGATCCAACTCGTTATTTTCCTTTTCATTTTTCCACCTCTCAAAAAGAATCGCGGCGCAATTTATAATACCTATAGGCGTCCGGCTGTCGCCGGAGACGGCGATATCATAAATGGCAAGCATTTATGACATCATTTTATACTTTTTTTCCTATTGTTGCAAGAAGAATAATTTGCTTTATAAAAGTCTTTCTATAAATGTTCTATAAAGTCCGGTTTCTATAAAGTCCG
>JAITOE010000019.1 GCA_031290135.1 Eubacteriales Family XIII. Incertae Sedis bacterium
GGCGCGTTTCCGCTTCAGGCAGCGACATGTCCCGTTCCAGAAAGTGAAAGGGTATGTATCGTTCGCGCAGCACTTTCCACACCGCGTAGTTGTCCGTTCCGTGCGGGTGGCAGTATATCTGTTTTGCGATGATCGCGCCGTCTATGCCGTAATCCTCCGCAAGATCGGCGATGTGCTGCGGCCTGCGGCGGTAGTTGTTGTCTTTCAGGGCGCTGTGGGGCTTGCCCAGGTAGCGCAGGGCAATGGCCATGAGCCGGTCCTTTTGCGGGTATGTCTCGTTCCAGAAATAGGAGCTGCCGTTATCCAATTCGTCGATGACGATATTGGCGCCGACAGACTCTACCAATTCTTCCAGATCCGTGTTCCACGTCTCGCTGCCGATCAGCATCAGCCGGATCCTGTCTTCATGCGACGCCTTGCCTTCGAGCTCCGCGATAAAGGCGTTTAGGATTGTATTCATCTCCGCTTTGTCCATGACCTGGTCCGCAAGCAGGACGTTCATCGCTTCGGATCCGAGGATGGGCGTCTTGAACGTGCGCCTGAGCTCATAGATCCGGCGCAGCAGGCGGCGGTTCGTATTGTATACCTCTATTGCGTTATCTAATGCCTCTTCCGTGATCCGGTTTCCGCTCCACTCCTCAAAACGCCCTTTGAGCACGTCCAGCTCGGCGCGCAGCACGTCCTTTGAGGTCATGGCATCCGGGTAATCCGGAAAGAAGAGATAGTGCGTTTTCAGCGCCGGGAAATTGTTCATCGCGACCTCAAAGGCGTTGAACATCCACTGGCAGCCCTCCGTGTTGACGATGGCGTCCAGATAATCGAAACGTCCCAGCAGGAACTGGTTCGCAATATCCTTCACCGGATAGCAGGACGCGTAAATCCACACGGCGGAAATGTCATCCGGCTCATGCTCCGCCAGAATGCGGACAGGCAGCATGCCTGCCGCGTAGGCAATCTCTTCCGGAAAATAGGTCTCGAAATATCCCAGCACTTTGCCGCCGGTGCGCGCTTTCCAGGCTCTCGCGTATTCGTGGCGGTCTTTGACCATTTTTTTGAAGTCCATTCGTTTCTCCTTCTGTCCGCTATACAAGCAGCGCGGCGCCGATCGCGCCCGCGATCTGCGGATCATATGCGCTTGTCAGGGCCGTCACGTTCAGTTCCCGTTCTATCCGCTTCGTGACGCCCGCGTTCTTCGCAAGCCCGCCCGTAAATCCAAGCGACGGGTAAATTTTGACGTCGCCCACATCCAAGGGCTGAATTCTGCCGATCGTACCCAAAGCCCTCCATGCGAGCGCAAACATATGTTTTGCGTATATCTCGTTTTCGGTCAGGGGGGCCGACTTAAATTCCGGACGCCCGAAGAGACCCATCGTTTCCGTGTCGGCAAAGCAGTAACAGCTTGTGGCCACCGGTTCCGGCTCCGCGTCCACGTCCAGGGAAAGCGCCCCTATTTCTTCAATGGGCACCTGCAGGAGATCACAGAGGAATTCCACGTTGCGGCCCATGCCTGTCGCGCATTTGTCGTTCATCGTAAAATCCCAAACCCGGTCCCAGTCATAAAGGCGGATCGCTTTCACGGTCTGGCCGCCCAGATCGACGACGGTATGCACCTCCGGGCCAAACATGTACCGCGCGCCCTTCGCGTGGCTTTGCACCTCGTCCATGCAGCTGTTTGCATATTCGACATTTTTTCCGCCCCATCCCGTGGCGCCGACAGCCTTGATGTCCGCCCGCGTCATTCCGGAGGAGCCCATCGCTTTCCGCAGCGCGGCGTCCGCCGCTTTTTTGAAATCAACGCCGGTATGGATATTCGCATATCCGAATAATTTGTCATCGCAAAGGATGGCCGCCTGCGTGCTTGTCGTTCCTATGTCAAGCCCCGCGGCAATCCTGGCGGCCGCCCGCCAGTCCACGTCGTCCGACGTCCAGGCGGATTCCGGCCATTTCCAATATTCTTGTGTCATATTTTGTGCCATAGTTTGCTCCATTTCTTTATGATTACCGTTAGGAATCTTCTATATGTCCGGCGCCGCTCGCAATGACGGAGGGAGTACGCCCGCCCGCTGCTGTGTGATTCGTTCCGTTTGCTCCCGTTACGTGATGAGATTCGGCAGGAATGTGACGAATCCCGGAAAAATGCTGAACAGCGCAATCGCCGCGAAACGCATGACCACCCATGGCCAGACCGCGCCAAACAGTTTTCCGATCGGGAAATCCGCATCCCATGGGGCGATGAATATCTTTTGCAAAAATATCGCAATGCCCACCGGCGGCGACATGGATCCGACGGAGTGCATGAGGATGATCAGAATCGCGAAGTAGGTCGGGTCATATCCGCAATAATCTGTGATGAGCGGATAGAAAATCGGGATCGTAACCAGCATCATAGACATGAAATCGCAAAACATGCCGGCGATGAAATACAGGACTATGATGATCAGCATGACCACAACCGGTGGGTAGTTATTCCCTTTGACAAGATCGCCCATCGCAATCGGAAGCCGTGTCATCGCCAGCGTTTTCCCGAAAATGCCGGCGGCGGCCATCAGCAGGTACATCATGGCCGTGAGACGGACGCCCTCTATCAAGGAGCGCCGCAATTTTTTGAAATTCAGCTGCTTCGCGGCAATGGTGACAAGCAACATGCCGAAAACGCCGATGGCGCCCGCTTCGGTAGGGGTAAACCAGCCGCCCCACATGCCACCCATTGCGATGAGGAATACGATTGCCACCTGAAGTATGGAGCCGTTTTTCAGTGAATTCCAGCGTTCCGCCCATGTTGACCGGATTCCGGCCGGCCCCCAGGCCGGCTTCAGTTTGCAAAGGAAGCTGATCAGGACGATGTTCAGGAGGCACATGACAATGCCGGGTATGATTCCGGACATGAACAGCCTGCCGATTGAGTTTTCCGTCACGATGCCGAAAACGATCATGGTGGCGCTGGGCGGGATCAGGACGGACAGCGTGGCGCCCTCCGCAATGCAAAGAGACGAAAGTTCGACCGAATAATTGCTTTTGCGCATTTCAGGATAGGCTACGGCCGTCATCGTCGCCTGTGTGGCCGGAACGGATCCGCAGATCGCGCCAAAGCCGGCGGAAGCGATTTGCACAGACCATGCCAAACCTCCCCGCCTATGGCCGACAAAGGTTTTCAGCGAATCAAACAGCTTGCTCCCCAAGCCGGTATAGGTTGCGATAAAGCCCATTAAGCCAAACATCGGGGCAACGGTCAGGGAATAATCCGTAAAGGTCGTCGTCATCCCTGCGATGATTGTCTGCGCCGCAATCATCGGCGTTCTGAATACAATCATGACGACCGCGGAGCTGAGCAGCATCGCGAACGGGATGTTCATGCCGAGAAACATCAGGACGACAAACAGCACGATGGCCAATAATCCAAAAAAGATCGGCGTCATCTCTTTTCCTCCTTATTCGTCCCTCAGGGATCCAAGCTCCCTGAAACTGATATGGCTCCCGGTGATCACCATCCAAAACCAGATGATCGTTTTGCCCACGAGTCCAACGGTCAATAGCCAGCAGCCGACTGTGAGCGCCAGCTCAATCAGCCAGACCGGGATATTCAGCTCATAGGAGGTCGTATGCTCCCCGTAACGCCGGACCACCTGCTGAACCAATAGCACGGAAATAAAGATCATCCCGACCGAAATGACCAGATTGGTGATAGAAAATACCACGGCGCGCATCTTTTGGGACATTTTATCAAGGAGAATCAGCATGTTTACATTGCCGTCCACCCATTCGTTCTCAAGAAGCGCAAAGCTTGCGCCGAAAAGCATCAAGTAGCGGATCACTTCCGTCACGCCGAAGATCGGCGCGTTAAAAATCCGGCGCAAGATGATGTTTACGACAATGACAATCACATCGATGAACAGGACCCACATGGAGATTTCGCGAAACAGATTACAAAAGCGCGTCATAGCTGAGATTCTTTTGCCTGCAACGCCCATATCCGAAGCAACAGCCTTTTCCTTTATAGTTGTCAAGGCAATAACTCCTTTCATTGACGGAACGTGCCGGCAGCCCTGCGAACTGCCGGCACGTTCCTGAATAGCCCGAATCAGCGCATGTCTGAACTAAGTCAGTGTTAACGGGTGGGAATGGGCTGCGGGTTGCTCCAATTGGCCTTGTATTCCTCTATCGTTCCGTCCGCGCACGCTTTGTAGAGTTCTGAATGGCGCTCAAAGGTCCACCAGTTCGCGCACCATTTGTCCAAGTATTTTTGGATATTCGCATATTCGGCCCGTCCGTCTATCCCCCTGGCGTCAAGGGAGTCCAGATATTCATCTAAAAGGCCCTGACTTTTGGAGGCAAACTCTTTGTATTCAGCCGTGTCCGGATCAATAAAGGTCCAGTCCACCGTTGCGGCTGCGGCCATAATGCTCGGTTCCACCAACTGGTTGATTTTTTCCCATTGCAGCATCATGCCGTCATAAAACGCCTCATCCCATGCGGCCATGAACGCTTCCCGCTGCGATTCAGGCATGCGGTTGAACGAATCTTTGTTCATCAGGAAACCGTATACCGCGCTTCCCATGGGCACCATTGTGGCGTAGGGCGCGACCTCCGTGAGGCCCAGCCTCGCCTGGCTTCCAAAAGAAGCATAGGCGCCGGCGATCATGCCGCTGCGGACTGCTTCATATACTTCGCCGGTGGTCATGTTGATGGGATTTGCGCCCCAGGATTTCAAGGTTTCCTGCATCGCGCCCGTCGCGTTGAGCTGCTTGCCCTGTATGTCGGCTACGCTTTCAATGGGGAATGTCGTCATGAAGGACGCAGGGCCGAGGCAATTCCCCCAGAGAAATACGAAATCTTTGTATTCATCAGGCTGTGTTTGCTGCGCCCAGTCCGTAAGGGCCGCCGTGCCGCCGGTCTGGCTTGCCACATTCACGCTGGCGTAATACCAGATCTTGCTGACCGGGAAATCGCCGGAAGCGGCGAAATCGACAAAGCCGATATCCGTCGTGCCCGCCCGGATGCCGTCCAGCATCACATCCTGCGTGAGCAGGGTTCCGCTAAAATATTTATTGAACGTGATATAGCCCGGCAAATGTTTTTCCATCGCGGCGTCAATAAATTCAAACCGCAGCTTGTCTCCGTCACCTTCCGGAAGATAGGATGCCCAGTTCAGATCCATCTTGACCCAGTCGCTCCGGTCCACCTCGTCCGACGCGCCGTCCGCATCCGCGTCCGCAGCGCTGTCCGCCACAGGTCCCGCCGTGTCGTTCGACGTTCCGGAGCCTCCGCCGCAGCCGGCCATCGCGGCTACCATGACGGCAACCAATAACAACAATAATAAATTTTTCTTTTTCAATTTCATACCCTCCTCAAAAAACACACTTTGTTGCAATAATTAATGATCTCCCCGGCCGAGCATTATGCCGAAGCCAGTTTGCTGAACAAAACGCCTATTGCAGACACGACCGCAAGGCTTACCTTGCCCGTTTCCCTTTGTATGCGCGCCCGGTTTGATCGGCTGTCTTGATCGCCGCCGCGACTGCGTCCGCGGTGACCGGGAAAGGCATCGCGTGAATGGATTCTTCCGGGATGCAGGCTTTCTCCGCGACCTGCCGCAGCTCGTCCTCCGTGATGCTGTCCACGCCTATGTCCGCGAAGCATACGGGAAGGCCCACTTCCAGACAAAAATCCAGCACCTCTTCCACTTCCTCCGTTGGCGCGTTTTCCAGCACCAACTGCGCAAGCGTGCCGAAAGCGACTTTTTCGCCGTGGAAATACTTGTGCGTCCCTTCCAGGATGGTGAAGCCGTCGTGGATTGCGTGGGCGGCGGCAAGGCCTCCGCTTTCAAAGCCCAGGCCGGAAAGCAGGATGTTCGCCTCCACGATGTTTTCCAATGCCTGTGTCGCGACCTTGTTCTCACAGGCGGTCTTTGCCTTGGCACCGTCTTCCAGAAGCGTGTCGTAGCACAGCTCGGCAAGCGCAAACGCCGCTTTCGTCGGTTTTGCGGCATCCGCAAGCCCCTCCCTGCAGCCGCAGGGCAGGCCGGCATTTACATTCGAAAAGGAGCGGGTGGTCGCCCGCGCTTCGAAATAGGTGGACAGCGCGTCCCCCATGCCGGAGACGAGGAAGCGGACCGGCGCGTTTGCGATGATTTTCGTATCGACCATGACGACGCCCGGACTCTGTTTGAAATATGCGTAATCGTCAAAAGCGCCGTCCGGCGTGTACAGCACGGCCGAGTGGCTGGTGGGCGCGTCGGTGGCGGCGATGGTCGGAACGATGATGAGCGATTCTCCCTGCGCGACGCATTTCGCGGTATCGATGGCCTTGCCGCCGCCGAGGCCGACCGTGCAATCACAGTTTTTTTCGGAAGCCAATGCCTGCAGCCTTGCGACTTCCTCCCGCGAACATTCTCCGCCGAAAGAGCTTTCCACAAAAGCGACGCCGAACTTCGCCGCCGTCGCGTCAAGCTGGGGTTTGACCCTTTGTACGTCGTCCGGGTGCGCGATCAGCAAAGCCGACTTTCCGAATGTGCCGACAAAGTAACCGAGGTTTAACAGTTCGTTTTCGCCCTGCACGTATTTCGTCGGGCAGATCAATGCCTTTCTCATCTTTTTCTCCTCTTATCTAATCAGTGCCTGCTACATGTCCGTTGCGATGACAGCGGCGCCGAGCGCCCCACCGTACTCCGCATTTTCCGGGATGAGAAAATGGATTCCCGAACGTTCTTTGAGCCTTTCTGTCACAGCAAGGTTCTTTGCCAGCCCGCCGATGAAAACCGTCGTGTCTTTCTGCGGACGAATTTTATCGTTTAAAATAGAACTGAGCCGAACGACGACGGCATCCGTCACCGCGCCGGCCACTTCCCTCCTGTCTACGCCTATATTCAGCAGTCCAAGGGCATCCAGCTCCGCAAAGACGGGACATCCGTCGTTGACGGGATTTGTCTTGCCTTGTGCCGGCGCAAGCGCAGAAATTTCGTCAAGCGTCAGTCCAAGCCTGTCTGCCATGACCTCTATCACAAGTCCCAGCCCGTTCATGCATTTCTGGTTCATCACCACTTCCCGAATCGTATTTCCTTCCCCAAGCGTGACGACGTGTGTCATATCGGCCCCGGCGTCTACGACTGACGTTGATTCCGGATACAAGAACCGCGCCGCCCGTGCGGCGGCAACTGCCTCTACGACAGTCTTGTCCGCGAAGGATACATCTTTTTTCCCCGTGCCGGTCGCTACAACCTTGCTTATATCTTTCGGTTTTATTCCGGCGTCCTTCAAGGCGTCTTGCCAAATCTCTTTGACCGTCTCCCCGCGTCCGCCTCCGCCTGACTGTTTTGTCCTTTGTGCTGCGACTTCTTTGTCACGCAAAATCACAATTTTTGTGTTCATCAAGCCCACATCCACACCGGCAGTTATCATTGCTTCCTCCATTCTGACCTTTGACGGCCGGCTTACGCTTCAAGCTTCTCAAGCCCAAGGCTTTCCATCCAAGTATCAAGCTGATCCAAGAAACGGCGCTCGTCCAGATCCGTGCGATCGCCCGGCTGCGAACCTTCGTAATGCAAGACATGCACGCCCATTTCGCTCAGGCGCAGCCCCTGTTCTTTCCGCGTAAGCGTACAGCCGACGCCGCCGCGCCACAGCGGCATAATTGCGCCGTCTACATGGAAGCCTTTCGCAAAGTCCGTAATCGTCCATTTTCGGCAATATTCATCATCTTTGAAACGATAGCCTCTCGCCTCTGTGAAAATATGGCGGAACGCATCTTCCCTGGTACGAATTTCCTGTCCCTCCGGCGGTTTTTTCCTCTGGATGTGGTGAAATTGGCCGTCCTCGCCAAGCTCGATAGGCCCGCTGATAATATGGCTGTACTGTGAACCTATGCAAACCGCCCCATACTTTTCCATATACCGGAAATACTTCAAGAAATTCCATGGTGAAGGATGTGCCTCCATCCAGCGAAACCGTTCCGTGGCGACGGCAGCGATATGGTTGTCTACGCGCCACTGCACCTCATCTGCAAATGAAGTCCAGAAGTCCAGCGTCTCTTTCGGGTCCACCTTTGTCAGAAGTCCCAGCGTATAGAAAGAATACAGCTCTTTCTGTCCTATCGGTGCCGGCGTATGGGTCATAAGCCGTGAAATGCGCAATGCCTGTTCCCGTAACGCTGGCAGTATGTTGAGGCTGCCTATCATTTTTTCGTCGTCAAACTTATGGTCGAATATGCGTTCAATATCATCAATGATCTGAAGATAACAGTACACGGTATGGTCAATGAAGGCCTGCTCCCGTTTCGGGTCAAGCGGGCCGAGATACATCGGGTAGTCTGCGCCCCAGCGCGGGATCGGGGATAAATCCATGCACTGTTGCCCCCGTTTCAGGTGTTGGTCGCAAGGGTCAGGGAAAGGGATGCTCATATCCCGGAAAGGGAAAGCGCCGTCATCCATTTCATAGCCGAGAAACTGTGAACCCCAGCAGTTTTGCACATAACCGCAAATCTCGCGGCCCCATCCTCTTACTTCAGACGCCAGTCTGCATTTTCGTGAAAACGCGTCGCTCTTGCTCGCCATCATCGCGCCTACCGGATTGTCTTCGATGACAGTCAGGTCGTCAAATCCGATGCTCCAGTCAAATTCGCCCGTGTTTCCGTGCGCAAGCATCGCGCCCGGACGTTCGGCGGCTTCATTGATTGAACGCTGCCATTGCGCCCTTAATTCTTTTGCCTTGCCCCAAATTTCAAGGGGTCTGGTTTCCCATCGTTGTTTGTTCATATTTTCACGCTTTCCTCCCATAGTTACTGTTATGAAACTCAGGTATGAACGGCACCGCTGCGTCCTTTGTCGTTGCGAGAAGCGGAGCGCCGAAGCAATCCAGTGCCTGTGGATTGCTTCGCTTCGCTCGCAATGACGGAGAGGTGACGTCCGCCCCACAGCGGCGATCAACATTTACCCGTCGGGATGTCTCACCGTTTCACCCGGTTTTTGCCCCGCTCCGGCTCCATCCGGCGATGCGTGTCCGGCCGGGTTCAATCTGGCTGATCAAGCCCTCCACGGCCAATCTTGTTTCTTCTTGCGGCAAGGTCGTATCGCGTTCAAATGTGATATAGGGTATGTTGCGTTCGCGCAATAGCTTCCAGACAGCGTACATGTCGGTTCCGTGCGGATGGCAGTATATCTGTTTCGCGATAATGACGCCGTCCGCCTGCCAGTCTTCATAGAGCTGGAATATTCGTTCCTGGCGTCTTCTCCAAATGCTGTCTTTCAGCGCGCTGTGCGGTTTGCCAAGATACCGCAGCCCGATGGCCATCAATCTGTCTTTTAATGGGATTACATCATTTGCAATGCAGCCAGTCCCGTTGTCAAGTTCGTCAACCACCACGTTTGCGCCAAGGGATTCAACAAGCCTTTCAAGTGAAACGTCGTAGGTTTCGCTCCCAAGCAACATCAGTCTTACGCAATCCTGATACGGCTCACGTTTTTCTATGTCAGATAAAAGCGATTCCAGCATTACGTTTGCTTCCGCTTTGTCCATGACCTGGTTGGCGAGCATGATTTCCATCGTTTCTGATCCTAAAATCACGGGCGTGTCGAAGCGGCGCAATTCGTATATGCGGCGCAGAAGCGCACGATTTTTGTTGTATACATTTATCGCGTCGTCCAATTTTTCATCTGTGATTTTTGTGCCAAGCCATTCTTCCAGACGCTCCGCAAAAACGCTCAGCTCGGACCGCATGACATCCTTCGACGTCCGCGCGTCCAGATAATCAGGCGTGAACAGATAATGGCTGAACAGATCCGGAAACATGATCAGCGTCGTATCAAACGCGTTGTACCACCACTGGCAGCTTTCAATGCTCACAAGGCCGTCTATATAGTCATACCGTCCGCGGGCGAACTGATTCAGCATGTCTCTTGTGCAATAACAGTTGCCGTACATCAGGCGGTCTGTCACGTCGTCCGCCTCATGCTCCGCCAGAATGCGAACGGGCATGAGCCCGGCGGCATATGCCACTTCTTCCGGAAAGTAGGTGTCATAAAAACCCAGCACTTTCCTTCCTGTTTTCGCTTTCCAGCTTTTCGCATATGCATGGCGGTTTTCCAATATTTCCTTGAATGTCTTCAATTTCACGCCCTCACTTTCTTCCTTGCGTCATGCCAGCAATGCGGCTCCGATAGCCGCCGCAAGCTGCGGGTCATGCTTGCCTTCAATTGCTGTGATGTTCAGTTCACGCTCAATCCGTTTTGTAATGCCCTTGTTTTTCGCAAGGCCTCCCGTAAAGCCAAGCACTTCCTTTATTTTAATATCCCCGATGTCAAGCGGCGCAAGCTTTCCAACCGTGCCCAGTATGCGCCACGCAACTGCGAAAAGATAGGAGGCAATGACTTCGTTTTCTTTATACATGTCTTCCTTGTATCCCTCCCGAAACAAGCTCATCATTTCCGAATATGCAAAATTGAAACAGGTGGTGCTGACCGGTTCCGGGTCATTTTCCGTTTCGAGCGATCTATCGCCCATTTCTGTGAGCGGAACGCGCAAAATCTCCGCTGCGGTCTCAATATGGCGCCCCATGCCCGTCGCGCATTTGTCGCTTACCTCGAACTCGCGAACCCTGTCCCATTCATGCAGGAGGATTGCTTTCGTGGTTTGCCCGCCCATGTCAAGAACCGTCGTAACCGCAGGCCCGTAGATAAAACGTGCCCCTTTTGCAATGCAAGATATTTCATCCTGCGTTTTCGTCGCATACAGGACATTTCGCCTGCCGAATCCCGTAGCAGCGATTGTGCCGATGTCGCCAACGGACAGCGCCGACGAAGCAAGCGCTTTCGCAATGACTGTATTTGCCGCAAGCGTAAAATCCGCCCCGGTATGAATGCTCGCATACCCGAACAATTCATCATCGGCAAAAACAGCCGCCTGGGAACTGGTTGTTCCAATATCAATGCCTGCAGTGATTTTTTCTGCCGACTTCCATGTATCCGTGTCGGACAACCAGCTAAATTCAGGCCATTTTCTGAACTCTCCCGTCATTTTGCCTCCTCCTTGTGTTGCTTTTTTGCATTTTATCCTATTCAAAGAGAGAAGCGCGTTTCACGCTCTTTTCGCGCTTCTCTTTCCGCGTCTGCGTTTTATTGGATGTCTTTTAGGGCTTCGATCAGTTTTCTTCCGCCTTCGCCGGAGGTTTCCGCGACCTGTTCAAGAAGCTGGCTTGTAGCAGCATCTCTAAATGCCTGCGTTTGTTCCGGAGTGAGAATCGTAACGTGAACGCCATAATCTTCAACGAATTTTATAAGTTCTTCCTTTTCTTTCGGAATGGCTTCATTCATGAACGCAACGTAATCTTCACCCGCCTTTTCAACAGCCGCCTGCTGATTGGGGCTTAACTTATTCCACGCGTCAAGGTTCATGATCAATGCCGCCCAGTTTTCCTGCAAGCTCGTGAACGTGACATAGTCCGTCAGTTCATAGAACTTCCAGGGTCCGTAAACCGTGACGCCTGTGTAAACTGCGTCAACCGTATTGCGTTCAACTGCCGTCGGAAGATCCGGAAGCGGAATCGTGGTCGGGCTGCCGCCCCAAAGCTTGACCGCCTCACCGATCCATTTGCCGGCTGTGCGAACGCTCATGCCCTTCAGGTCCTCTGGTTTCGTAATGTCTTTTTTGTTGTTGAAGATGGTCGGCGTGCCTTGGTTTTGACATTGAATGAACTTGACGTTATACTGCTCGAAGATCTCTTCGAGAATAGGCTTTAACACGCGCGCCTCGTCCAGATACCGATCGCCGTTATAAGCGCCCGGAATCTCCAATGGCGTGATTTCCTTAACAGTCGGATCGATGTAAGAAGAAACCGCATGCGCAAAAGTGACCGTGCCATTGCTGATCGCGTCAATCACCTCCGCATCGGAAACCAGTGATTGGGACGGAAATGTATTCACTGTGATGGTGCCGCCGCTATACTCTTCCAGCTTGTCGGCAAACAGCTCATAGCTTTGTCCCGTTACGCTCTCCGTCGTGGTCGCGTATGCAAGCTGAAACGTGAAGTTTTCATCCGGCACTGATGCCTGTGTCTCCTCTCCGCCTGAAGCATCAGCATTTTCAGGGGCGTTGCTGCCGCTATTGCTCCCGCCGTTACAGCCTGTGAACACGAAAGTCGCCGCAGCCAACACGAAAGCCCATGCAATAACCATCCTGAATTTTTTCCTGATATCCATCTTCTTCCTCCTCCTTCTTTCTCGCAAAATTTTCCTGTTTCCGCCGCCGATAAACCAATGAATCCCTGTGGCAATCTGGCTATCTCTATTTGCGGGCCTTACATGCGGCCGGGCAAAAATAGCGCGATATTGGGGAAAATGCACAAAATAACGAGTCCGACAAGCAATACGCCCACATAGGAGAGCGTTCCCCGCATTATGTTTGACATTGATACGGTCGGAACCACGGATTTTAAGACAAACAAGTTCAGCCCTACCGGCGGCGTGATCATGCCAATCTCAACGCAAAGCGTGGAAACCACGCCGATCCAGATCGGATCAAATCCGAGCTTTACCAAGGTTGGGAAGATAAACGGAATCGTCAGAATGACCATGCTGCCCGGATCCATCATGCAGCCCATGACAAACCACAGGACGAAGAGCATGATCATGACCATCCACGGGGATGTGCCTGATCCCGCAATGGTTGTGGCGATATTTTGTGCCAGGCCGAGGTAGCTGATCGCATAGCTGAGCGTCAGCCCCATGATGACCAAGAAGAGAATCATGCAAGTCGTCCGTGCAGACGCTTGCAGGACTTCCCCAAAAATCTTTTTCGTAATACGCCGCTGAAACAATACGACAAGAAAAGCCCCGATTGCTCCATAGCCCGCAGCCTCTGTTGGGGTCGCAACGCCGCTATACATCGTGCCGAGTACGAGTAAAATTATGATCATCGCCGGAATCGCAACCGCTGCCGCCTTTGCTGTCTGTTTTTTTTCTGACTTTTCCCCGTCAATTTTTTTGGCCTCTGTTTCCGCGTGTTCTAAAAGTTTAGGGTTGAGCCGAACGCGAATCATAATGGAAATGCAGAGGAGTACGGCCAGCATTATGCCGGGAAGCAGGCCCGCCATTAACAATTTCGCAATGGACGTTTCCGTAATGATGCCATAAAAAACAAAGGTGATGCTTGGCGGAATCATGATTCCGAGCGTCCCGCCGGCGGCGACCGTTCCAACGGCGAAGCTCGGCGCGTAGTTTCTCCGGATCATCGCATGGATCGAAATTTTCCCGACTGCGGCAGCTGTGGCGGGGGACGAGCCGCACAGGGCGGCAAAGACCGTACAGGCAAGCGTCGTGCTGAGCGCAAGGCCGCCCTTGACCTTCCGGAGCACCCGGTTCAGCACCTCGAAAATATCTTCTGCGATGCCCCCGCGGGCAAGGAATTCCGCCATGATGATAAACAGGGGCGCGACCATCTGGTTCACGCTTGTGCCCTGCTGGAATCCGACCACGCCAAAACGAATAAGATGATCCGTTCCCATAAAGGCGACCATCGTGACACAGGCAGTAAATCCCAATGCGCTGGAAACCGGCGTACCGATGAACAGGCATACGACAAGCACAACAATGATGACAATCAAAATTGCAGCCATAAAAAGAAGCCTCCTTGCCGACTCGGTACGTTATAAAAATTCATCGCTGCCCTTACCCGTTTCGACGCATATTGCAATGATTGTCAGCAACATGACCGTTGAACCGAAAATAATTGCGAAATACAGAACGGTAATCGGTATTTGTAAAATATTAGCCGTCAATTGATTCCGGGCAAGCGCGTTCATAAAAAGCGTAAAACCGCCCCTGAGCAAAAGGAAAACTACTATAAATGCCATTCCCCAGCCGAAAAAGGCCATCACGCGCCTTGGCGTTTTTCCGAGGTGTTTTTCTACGATGGCACGGAGAAAATCAACTGCGACATGTCCATTTGTTTGATAAGCGTAAGCAGATCCAAAAAATACAAGATAGATCAAGAAATAACTGGAAAGATCCAAGGTCCAGGATGTAGGCGATGAAAAAATGGTTCGGCTTATTGACTCAAATACGGCCAAAATCCCGACACCCAAAATTAGCGCCCCCGAAATATAGGCCAATGCGCCGTTTAACTTCCTCACAACCCTTACATATCCCATGCTGTTCCCTTTCTTTCATTGGAAAGTTTCCCAGATGTAATGCACAGCTTGCTGCGGCGCCGGATGATAGGGCGATTTTATGCCTGTATTGCAGTCTGTATGAATTTTACTATATAGGAATCTTCTGAAGATTTATAGAGACAGAAAAAAACTAAAACGGGAAATATTTGTTTGCTTGTTTGTTTACAATGGCGGACATATTTCTGAAAAGCAGATCTTGCTTCGCGCTTTGCTGACAACAAACGTGCGATGTACAGGGTTCGGTGCGTAAAAGCGGGTTTCCGTCACGCTTTCTGTAATACGTACAAAAAAATCGGTTTTTTTGCGTTTTTTGTTATGATTTTGTCAACGCTTTTCATCTATTTCATTTTTTGCTAATTTTCCTACAATCTCAACGGCGTCAAAAATATCCTGGGACATTTTCAGGGCAAAGCAAAAACGCAGACAATTGTTATGTTTTCCTTGCCCGTTGAACAGGGTGCCGGGCGCGAGCAGGATGTTCGCGTTCTGCGCCTGAAAGAAGAGGGACGTGGCTGAAATGTTTTCCGGCATGGTGACCCATATGTACTGCCCGCCTTGCGGCCTGAACACTTGCGTTCCCGCAGGAAAGCTTCTTTCAAGCGCTTCGGCCATTTTGCCGCAATTTTCCGCATAGATTTTCCTGAGGCTGCTCATCTGCACACGGATCTTCCCGGATTCAATGTACTGTGCGACGGCAAGATGGTTCGCTATTGTCAGGACAAAAGGATCAAGCCGCTGCGTAATCCGGATGTTGTACGCGTACTTGCCCCCGGACACCCAGCCGACCCGGTATCCGGGCGCCATGATCTTGGAATAACTGCTCACGTAGACCACGTCTTCTGGCGCAAGCTCCTTCAGCGTGGGTACTTTGTCCGCAAAGCGAAGTGTGCCCAGGGTGTCATCTTCAATCACTGCGATGTCATATTTTTTGCACAGGCGAAGAAGCCGCTTCCTGTTTTCGAGCGGCATGAGGGCACCGGTCGGGTTCTGGTAATTCGGCGTCGCCACCATGCACGCCGGCCGTATGCCCGCGTCAAGCAGGGTCTCCAAATGGTCGATATTCAGGCCGTGCGGCGGGAGAACTTCCACTTCAACCGCTTTTAAGCATAACTGTTTCAGCATGTTATAAACCGCCAAAAAACCGGGGCTTTCCACAACGACAAAATCATCCCGTTTCGTAATGGTGCGCAGCGCAAGGAACAAGCCTTCCAAGGCGCCTTGCGTATGGCATATCTCCGAATCCGGCATGGTGATGCCCTGCGATTTATACATATGTTTTGCGGTAATCTGCTCTATGGGACCGATGATGTTCGCGAAATTCGTCGCGAGTCCGCCGTTGTTTATGAGTTCCGGGTTCGTCCGGGCTATCCGCGCAAGGCATTTGCTCAAATCTTCGCTCGGAAAATAAATATTGGGCGGGGACATCGCGCCGAGCGGCACCATCTGCTGCGGGTATCTGCCTGTTTTTTCGTAATGCTTGTTCTGGATGTCAGAAATAGGAGACGGGAAATGCTCGGTTGTAACGCTGAGGGCCGGTATGTCTGAAATGCTTGTCAGCCTGAAGCCGCCCCGTTCTTTGCTTGTGACAAATCCATCGTGTTCCAGCCTGCAATACGCGTCGAAAACGGTCGATGTGCTGATGCCCAGATTTTTTGCCACCGTCCGTATCGAAGGCAGGTAATCTCCCAGGCCGAGATTGCCTGTCTGTACGCCGCGAATGATGTACTCAATGACGATCTCATGCTTTTTCATCTCCAATCACCTTCCAATCCGCCGGAAATGTCCGCAGCCGCCTGCGACAGCGGCCCTGTATAAGATTTTTCACGGTACATTTCCATTATATTCCTATTTGGCGGAATTTGTAAAGGGTGAAAGGAAAAGAGACGGCTGCGGGAAATCTATTTGCCAGTACCGTTTTTAACCGCACCGCCCAAGAGGCCTAATTCCCTGAGCTTTTCTTCTGCTTTTCGCCGTTCGTATCTCCTTGTCAGGGCATAGATGAGTCCAACGGCAACAATGAAAAGCGTTACATGCGCCCAGACGGGAAAGGCGAAAGCAAATTTTTCAAGCAAATCGGACAATACATACTGTTTTGGTGCTTCCACGCGTTTTCCCATCCAATCTGTCAGCTTTAACGTAAGCAACAGGGAAGCTAAGATGATCCCGTATAAGATGAGCATTAGCCCGATGCGCCGCCTGTTTTTCATTGCCGCGCCCTAATCTTTCTTGTATACGACGATATAACCCTCGTCGCCATTGACAAAAACCCTATCCCCTGTTTCGACCACGGTTGTGGGGTCGATTTCAAGATCTGTGACGGAAGGGATCTGCGCACAGATCGCGCAGTTGATTGTGAGAGAATTGGTTTTATGATGCACATAAGCCGCAGGCGTGTGTGCGCCATTGCCGTAAGCCCTGAACCCGCCCGACCCTCTGGCATAGGGAAAAACTAAAACCTTTCCCTTAAAGGGAACTTTGAAAAGCGGGTGGTTCCGTTCGGTCGTGTAGCCTTCCTTGGCGCTGCAGTTGGTAAAACCCTCCAATGGTTTGGGTGAGACGAGCGCTTCTGCCGTCACCTGTCCGCCAAACTCTTTTCTTCCGTTGATCCTGATCTCCCGCATGATCGTTTACCTCCATTCACCGCGCCATTTGCCGGTCAGCGCGGCTTCGATGCAATCTTCCATAGAACCGTAACAGACGTGAAGCGGATTTTCCAAATCAGGATAACATCCCGTGATATAATAGGCTTGTTTCGCGGAATCCACGGCAATGGTCTTTACACCGTCCGGAACGCCGCCCATTGCAGCCGGGCAGGTGGCCGACATCAGATTCGCCCCGGCGTCTTCGAAGATTTTCAGGAAGCCTTGGTTTTTCGCTATGTCATAAAGCCAAGGCGACGTCATAATCCAAACGCAAGTCTTGCATGTTTTCCCTTCTAAGAGAAGCGACAGGCGCCAGAGATCCACAAGATTGTAATGCGGACAGCCCAACGAGACAAAATCCACGTTCTCGGCCGGCAGATAGTTCAGCGTGTCATAGGCGCGGCGCAATTCGGCAGTGCCGATCAAGACCACGTCTTTCGGCGCATGCCCCTGAAAGGCGGCTTCTATCGTCGGCGCTTCGGGTGTTGAACCCGGAATGTGGTACATCGTAATGGCCCCTCCGGTATTCATGGCGGAATTCAAACGCATAAACGCCGTGGTCATCGGCTTCGCCGTGCCGGTCAGGCAGGGTACGGAAATTCCGCAAAGCTCGCCGGTCACAAAACCATAGAGATCCCATTCCAGATCCGAGGCGATCATCCTTTCACTTTTCACCAGCACCGTAGCGCGGCGGTTTTCGGTGATGTGATTGCCATAATACGCGGTTTTCCCCAGAAAGCAACTGGCAAAATTTCCGTCCAGATTCGAACGCGCCCCCAGAACCGCGTTGCAATATGGAACTGCCGAACTCTCAGTCCAAGTGCAGTGCTGCCCGATAGACGGCCAGTATGAAGCGGTCAGGTAGAGCGCACAGGAATGCGTCGCCAGAAGTCCCATCTTTCGGTAGAGCGAAAGATATTCCTCGTATCGCGCTTTTATGTTGCGTTCCGGGTCGTCATACGGATGCATGCCGCAGGTCTCCCAGCCGTGAAAGGGCTGCGGACCGGGCATGGGCGCTTTATTTGCGAAAGTCGGAATTTTAAATTTCGCGCCCGATTCGGCAAGCTCTTTCAGTTCCTCCAGCGAAAATTCAAAAGACTTTGCCATCGCGGTGGCCGGTGTATGAAAATCTCCGGTGCCATCGAGATCAATAAGGCGTTCCGCTCCGGAAGCCTCACATTGCGCCACAAGATATTGCATGCATTTCTGGCGAACAACGCCTTCATCGCCGTGCAGCATCCTTTTTTCTTCGTCTGTCAAATACATATTACACCTCGTTTTTACTGTTATGAATCTTTGGTATGTAGGATCGCCGCCGGGGGGCGGGCATAACCCGCCGGTCGGGTCGCTGATGCTTGTGCGGGCTCCATTCGCTACGCTCACTCCGCTGGAATGCCCGCAATCCCGCCTCTGGGTGACGCCCGCCCCCCGGCTGGGTGATTCGTTCCGTTTGGTGACGGGACTGCTGCGGGACGGCTGTTCATCGTCAAATGACGATATTGTATACCAAGCGCGGCAGCCACTCGGATAGCGCGGGTATATAGGTCACGAGCAGCAGCATAGGGATTCCGATGATGAAAACAAAGGGGAGAATCGGCCTATACAATTCCTGCACCGGCAGCCCCGTGATCCTGGATGCCACGAAGAGATCCATCGCCATTGGCGGCGTGATCGTTCCAATGCCAATGGCAACCATCATGATGACGCAGAGATTTGTCTGTGAGACGCTAATCGCATGACAAAGCGGAACCAGCAAAGGGACATACACAAGCAAAAGCACGCTCGCGCCGACAAAGAACCCGGAAATGAACAGGACAAAATCGATCAGCAGCAATATGACGATGCGATTGTCGGACAGCGATAAAATCGAAGAGGACAACAGCTGGGGCACTTGGTTAAGAACCAGGATGCGCGTGAAAACAGCCGTCATCGGAAAAAGGATCATAAGCCCGCCCAAGCTGGAGGCCGCATCTACAAAACATCCGAAAACGGTTTTCATCGTAAACTTCCTGAATACAAACACGCCGACGATCAACGCGTAAAGACATCCTACCGCGCCGGCCTCCGAAGTGGAAAAAATGCCGCCGTAGATGCCGCCCATAACTACAAATGGCATTCCGATCGCGGCTATGGCGCCCGCCAGAAAAGCCTTTTTGCTCTGTTTCTCCAAATCGATCACGGCCTGCTGCTCCGGCGTGAACACAGGTTCCACATAATGTTTCGCATAGCCGATCCGAATCATGACCATATAGGCGACCGCCCACAAAACGCCCGGAATCAGCGTTGCCAAAAACAAAGCGGAAACAGACGTTTCAGAGGCGACTTTATTGAAGATGATGGCATTGATGTTTGGAGGGATCATGTACCCGAGCGGGCCGCAGGCAGCGACTACGGCCGCGAGATAGCGTTTTTTATATCCGAGTTTCTCAAGTTCCGGTACCATCATCGTGCATAGCGTGGTGCAGGTGGCCGTTCCGGATCCGCTGAGCGCCCCGAAAAAACAGGCGACAAGCGGCACTGTCATGACCATGCCGCCCTTTAGCTTTCCCAATATTTTTTTCGCGGCTTCAATCAACGTATGCGAGATCCCGCTTTTATCGATGAGTGTGCCTGCAATCATGAACATGGGCATCGCAATCATGGTGTAGGATGCAATCTGCGAAAAGCCTGTTTGCATGAACGTGCCGGTCGATTGGCCTGACCAGAACGTAAATAAGATGCAGCCAATCAGGAAACAAAACGGGACTTCAAGACCTAAGAACATCAACACCAAAATCAGTATGATGGTTATGCCTAACATTTTGTAATCCTCCCGATCGTATCAATCAGGGCCATCAGCGAATAAAAAGCGACCAAAAGCGCGCAGACGGCGATTACCACGTGAAATGTCCACAGCGGGATGCCGAGTCCGCCAGACACCTCCCCGTGGCCATATGCGGTCCGGACAAACTCGAAAGCCAGCTTGGCGTAAACCGCCATGGCCAAAAAAGCAATGAGCTGCGTGAACCCGACAAGGTATTCACGCGCCTTTCCTTTTAACAGATTGGGAACCAGATCGATGCGGATATGTCTTTTCTGAATTGTGGTAACAGGCACCGACAGCCAAATCGCAAGCGCCATTATGTAGGGCGGCAGCTCTTCTGCCCCGCCGAGGGAAGTCCGCAGAATATAGCGAAAAAAGACCTGCACAATGATTACCAGGAATATCGCGATCGTAGCCCACCCCATGATAACCAGGGAAATTTTCTGCATATGCCCGGTGATCAAACGGTAGTATTTGGCAGCAGATTTCATGATCCATACCACTCTTTCTATTTTTCAACAATTGCCAGAGCTTCGTCATAGAAATCCGCTCCAATCGCATTGCGCATGGCAGATGTCAGGGAATCTGCGTACTCTTCCCAAGCCTCGCGGTCCGAATTCGTCAATTTATACACATTGACGCCTTTGTTCGTGAGCTCTTCCGCCGCATTCTTTTCCGTTTCCGGGTAGGCCGCGTTGTAGCGCTCCGACACTTCCTGCGCCGCCTCAGTCACTGCCTGCCGCAGATCATCCGGGAGCGAATTGAGCGCATCGTTGTTTGCGACGACCGCGCCGCCCCAAGTCCATTGCCAGTTGATGTCAGCGGCAAACTTACAGGATTCGTACAGGTTGGACACCGCATAGGCCGCCGTATGGTCCGTGCCGTCAATGATGCCGGTCTGCAGGGACATCAGCAGGTCTGCGGCAGGCACGATGACAGCGGAACACAAGCCCGAAAAATAAGTCTGGCAGATCGTGTCTTCATATACGCGGGTGGTCAGCCCTTTCATGTCCGCAGGAACCTGAATTTCCTTCTTGGTGTTGAAATACCAACGCAGGACACCCACGCTGTTGCCTATCAGCGACACGTTCTTCTCCTGCATGATGCTGTCTGCCAGCTGGTAAAGTTCAGAATCCGGACTCGTGAATTTTGCGGCAACCTCATCATAGGTCGAAAACAGGCCGGGCAGGGACCAGAATCCAAAGCGTGAATCCACGGTGGACATGGGCTGCCCTATGAAAACCTGAATTTCATTTTCCCGCAGCTGCTGGAAGAGCTCCGGCTGCGTCCCCAAAAGCGAGTTGTAATACGGGGTCACAGTCACCTGGCCATTCGTCTTTTCGTCAACAAGCTCACAGAACCAGTTCACTGTGTCGCCGAAGTTGTTATAATTCGGTCTTGCGACGGGATCGTTATAGGAAGTGCCTAAAACCCAGTCAAAATGCTGCCCGGTATTCTCGATGCCGGGGCTTTCCGTGTCCTCGCTTCCTGTGGCGTCGCCGCCCGTCCCGCCGCTGTTGCCGGACGTCTCGTTGTTCCCGCCGCCGCACCCGGTCACCGCGGCCAGCAACAAAAACAGAATACTCAACATAGCCAATGCACGATTCTTCTCCATCCTCTTTTTCATCCTCTTTCTCCTCCTTCTCTTCACGATGTACGATTTTATGTACTGTTATGAAAGTTATGAAACGCAGGTATGTTCCGCCACTGCGTGATTTGCGTCGGGCATATCCCCCGTCGTTGCGAGAAGCGGAGCGACAAAGCAATCCAGTGCCTATGGATTGCTTCGCATAGCTCGCAATGACGGAGGGGTTACGCCCGCCCCGCAGCTGGGTAGATTCGTTCCGTTTGGTGACGGAACCCGCCGTGATTGACTATTCGAAGATTTTATAATAACGCGCCTTGCGATGCGATCAAGCCACGGAGTTTTTCGATATTGATATCCTTTACGGAAGATAAGTTTTCCTTGACGAAAATATGGCTCGCTGCCCCCGCTGCATGCCCCATGGCCGCGCAGGGGCCGAACACCCGGATAGACGCGTTGGCGCTCTTGTCCGCGCTGGCCGCCCTGCCGACGACAAGCAGGTTTGCGAAGTTCTTTGGGATCATGATATCGAAAGGTATGCTGTAGTAATCGCCGTTTTTCAGGGAGATGACCTCCGATTTTGTTTTTCCGTTGACATGCCGCTCCACCGGCCAAGCGCAACGCCCTATCGCATCCGGCCTGATCCGGCCTGAAATCACGTCTTCTTCCGTGAGAACGCCCTCGCCTTCAATGACCCGCGTTTCCCGGATTCCGATATGGGAGGCCAGCCCTGCGATGTATGCGTTCTTGAAAGCCGGAAAATGCTTCCTGATGAATTCCGCTGTCGGCAAAACCTCCCTGCGGCCAGCGATTTCAGCCTGCGTCAGGGAAGCGGCATCCGTACCGTCCACCTGAATTCTGGAAAAGGTGCAGATCACGTCGCGGTAATCCGGCGCCATGAGAAAAGACGGATCTTCCCGGGACAGCTTTAAATCCGGTTCTTCCTGCAATATGCGCGCAATTTCCCTGGCGGCTTCCGGAATGTTCGGGATGCGCCCCAATGGATCCACGCCGCCCATCCGGAAATTGAAAGAACCCGGCTGCAGATTTGCGGCATCCTTGCGATAATTTCCGCCCGTCATGTATACGATATCTGCATCGCCGGTCGCGTCAATTACAAATTTGGGGAAAATCCGCTCTTTCCCGGATTTTGAATGCGTCTCAACACATGTCACCTGCCCGTTTGAGACGCACGCGTCGGTAATGTACGTATGCAGCGTGGATGTCACGGCATGCTTGCAAATCAATTCATCCAACACGATCTGCAGGATGCAGCTGTTATATCGGTATGTATTGAACCTGGGCGAATGGGACAAGGCCGACAGGCCTCCTTTTTCGCGGACGGCGTCGATAATCATCGAGCCAACCCCGCCGATAATCATTTCAGGATTGTCGTCCATTGCGTATTTTGCGCCCATGATGCCACAGAATCCGCCCACGATGCCCGAAACCAGCGTACCGCCAAAAAAACCGTTCTGATCGATTACGCGGACGTCCGCCCCGCTCATCGACGCGGCAATTGCCGCGCATACGCCTGCAGTGCCACCACCGGCAACTAAAACATCTACATGACTTTCCTTATAGGGTACCATCTTTTTCCCTCTATGCAAGCATTTGAACGCCATGCTGTTTTCACGGCTTGTTCTGTGCATGATTTAAATATAATTTTTATTTTGAATCTTTTGCACATACAGTTGCTTGGTTTTTTTAAAAGACAGGCATGAATTTTCCGTGTTTTGGCATTTTTGGATTTCACTCGACACCGAAAGCAAAAAATAGTACAATGATGCTAAACGATATCCGCATATGCGCACAAACGGCGAGGGGCAGCATGAAAAAATACGAATCCGTTATAAACTGGATTAAAAGCGGAATTGATCTGGGCGTGTTGCGGCCTGGAGACGCGATTCCGTCCATACGTGACATATCCAAATATATGAATGTCAGCACAACGACCGTGAACGAAGCGTATTGGCATTTGGAAAACATGGGATATATTCTAAGCATCGACAGAAAGGGGTACAAAGTACTCGAAAGGATGTTGAATTCGACTGATACGTTTAGCGCGTATAATTTTACGAAAAATATTGAACTTGATGCGCTGAAGCAGAGCCATATTGAATCGGTTGCAAAAAAAACATTCATCCCTTTGGGCGCCATGGCGCCGACGAATTCTTTTTTTCCGAATGATGAGTTGAGCCTTCATCTTTCCAGATATGCAAGAATGAATTTTTCAGAGATCAATTCTTACTGCAGATACGCCTTTTCTGAAAATGAACAGTGGCCTATTGCCGAGATGACTGTAAAATACATGTTTCGTACATCGAATACCTTGATTTCGGAGAAAGAGTTGATTTTTACAAACGGAGCGTCCAATGGGCTGTCCTGCGTGCTACAGACGATTACGGCCCCAGGCGACATCGTAGCAGTGGAATCCCCCGGCAATCAGGGCATTTACCGCGTTCTTGATTGCCTGAAGCTTCGCCCGCTGGAAATTGAAACGCTGCCTCCCCACGGATTCAGCATTGCGCAATTCAGGCATTTTATCGAGGAAGGGATCATCCCCGGCTGCCTTGTGATCGTTTCGAATTATTCCGATCCGACGGGCACGAGCTTATCTGTCGAAGGGAAAAAAGAGCTTCTGCAGCTATGTCAGGATAACGACATCACCATCATTGAAGACGATGTGCTTGGCCCGCTTCACTTTCAGCACGAAATCCCTGTCACGCTCAAAAGCCTGTTGCCGGAACACGTCATCTATGTCAGCAGTTTCGCCAAGGTGCTGGCGCCCGGCTACAGGATCGGCTGGATTGCCGGCGGACGCTTTACCAAGGACATCCGTAAATCGCAAAGCGTGAGTTATTTCATATTGCCGCATGTCATGCACGGGGCGGTGGCGAGTTATCTCCAAAGCGGGAAGATAGGTTCGCACCTGGATAAGCTGCGGAAAATTTACAAGAAGAACTGCGACGTCATGATAGATGCCGTCCATGAATACATACCTCTTGAAAAAGAAGTTTTCCGTCCGGAAGGCGGGCAATACCTGTGGATCACCCTGCCCAAATGGATCAATGCGAATGAATTATATTACGAGGCGCATAAAAAAGGCATCTTGATTGCGCCCGGGGAAGTTTTTACTGCGCGGAAAGCTTGGCAAAACTGTTTTCGGATCTGTTTCGCGCTGGAAATGAACCAGACGGTGATCGAAGCCGTGAAAACAATCGGCCGCCTTGTTTCCGAACTCCCGCGCCATGAAGCGTGAGGATTCTAAACATACGACACGGGAATAATGCTGTCCGTCGCAGTTAGCGGGACCATTTCGCTTGCAAGGCAAACAATCCCGCCGGTTCCACTTTAATAGTATAAACAAAAAGGTGATAGTCGTAAACAGTCTTGGTTTTTTCAAATGTGTGTGATATAATGGAAGCATCAAAACAGACGAAGGGGAATCAAGATGGGAACACTTGTTGAAATAATCGCGCTTGTA
>JAITOE010000020.1 GCA_031290135.1 Eubacteriales Family XIII. Incertae Sedis bacterium
CACGGTAAAGGCGCCCTTCGACGCGTCCCACTTCACCGTGAACTTCTCGTTGTTGACGGTCAGCGTCTGTTCGGTCTCCGGAAGGTAGAAGTAGAGATTCTTATCGCTGCCGTCATATCCGAAGTTTGCGATGGTAGTCGGGCTCTCCGCGTACTTGTACTCATGCAGCCCGCCGCTGTAGCTGAAGCCCTTGTCGGTCTTGACAGTAAAGCTATTTGCCGTTTTTTCGAGCTTCGTCGTGTCGAAGATGAGCAGAGATACGGGCTTACTGCCATCCGCGTTGAGTTTCTCCGCCGTAACGAGCGCGTCGTCCACATACGCGGGTGAGCTCGCCCCGTTGATTGCCCTCTCCGGGTTATCGCCGGGTAGCGCGTAGTACGAGTTCGCCGTGCGCATTGCCTTGAACGAACCGCCGCTGACGTACAGGTAGCCCGCTGATGTGGGAACCGGGTTTCCGCCGCCTCTGCCGATTGCCGAGGCGTTAAAGTCGCCGACAATCGTCAGATTTCCGCCTGTCAGATACACGTCCCCCGCGCACGAGCCGAGATGACTCGCGCCAATCGCCGCGCCCTGCGCCTTGTTTACAAGGACGAGCGTACCGCCTGTAATCGTGATCGGGTCGTTGATTTTACCGGCGCCGTTATCGCCGTTGTACTCGCCAGACTCGCCGGGGGCGAACGTCGCGCCCGCGTCTCCGCCGATCAGCGGACCTGTTTTGGAGCCTTTGATGAAGATTTCGCCGCCCGCGAACGTAATGCTTCCGCTCGCCTCGTAGCTGTCCCCGCCGATGCCCGCGCCCTGCGAATATTTGTACATGTACAGCGTCCCGGGACCTTCTATGACGAGGCTTGCGCCTTTCGGGACATGGATTCCCGCCGCCCTGACGTACGCCTGCTTTTCAAAGAAGTTCACGCCGTCAAGCCGCAGGGTATTGCCCGCTCCTTTGAAATTGAGGATGTACTTTCCGTTATCGGTTGCGCCTGATGACGTTCCCAGACCGTCGTCGTTATGTATGTATAGGTTGCGAACCGTGAGGTTTGCACCCGGGACGACGCAGTCAATCGTGAGGTCGCTGAACATGCTTGCGGCGCTTATGCCCGTTCCGACAATCGTTACGGCGTCCGGCGTATTTACGGTGATAACGCCCGTCGCGCCCTTTTGGACGTAATACGTGCCGCCCTTTGCGATGGTCGCGCCGCCTGAGATATTATCTTCATACGCGTCGCTTCCGCCGCCGCCCGACACGCTGCTCAACGTCACGTCGAACGCCGCACCGGCTTCCTGCACGGTGAAGACGGCCAGTTTATCGGTATAGCCCTCCGCCGAAACGATGTACTCATACGTCGCGCCGACGCTCAATATGTATTTATGCGTTCCGTTGGACACGGAATCCGGCGAATTGTTACTGCTGCTATTGATATCATGCACAGCAACCGTCGCACCCGCGGGCGTTGGCTTAATTGTGATTACCGCCGTCATGCGCGTGAGCGTCACGCTGACTGTCTGTGCCGCGTCAACCGTTACGCTGCCGCTTGCGGGTATGTAATACGCCTCGCTGACCGTATAACTGTACGTCTTGCCTTGCGTGAGGGCGTAGGTCTTGCCGCTCGTCGGCGGCACAACCGTTTCGCCGTCCTTGACGATGACCGCCGCCGTACTCGGCTGGATGTTGAATGTCACATTTTTTAGACTCTGCGTGAGCGTGACCGTTTTATTCAGACCGTTTGAAGCCGTAAACGTTCCTTCCGCATTGTCATAGTTTTCCGCTGAAACGGTGTAGCCATAGGTCTTGCCGGATTTTAATGCGTATGTTCCGTTTTGGCTCGGGATCACGATTGCCGTGCCGTCTGTCACAACCACGGTCGCACTGAGTTCGGACGGTGCGACGGTGAACGTCACCGTCGCGTCCGCCGCGTCAAGCGTGACGGTGATAGGCGCCATGTTTGCCGTCACGGTGATGCTGTCGGTTTTGCCGACGTAGCCCGCGCCGCTGATTGTGTAGAGGTACGCGCCGCCCTCCGCCAAGCTGTACATCGCGCCGTTTGTTGGCGCGATTACGTTGCCGCTCGCGTTCGTCACAGTGAGCGCTGCGCCTGACGGCACATTGAACGTCACTTCTACCAATGCCGCGAGTGCGCCGATCGTGATGGTTCTGTCAACGCCCGCGACGACGAATGTGCCGCTTACGGGATCGCTGCCCGCGCTTGTGACGGTGTAGCTGTACGTGCCGTTCGGGAGATTATATACGCCGTCCGTTCCTGTCTGAACAGCGCCGGAGGCGTTCTTTACCTCGACCGACGCGCCGTATGGGATTGCGAACGTCACGTTTGGAGAGAGGCTTATCATTTTGCCGTCGCTCACCAGATTGAACGTGTCGCCCACGCCGCCGCTGACCGGCGTGTAAGTATACGGCCCGGATGGGAGGGTAAAAGTTGTGTTCGACACGCCGCCGATTGTCACCGAATCGCTGAACGTCACGATATACGTCGGAGCCGGTGCGATCTGCCACTTGAGAATAGGCATGTCGCCATTTTGGATAAACGCAGAGCCAAGATCCGCCGCTGTGAATACGGCGGGTTTCTCGTAGCTGTTATTTATAGCGCTTTCCGGGTAGAATGTATGTATGGAATATGGCCATGTTGACGCCGTAGTGCCTGTTCCTGTCCAGTTCGGAGCAGACCCCGTCCCGGCAACCCAGCAGTTTGTGATGAAGATTCCCACAATTGGGTCAATCTCGATAGCGCTGATTTTTGCGTATATTCCGCCAAAACCAGCCCCGGTTGCGGCAAGTATATAGTCGCCTGTTGTATATGAATTGGTCACACTTTTGCCCGCGTACATCATTGCGGCGTTCGGCGAGCTTGTGGTCAAAGTTCCTGTATTAAAGCAACGATCAATAAATGATCCGCTGCCTAATGCGTAAGCGCGGGACTCTTTGTCTCCGCCATACACATCGCCGAAATTTGCGCAGGCGATCATATGCGTTCCTCCGCCCACGCCGTATGCCGTACCTGTAGGCGCTCCAGAATTATTTTCAATGCGAACGTCACCGTAGTTTATACAGCTAAATACGCCCACCTCCGACTCCGGGAGACCGGGACGCGATGAAACATAACCGCAGGCTACAACAATCCCCGCCGCCATATGAAAAGAGTTAGTTGCCCATGTACTGACATAATAATTGTCAGCGTAATTCACACAGTTAATGATTGCGGAGCTATCCGCCTGAAATGCAACAGCGGCGCCAAGGCTAATTTCACCTCTTGTTATAAGGTTCTTAATAATTGCGCCTTGCGTGAATCCGAATAAACCGCCGCCGTCTAAGGTAACAGTGTGACCATCTCCGTCAAAGACACCGTTAAAAGTATGGCGAACAGTGGGAACCCATACGTCTGCTTCAATATGATCCTGAATGTACTGACCAATCGCCGTGCCTACTTCCGTAAGCGACTTTTGCCCACTCCAGCCCTTGCCCGTCAGGTTAATATCTGCGCCGAGGCGTACGACCTTTCCGGCGTAGTCTACCCCGCTATTGACCTCGTCGCGAAACGCGATCAGCTCATCCACAGTATAAATCGTCAGATCGGCGGGAACCCATGTGTCAAAAAATACAGGTTCATCCTCGCCCGCTGGCGCAGGTTCGATTGTAACAATGAGCGGCACGGCGGTCGAGGTATCGTTCGCGGCAACCGTGCCCGCGACGATACCGCTCTCTCCGACCTTTGGCGACGCCGCGATGCTGAAGCTGGCTGAACCCTCCACATCCTTTGCGGTGAACGTCAGCGTCGCCGCAACAGCTCCCGCGCCGGATATGTCGATTGGCGCGCCGTGGCGCGTAAGCAACACAGTGCCGGGCTCACTCACCGAACCTTTTACCTCCCCGATGCCGCTGGCAGTCCTGTACTCCACCTTGCTGCTGTCGTAGTTGACAGACAACTGCAGGGCGGACACGCTCGTCTTTGTCGCGGAACTCACCCGCACCTCTACCGTGAGGCTCTGCCCCACGCTGACACTTGTTTTTGGCGCGTTGAGGCGCACTATATACGCCTCTCCCGCCGCCAGCGCCGGGGTTGAGAACAGCCCGCATAACAGGACAAACGCCAAAAATAGTGACAACAGTTTTCTGCTTTGAATCTTCATAATGTTTCACACACTTTCAAGAAAAGTCCAATTCCTATTTTGAGAAATTATAGAACACCTGCGCGACCTGCGCGCGGTTGGAGGTTCCCTGCGGGTTTACCGTGCCGTCGCCCATGCCGTTAACGAGCTTCGCGCCGTTCGCCCACGCGAGCGCGTCGCGCGCCCACGCGGAGATTTTCGCGTTGTCGGTGAACACGGTCAAATCGCCTTTTGCGGACAAATCAGCTTTTTTGTACGCGGCGCGGCGGTAGAACATCGCGGCAGTCTGCTCCCTTGTAATGCTCGCCGCGGGATCGAATCTGTTATCTCCTACGCCCTGCACAATTCCTGCGGCATGCGCCCACGCGGCGGCGCGGGACAACTCCGTGTCTTTTACGATGTCGGTAAAGACTGAGTTCTCCACATCCGGCGAACCCTCCAACCGATAGAGCGCGACGACGAGCATCGCGCGGGTCATGGGATCGTCCGCGCCAAACGCTGTCGCGCTTTTCGCGTCGAACAGACCCCTGTCCGTCACATAGCGCACTGCGTCATAGTACCAAGCGCCCTCCTGCACGTCTGAAAACGACGCTGCGGACGAATCCTTGATGATCACCGTGGCGTCCGTCGCCGCGCTCTCATATTCGTCCAAACCTGTGGTCGTGCTCATCACATGCTCACGGTGCAGGAGGACAGAGGTTCCCGCCCGAATGGTTTTGAGCTGAAAAGTCACGAGCGTCGTGGGATTTTCCCATATATCACCCTCTGGATTGACGGACAGCGCGTTGGAATAGACGCCCGTCCAACCCGCCCATGTGCCCGCCATTTGCTGTGTCCCGCGCGCAATTCCAGTGGCGGCGTCTTTAACCGTTAGGCTGCCCTCGACGAGCTGGAAAAACGCGGTGTTGTAGATAATCCTATCCTGCAATGCGTACAGCGTGATGCTGTCCGCGCCGCGCTGCGTCAGCGCGACCGTCACCGTGACGGTGTCTCCCAATTGCACGGTCGCCGTGCCACCGCCGTTCACGCGGAGTGTGAAATCGTACCGTCTGCCAGCGTCCGCGGCGAGCGCCGACGGCACAGCAAGCAGAACGCAGGCGAGAAACGCCGCCACCAATCGTTTTACTCTCATACCGAAACCTCATATCTGTTTAAAATGCCTGTAGCACGGCACGGCGGGAGGAAAATCCCGCCATGCCATGCTGTGTCCGCCGGGGTTAGCCAGCAAAAGTACCGTAGTGGATATAGTTCTGGATCGCACGCGCGTCAGCGGGTGTAATCTCGCCGTCGCCGTCGATGTCCGCTGCGAGGCGGTTCGCCATGCCGAGCGCCGTGAAATCCGCCGCGTAGTTGGCGTGACCGTTCGCTAAATCATAGACGATTTGCGCGTCGAAGACATCCACGATCTCGTCGTTGTTCACCCTGCCGTCGTAGTGGACGCTGACAATCGCCGCGCTCTCCGCGATGGCGGCTTTCGCCGCCGCGTCGGTCACGGTATCCGGCACGTAGTACAGGAATACATGCGCATTCGCCGTGCTGAGTTTTTCGGAGTAGAACATATCGCTGCCGTTGTAAGCGTAGCCCTTTCCGCCCGCCGGAAGCGTGGGGACAACGTATTTCAGCAGCGTGTAGCCGTCCGGTGCGCCTGTGACGGTCGAAGTGGGCGCGAGAATCACATAGTCCTCGTCAGCCGGAGGCTGCTCCGCCGGAGCGATGGTCACGAGCGCCGTGCCGCCTGCGGCGGGGGCACCTACATCGTCCTCGCCCGCGCCCACCTGACCGGTGTACGCGCCGCTCACGGTGATGGCGCTGTCTGTGGCGGGGGCGAGGGGCTTAAACTGGAGCGTCGCGAGGAGTAAGCCGCCGTCGGCGACCGTCTGTGCGGTCGCGGCGTCGCCAATCCGCGTGATTTTCCCGCTGCCGTCAGCCGCCGATACAACGACGCCGGCGTATTTCGTGTCGGGCGCGGTTCCGATGAACTGAAGCGCCGCGCTGTCGTAGGTAAACTCCGCTTTCAGGGACGCGAACGCGCTCGCCGCCGGGTCGGAGCTCAGTTTGATGTCTACGTCAAAGCTCACGTCGCCCACGGTCGGTGTCGCCGCCGTCACGGGCGCGACGGTGAAGCCCGCCGCCGGGGGCGTCGTGCCGCCAATGTCCTTAAAGACCGCGCTCACCGTCACCGCCTCGTCGGGCATTGTGAACGTGTAGTGCGTGGCGTCGGTTTTCACGGTAGAAACCGTGCCGTCCGCTTTCGCGACGGTCAGCGTGTCAAGCTCCTTGTCCGCGCTCGGCGTCACCGTCAGCGTGACGGTTTCGTCGTCGGCGGCCTCCGCCTTGTCCGATACGACCGTCCCGCCCGTGATCCCCGCGGCGACGTTAACCGCATGGGCGGTTGGCTGTGGTGTGCCGCCGCCGACAGTGATTTTACCAGACTTAACTACTGCAACCACATCTATTACGTCAGTTCTGCTCAAAAAATAGTGCCCTTCCGAAAGACCATAACTCATACTTAGCGTAATACCAAGTGTATTGTCTGCATCTATCGCAGCTTGATTCACACGAAAATTATAAATAAGAAGCTCTCCGTCTTCTGTGATAGTGCTACTATTGCTTTGCCCGCGAACGCGAGATGTAACGAAATCGCCCTTACCATAAGGCTCCGCTCTTGTATCTGTTATCGCTTCACCGTCTATTCTCCCGCTTACGCTACTCGTCAGACTACCTGCGACCATGCTGACAAATGTTAAATTTGCACCGTCATAGGTTAAATCCCATACTGCTGAGGCAAATCCAGGATTATTTGTGACGGAAACCGAGATACTTACTGTCTCGCCCGGTACAGCTGTTGCGGAACTGACTGTCAATTCAACATCAATAGCTTGATTATATGCCACGACAGTGGAGATTGGGGAAACCGCAGCGACCAACAGCAACACAAGTATCGCGGAGAAAATTCGTTTATAAGATTTGGTCATATTATACCTCTTTTCACTTTCACTTCATAAGGGTGCTTACACTACGGCAAGTCGTGTCGCCGTAGTGTAAGCATAATATACTTTTTGCATTATGCAATCAAGATTTGCGTGTTGGTGCCATTGTAAACAAATGTGTATCCAGCTAAGATGCCAAGATCTCCGGTTGCAAATGTCGTGTACGATCCCGCAACCTGCGCTACAATCTGTCCCGAGGCGGGGTTCGCCATCTGGATATTCAAATCATCGTCGAGGTTTGTCAGCGTTGAGCCGACGTAGAAGTATATCCCGTTCGCCAGATAGATCACATCGGAGATAGTGAGCGTCCCGGCTACTGTCGGGGTGATTGTGAGCGTACCGTTGTCATAGATGCCGTTTCCGA
>JAITOE010000083.1 GCA_031290135.1 Eubacteriales Family XIII. Incertae Sedis bacterium
ACGGGTTCCTTGATAGAGAACTCCATCGCCAAGGCGGAGCTGGGCGTGAAGATCGCGGGAGAGATGGACACGTCGCTGCGCGAGATCGTGGACGGCATCGTGGAGTCCAGCCAGATATCCAACGAGATCGCGGTGGGCGCGGACAGGCAGGCGGCGGCGATCATGGAGATCACGACGGGGATAGACCAGGTGGCGCAGGTGGTGCAGCAGAACAGCGCGACGGCGGAGGAGAGCGCGGCGGCCTCGGAGGAGCTGAGCGGCCAGTCGGCGATCCTGAACAACCTGATCGGGCAGTTCCGTCTCAGCGGCGCGGCGGGGAAATACGCCTCGTTCGCGCAGGGCGCGCAGAAAAAACCGGAACACGTGATTTCGCTGGAACACCCGTCCGCCGACAAATTCGGCGCGTATGACAAATATTGACTGGGGGGATATAGGATCGCCGCCGGAGATTTGAACATAACGAAAAAGAAAAGGGGGAAATGATGGAAACGACAGCAGTGCGGCCGGAATTGGTCCCGCAGACAAACGAAGGGGGCGCGAAACACCCGGAAACCCCGGAACACCCGTTCGCACGCCGGCTTCCCGTGAAGCGGCGCCGGAAAAAAATAATGATCCTGCTCGCGGCCTGCGTTTTTGCGGCGGCGGGCTTCTTCTATTTTCGCACGGGCAGCGCGCCCCAGCCGACGGGGACAGCCGTGCGCACGGAGGCGCTTGCCGTTCAAAGCGTGGAGGAAAGCATCACCGTCAGCGGCATCGTGGAGGGCGTTGACAGCGCCCGCGTCATGAGCGCCTCCAACGCGGAGATCACGGCGGTTTTGGTCGCAGTGGGCGATCCGGTCTCAAAAGGGCAGACGCTCGCGCGCCTGAACGTGGAGAATCTGCAGTCCCAGTACCGGCTGGCACTGTCCGCGCTGGAAACGGCGGAACGCCAATATGAAACGACGCAGGAGCTGTATGGGCAGGGCGTGATTCCGCAGCAGGAATTTTTACAGGCCGAGAGCAAACGCGACGACGCGCGCATCGCGCTGTCCGCCTTTGACCTTGGCAAGGAGAGCGCGATAACCAGCCCCATCGCGGGTACGGTGACCCGCGTGAACGCCAGCGTGGGCGGCGGCGCCGCAGGGAGCCTGGCGGCGGGGGAGCCGCTGTTTGTCATAGAAGACCTTTCCGACATGCAGATCCAGGTGCGCGTCAAGGAAAGCGACATCGCCAGGATTTCGCCGGGGCTGACGGCGGTCATCACTTCCGAGATGTCGCCGGGAACGGAAGCCTACGGGCTGGTGGACCGGATCGCGCCCACCGGGGAGCAGAAAGAGGCGGGTTCCAGCCAGCGGGTCGTGCCGGTGCATATCAAGGTCACGGAAGCAAACGGGCTGATTGCGGGGGTCACGGGCAAAACGAAGATACAGATCGCGAAGAGCGAAAACGTCCTGTGTGCCCCGGCAGACGCGATTTTTACGGATCCGGTCACGGGGGAAAACGCGCTTTTCATTCTGGAGGGCAGCGTGCTTCGGCAGGTGCCCGTCACGAAGGGCGTGGAAGACATCCTGACAGTGGAGATTTCTTCCGATGCGCTGAAAGCCGGCGACCGGGTTGTGCTGTCGCCTTCTTTCGAATGGACGGACGGAATGGAGGCCTTTGACCCGGAATGGGCGCCGGCGGAAACGGAGCCGGCGGGGGAGGCGCAGGCGGAGCAATAGCGGCAGCGGAAGACGGGGGAAGCAAGGCCATGAACGGCGAAGAGATCATAAAAATCGAAAATCTATGGAAGGTTTACGAAATGGGGAATCTGGAAGTCAAAGCCCTGCGCGGCGTGAACCTGCGCGTGTGCCGGGGTGAATTCGTCGCCATTATGGGCGCGTCGGGTTCCGGAAAGTCCACGATGATGAACATCCTGGGCTGCTTAGACCGCCCGACCGCGGGGCAATATTTCTTAGAGGGCATGGAAATAGGGAGCTATGACGACAACACGCTGTCCCTCGTCCGCAACCGGATGGTGGGTTTCGTCTTTCAGGCGTTCAACCTGATTCCGCGCACCAGCGCCCTGAAAAACGTGGAGCTTCCCATGGTTTACGGGAAGATGTCCATGTCCCGGCGGCGGCAGCGCGCCGCGGAGCTTCTGGAAAGCGTGGGTCTTGGGGAACGCTCCGGCCATATGCCGAATGAGCTGTCCGGCGGCCAGAAACAGCGCGTCGCCATTGCCCGCGCCTTGGCAAACCGGCCGCCCGTCATCCTGGCGGACGAACCCACCGGAAATCTGGATTCGCGCGCGACCGAAGAGATAATGGAAATATTTTCCAGACTGCACACGGTCGAGAAAAACACCATCATTCTGGTGACGCACGAACAGGACATCGCCGACTGCACGGAACGGGTCATCACGTTCCGGGACGGCGAGATCGTCGAAGACAGGAGGCGGGCGTAATGCTTTTGCTGGAAAACATCAAGCTGGCGCTGGCTGCCATCCGGGGCAATAAAATGCGTTCGTTCCTGACCATGCTCGGCATCATCATAGGCGTCGGCGCCGTCATAGCCATCGTGTCCATAGGCAACGGCGCGAAATCGCTCACGGATGACCTGTTCGCGTCCTATGGCAAAAACAAGGCTTACATTTACCTCATGGGAGATCCTGATGGCGGCGTGGTCACGCAGGAGGATTTTTTCACGGAAGCGGATTTGGACATGCTGAAAGAACGCTTCCCCGATGCGCTTGCCTATGGGGCGCTCAGCCAGTTCCAGTCTTCAAATGTTCAGATCGGCAAGGTTAAAGGACGGCTGCAAATGTTCGGCGCAGGGGGCGGCTATCAGCGTTTCCGCGCCATGGAGATGATACGGGGGCGGATGATTTCGGAGGAAGACGTCAGGCATGCCCGTGACCTGATCGTAATCCCCCAGGAGGCCGCGCAGCGTTTCTTCGGCGCCGGGGACGCACTGGGAAAGCTCATTCCGGTCACGATAAACCAGGAGATCCGGGAATTCGCCGTCTTAGGCGTATACCGGCGGGAAAAATCCATATTTGACAGTTTGGCGGCGGGCGACAGCTTTGAAACCTATGTGCCTTACACGGCTTTGAGCACCCAGAGCGTGGAGATGGACCTGCACATCGCCGAAGGCTACGCGGTAGGGACCACGTTGAACAGCATGACGGACTATTTGAGCAGGCTGAAGCGAAAACCGGAGGGTTACTATATCGGCACGTCCGTAGAAGCCGAGCAGACGATGATAGACGGGGTTCTGGGTTCGCTTTCCACTGCCATCGGCGCGATTGCCGCCATTTCGCTGTTGGTCGGCGGCGTGGGCATCATGAACATCATGCTGGTTTCGGTGACGGAGCGCACGCGGGAAATCGGCATCCGGAAATCCTTGGGCGCGAAGACGGGGGACATCCTGCTGCAATTTCTTGTCGAAGCCATGATTCTTTCCGCCATCGGGGGGCTTATCGGGACGGGGATCGGCATCGGCGCGGCCTCGGTAGGGCTGAGCTTTGCCGGGGCAAGCGTGCAGGTTGACCCGCGGGTCGTGCTGACAGCGGTGGGGTTCTCCGCCGGCGTGGGGATGTTCTTCGGCCTGTACCCCGCCAGGAAAGCGGCGAAGTTAGACCCGATAGAGGCGCTGCGGTATGAGTAGGGGCAGGAAGCGCGGGCGGGTAGACCTCCGTCATTGCGAAGAGCGAAAGACATCTCGTCATTGCGAGGAGCGAAGCGTCCCCGTCATTGCGAGGAGCGAAGCGACGAAGCAACCCAGCGCAGAAACAGGCACTGGATTGCATCGCTTCGCTCGCAAAGACGGACACTCCGTCATTGCGAGGAGCGAAGTGACGAAGCAACCCAGCGCAGAAACAGGCACTGGATTGCGTCGCTTCGCTCGCAAAGACAGGCCCCTGTCATTGCGAGGAACGAAGTGACGAAGCAACCCGGCGCAGAAACAGGCACTGGATTGCGTCGCTTCGCTCGCAACGACAGGCACTCCGTCATTGCGAGGAGCGCAGCGACAGGATATACAGAATAACGCCCGGCAAGTTTGCCGGGCGTTATTCGTTTGCGCAACACTTTTTATGCGCGAATAGTTTTGTGCAGGTGCATGTTTTACCGGCGAATAGCGGGGGAAATTTGGAAAACCCCAGAAAACTTGGCACCGTCCGCTGCGACCGTCCGCTGCGACCGTCCGCTGCGGAGAAGATTTTATTGGCAACAGGGCAAAAATGTGATATGCTATTAAAAAAGAGTTAAGGAGTGACGACAATGATGAAACCGATAAAGCGGCGCAAGCAAATGAAGGTCAGCTTTGACAAGGATTTCATTTCCGCCCTGTCAGACCCGGCATGGTCCGCGCTGTTCGCAGACGTGAAGGTGGCGGGGCTTGCCGCCGAAAGCCTGACGAGGGCCGTCGTGTCGAAATTCGGGCTTGGCTTCGGGAAAGTCGTCCGGGTGACCCCGCAGAAATATGAAAACATTCCCGGCCTGAAGGGCAGCCGCGTGGACGTGGAAGCCGAGAGCGGCGACAACGAGCTCGCGGTCTACGAGCTCCAGATACTGTACGACCGCGCGCTGCCGCAGCGCAACCTGCTGGCGGCCTCGCACAGGATAAGCGGGAGCATCCCGGCGGGCACGGACACGAGCGAGTATCCCGTGATGATGCCGAGGATCACGGTCATCAACATCTGCTGTTACAACATCCGCGACGACTGCGAGAACGCCGACGTGATACAGCCGGTCCAGATGAGGTTCGGGACCCCGCCCCACGACGTCGCGGACGACCAGTACAGCGTGTTCTACGTCCAGATGCCGCAGTTCATCGCGGGCGAGCCCGACTTGGCCGACGGCTTCGACTGCTGGATGTTCACGATATGGAAGTCCCACGAGCTACGCAAAAAACCGCAGGAGGTGGTAGACATGCATCTGGAACTGAAGGAATTCGCGGCCCGCGACGGCGGGTTCGCGCAGTTTTGCGGCCGGTTCGACCGAATCGCGGCCGACGAGGGCGCGAGGAAGGAATACATAATGTGGCTCGATGAGAGCATCCGCCAGCGCAGCATAGTTGACAGCGCGGTGGAAGACGCGGTCGCCCCGCTGCTGGAGCAATTGTCGGAGCAGGCGGCGCTCATCGCGGAGCTGCGCGCGCAGCTCCGCAAAGACAAATAACGCGGGTCGGCACTGAGACAGCGGAACGCGTCCGCTGCTTTTACGCTTCCGCAAACGAGTAGGTTTCGTCTTTTTTGTCGTAACTGATATGATAGGATTTTTCCGTCTCCGCGGTCACCTTGATCTTCGTGGGTCCGATCGTCGTGGTTACCGTTTTGTGCAGCACGCCGGGACGCGTCCAGGAGTATGAAAGTTCCAGAACGTTCTCTCCGGGAAGGAGAAAAAAACCCTGCTTTACGCCTTCGAAAAAAGTATCGGGGGCGCCGTCGTTGATGCTCAGGACAGACAACGTCCCCTTGACAGCCCCGGTGATATATACCTTGGCGGCCTCCGGATGCTGTTCCAGGAAAGCCTCCGCTTTTCGTTTCTTCTTCCGCATGTAAAGCAGCATGAAAGGTATGTAAATGATGATCACGACGATGATCGCAATCACGACATAGCGGCTGGAGCTGTTCCAGATGTTATCAAGAAATCCGAGCGCGGAAGCGGAATCCATATGCGTTATCCTTTCTTTGTTTTGACTTCAACCGGTTCGGGATCGGTGACGCGCAAAGCGTCCAGCAGGCGGTAAAAACGGCTTCCGCCCAGCATGGTGCAGTCAATATGGGTTTGGCTGCCGTCCCGCTCCGTTACGGTGAGCGTGCAGTCGCTGTCGCCGGTCGTGGAGCGGATTTTCGCATGGATGCTGACCTCGCTCAGCTTGAAGCTGTGCCGCAGCTTCCTGCGGCGGAAGACCGTGAAATCATCCTCTCCCACGACGATCCTGATGTTGTCGCCGAACATCGCGAAGTAAGCGATGAGAAGGCAGAGAAAAACCCCGATTGCGGCCGCGATGCGCGAATCGAGAAACCAGTTCGCGATGAACGCCGCCACCAATCCGCCTGCTACGGCATAGATTATATTTTTGATGATGACGAATGTACTGCTTTTGAAAGTAATCCCTTGCGCGCCATGTCTTTCCATCGTTTCCCTGTCCTCCCGCCAACAATCGAGCGTGATCAGCCAATCCCTCCGCATCCATCCGGCAATGCGTCATTCCTTGTAAATCATACCTTAAAAAAACGCGAAGTGCAAGGAAATTATTTCATTTTACATTTACATCTATATCTTCAATTTTTCAATTTCCGGTTGACAAACGCGGAGGATGCACTATAATGAGAAGTATAAACGAATCTGTTTCAGGGCGAGGCGCAATTCCTCACCGGCGGTAATGAAGCGGCGTCTGCGGGCGCTGTGCTTACGAGTCCGCGAGCCTTTGAAACGCCGGGCGGTGCGTATCGCCTTGCGCGGAAACGGCCGAACCGGCAGGAAGCGCTTGAAAATAAACTTTGCGGATTTGGCGCGGGATTTTTTTCGTCAGGCAAGGCGGCAGGTTCCACTGATACTGGCGGTATCAGCGGGTTCTGCCAACGCAGCATGACGGAAAAAAGACAAGCCAAATGTATAGGTTGTTTTCAAGCGCTGACTCAATCCCGGTACCGACGGTATAGTCCGGATGAAAGAAACGAACTCAAATTATTTTTTGTGTTTTGAACCCCTTGAACCGTTCTGAGGGGTTTTTCTGTGCCATACAGACGCAAAAACGAGCATCGTCCTGATCGAGCAATGCGGTGAAAACGCATAAGGAGGTCTCATGAAAACACAGAACGAACTGACAGGCGGTACGCTGAACACCCGCCAAAAAACCGTGCAGCTGGCGAAAATGGGTTTGCTCGCCGCCATCTCCATCCTGCTGATGGCGCTGGTCCATTTCCCGATTTTTCCGCCCGCCCCCTTTCTCAAATACGACCCGGCGGACATTCCCATCCTCATAGCGTCCTTTTCCTTCGGCCCGCTTGCGGGGCTTTTGCTGACCGTCATCGTCGCGGTGATACACGGGATTTCTTTCAGCGCGTCCGGGCCTTACGGCGTGCTGATGAACATCATCGCCACCGGTGCGCTGGTGTTGGTGGCAGGCTTTATTTACCGTTTTTCCCCATCGTTCCAGAGAGGCAAACGCCTCCCGGAAGAATTGGGCGGCAGTCGCCACATTGTGTTTTTCTTCCAGATCTATGGGGGGAAAACGCGGAAAATGGCGGCCGTCGCGCTGATCTGCGGCACGCTTGCCATGGTGCTCATCATGATCCCCGCCAACCTCATCGTGACGCCCCTCTTTATGGGGGCGCCGGTGGAGGCCGTCAAGGCGCTGCTGCTGCCGGCGATCCTCCCGTTCAACCTGATCAAGGCGGGCTTGAATTCCCTGATCACCTTCCTGCTGTATAAGCGGATATCCAAATATCTCCATGCGAACAGATAGGTTTGGTTTATGAAACGGATGCTGCGCGACGAAGCGGAGACAAGGGCGTTCGGCCTGGAACTGGCGGGGCGGGCGTCGGCGGGGACGGTGATCGCCCTGGTCGGCGAGCTTGGGACGGGAAAAACCTGCCTGACGGCCGCAATCGCCGAAGGACTCGGCGTCACCGCGCCCGTCACAAGCCCCACCTTCGCGCTGATCCATGAATATGCGGGCGGGCGCCTGCCGCTGTACCATTTTGACGTGTACCGGCTGGCGGGGCCGGAAGACCTGTATGAACTGGGTTTCGAGGAATATTTTTACGGAAACGGCGTCACGGTGGTGGAATGGGCGGACCGCGTGTCCGACCTTCTGCCGGAGGACGCCGTTGTGGTGCGTCTGGAATACGCGGCGGGCGGCGGGCGGCTGGCCTTTTACGCGCCCTCCGGAATTCCGCCGGAAAAGCCGGAAGACGGCGTCCGGGAAGCGGAGCCGGGGGACGCGCGCGCCATGGCGGAGTTAGACAAGCGTTGTTTTTCCGTGCCGTGGAACCTGGAAGATTTCATCTATGAGATCACGGAAAACGACCTGGCGCTTTATCTCGTGCTGACGGAGGGAGGCCGGGTCATCGGCTACGCCGGCCTGTGGGTCGTTCTGCGGGAGGGGCATATCACGAACCTGGCGGTGCATCCGGACTGCCGGCGGCAGGGCTTCGGCGCACGTCTGTTAGACGCGCTGATCCAATGGGCGGCAGACCTGGGCGCGGAGGATTTCACGCTGGAGGTGCGGGAGTCAAACCGCGCCGCGGTCCGCATGTATGAACGCTTCGGCTTCCGCGAGGAGGGGCGGCGGAAAAACTATTACGCAAACCCCGTCGAGGACGCGGTCATCATGTGGCGGCATGGAGTAATACAAAAATGAAAGACAAGCGATTTATCACGCTGGCAATTGAAACAAGCTGCGACGAAACGGCCGTGGCCGTGCTCAGCGACGGCAGGGACGTGCGTTCCAACGTCATCGCGTCCCAGATCGCGATGCACCGCGTCTTCGGCGGGGTCGTCCCGGAGATTGCGTCCAGGCGGCATCTGGAGCAGGTCAACGAGGCAGCGGAACAGGCGCTCGCGGAAGCGGGCCTTTGTTTTGAGGACATCGACCTGATAGGCGTCACGCAGGGACCGGGCTTGGTCGGCGCCCTGCTGATCGGCCTTGCCACCGCAAAAGCCTACGCCTTCGCCTTGAAAAAACCCATCGTGGGCGTGCATCACGTGCAGGCGCACATCTGCGCCGGTTACATCGAACACAAAGAGCTGGCGCCGCCCTTCCTGGCCTTGGTGGTTTCCGGCGGGCATACGAACTTGGTCAAGGTCGCGGGCTACAACGACTACCGGGTGCTGGGCAGAACCCGTGACGACGCCGTGGGCGAGGCGTTTGACAAGGTGGCGCGGACGCTGGGGCTGGAATATCCCGGCGGGCCGGCCATCGACAGGGTGGCACGGGACGGGGATCCGTCGGCCGTGCCGTTCAAGCGGGTGTTTCTGGAAAAAAACAGCTTGGATTTCAGCTTCAGCGGCGTGAAGACGGGGGTTTTGAACTATCTGAACACGGAACGGCAGGCGGGCCGGGCCGTCAGCACGGCGGACGTGGCGGCGGGCTTTCAGCAGTCCGTGGTGGATGTCATCGTGGCAAAGAGCCTGCTTGCCGCTGAGATGTTCCGGGAAAACAAGCTTGTCATGGCGGGGGGCGTGGCCGCCAACAGCCTCCTGCGCAAGACGCTGCGGGAAGCCTGCGGCCGGCGCGGGATCGCGCTTTACTGCCCGTCGCCGGTCTTATGCACGGACAACGGTGCCATGGTGGGCGTGTCGGCGTACTACAAGTACCAGACGTCCGGGGCGGACGCCCTGGACCTGGACGCCTTCCCGTCCCTGCCCCTCGGTTAGGGGGACCACACCCCTCCGTCATTGCGAGCGAAGCGACGGTGAACTCTTACCCGGCTGAAGCCGGGGAGTTCTCGATTGGCACCTGCCAGCCATTTGCTGCGCAAATGGGGCTAGGTGCGCAAAGCAATCCAGCGCATATGAGTCCCATAGCTTAGATCCCTGCGGCAACAAAACAGGACGAAAAATGATTATACTCTCTGTGAAAAATTTAACAAAGGCCTACGGGACGGAGGTGATCCTGAAAGACGTGAGCTTCCACCTGAACCGGGGGGAACGCGCCGGGATCGTCGGCGCGAACGGCGCGGGGAAAAGTACCCTGATGAACATCCTGACCGGCCGGGCGGCCGCCGACGAAGGCGACGTTTTCATCGCCCCGAACATCTGCGCGGGCTATTTGAAGCAAGGCGGGAACTTCGACCCGGCGGGCAGCGTTTTCGGCGAAATGCTGAAAGTGTTCAGCGGCCTCGTGGAGACGGAACGCGAGATGGAGGCCCTGTCCCAGCAGATCGCGCGGGAATCGGAGGCGGGAAAGCCGGTGGACGCGCTGCTTCACAGGTACGACAGGCTCACGGAGGAATTCAAGGCGAAAAACGGCTACGGCTACAGGAGCGAAATCACGGGAATCCTGTCCAGCATGGCGTTTTCCGAGTCGATGCACGACAAAACGATCGCGACCCTTTCCGGCGGGGAGCGCACGCGCCTGGCCCTTGCGGCCCTGTTGCTGCAAAAGCCGGATCTCCTGTTATTGGACGAGCCGACCAACCATCTGGACATCGGAACCCTGAAATGGCTGGAGCAGTACCTGAAAAACTACGCCGGCAGCATCGTCGTCGTGTCGCATGACCGCTATTTTCTGGATCAGACGGTCAGCCGGATATTCGAAATAGAGAACCATAAACTCACGGCCTACGGGGGGAATTATTCCGAATTCGCCGAGAAGAAACGGCAGCGGAGGGAGATAGAGGAAGAACAGTACGAAAACCAGGTGCAGGAAATCAAGCGGCAGGAAGAAATCATCCGCAGGTTCAAGCAGCACGGCACGGAAAAGCTGGCGAAGCGCGCGCGGTCCAGGGAAAAACAGCTTGCGCGGACGGAAGCGCCGGAGCGTCCCCAGCACGGGCCGGGGCGGATCAAGATGCGCTTCCGGCAGAAATTCAAGAGCGGCGGGGACGTGCTGCGGGCGGAGGGCTTAGCGAAGGGCTTCGGCCACGGAGGGACGCGCCGGGAGTTGTTTTCCGGCGTGGATTTCGACGTGAAAAACGGCGAGCATATCTGCATGGTGGGCGCGAACGGCGCGGGGAAAAGCACTCTGCTGAAGATCCTGAACGGGGAGCTGGCGCCGGACGCGGGCTGGCTGCAGCTGGGCCACAATGTCCTGGCCGGCTACTACGACCAGGAACAGGAGATGCTGGACGGCGAAAAAACGGTTCTGGACGAAATGACGGGAGCGTACAGGCTCTACAGCGACACGGAGATGCGGAGCGCACTCGGGCGTTTTCTTTTCAGCGGGGACATGGCGTTCCAGAAAGTCGCGTCCCTCAGCGGGGGGGAGCGGGCGAGGCTGTCGCTGCTGAAGCTGATGCTGTCCGGCGCCAACCTGCTGATTCTGGACGAACCGACCAACCATCTGGACATCAACGCGAAGGAGATTTTTGAAGAGGCCCTGCGCGATTTTCCGGGAACGGCGCTCATCGTGTCCCATGACCGGTATTTTCTGAACCGGATCCCGTCGCGGATCATGGAGCTTACGGCCGGCGGCCTGGTGAATTATCTGGGCGGATACGACTATTATGTGGAAAAAAAGGAGGCGGAAGCTTCCGGAAAGCGGCATCTGGCGGAGCCGGGAAAGACCGGCGAAACGGCTTCGGCAGGGGAATCCCGCACCGGCGCGGGCGCGGAAAGCGTCCGGGAGGGTTCTGCGGGCGGAAAGCTGCCGGATTCCGCGGAGCAGCGCCGCCTCGCCAAGCTCCAGCAGACGGAACAGCGCCGTGCGGCTAAGGAACTGGAACAGGCGGAAAAAGAGATAGCCGGGCTGGAAGCGGAAATCCGCGCGCTGGAAGAAAAAATGTGCGACGCGTCCGTCTGCACGGATCACGTCCTCCTGCACAGCTGCGCCGGGGAACTGCAGGCGGCGAAAGACGCCCTTGCGCGGGCCTACGACAAATGGATGGCGCATCTTGGGTAAAGGCGCAAAAAAAAACAATAAAAAGTCGAAGCACGCCGACCGAATATGTACTCAATAACGGTTCGACAATCCTCAACAAAGCGCCGCAAGAGGTAACACCCAATGGCACTGTAGAGAGACCGTCGCCGCCGCAGATCCCGGCGGGCAAGGTCAGCTTTCGCGGATGGTCGGTAGACGATCCCGCGACTCACGCAAACGATTATTACACACGGGATAAATTCTGGTCTTTCGGCGATTCAAATACTCCCGACACTGTTACCGCCAATACCACGCTTTACGCAGTCTTTTCAGACACATATCTGGTCAGCTACACGGACACGGATGGCGTAGTGAAGGGCACCGTGGACGTTGCGCCGGGAAATCCCGTTCCCGAACCGGACGATGCGCTGGTATATTTGTTTAACGCGGCTCACTCCGGAAAACAACTGCTTTACTGGTACGATGTCGATCTTTGGGATGGAACTACGGGCGTGCCGCCGGAATTTGTTTACGTTAAAACAACCGCGAGCAAGGACATCGCACTTCGCCCATACTATACGGAAGCGGTAGTTGTCCTGTTTGACTCACAAGGCGGCTCGCTGGTTGCGGACGCGCATAACCCGCAGTTGGTGTCGGCGACGGTTCAGAAACCTGCGGATCCGACCAAAGAAGGCTATACGTTTAAGCACTGGTCAACTGAAACCAATGGTTCTGAATTTAATTTCAACACGTCGGTAGGTGACGCTGCGGACGAGCGGCGGCTCCGAAATCGCGAAAGCCACGGAAACCCTGACGGTCGTCAGGGCCGGGCTTTCCGGGATGCCGGCGACGCTGGTGGCCGGGGGCGAGTCCGAGAAGGTGGAGCTGACGGTGAGCGGGCTGCCCAAGGACATCGGGAACGTCACGGCGGAGTTCACGATCACGGGCGCGGGCGGCGACGCGAAGGACAAGTTCAGGGTCGAGCTGGCCGGCGAGGACTTCGGCGAATGGCTGAAGGGCTTCACGCTGACGCAGGACAGCCACAACCCGCTGGGCCTCGACGTCTGGGCGGATAGCGGCGCGGAGGCCGGGGACTACAGGTACACGGTGACGCTGCGGACGAGCGGCGGCTCCGAAATCGCGAAAGCCACGGAAACCCTGACGGTCCTGTCCCCAACCCCCAAAACCGCCACAATCACAGTAGCCGACGCCACCAAGACCTACGGCGAAACAGACCCAACCCCGGACGTGACGGTAACCGGCCTGCAAAACGGTGACACCCTTGACTACACGGTCACCCGCGGACCCGGCGAGGACATCGGCACGTATGCCTACACGGTGACCGTGACCGACGACCTGGGCTATGCGGTGGACATCGTAACGGGTAGCCTGACAATCATCCCCAAAGCGGCAACCCTGACCGTAGACAACAAATCCAAGCTGGCAGGGGAATCCGATCCCGACTGGACGGCAACGGCAAACGGCCTCGTGAACAATGACACGCTGGACTACAGCCTGTACCGCGACCAGGGCGAAGACGAGGGCAGCAGCTACACGATCTATGCGGCTCTGGGCAGCAACCCGAACTACAACGTGACGGTCATCCCAGGCACCCTGACAATACTATCGCCCGATATCGCGACCATCATAATAGCGAGCAGCACCAAAGTCTACGGAGACACAGATCCGGATCCCGTGGCGACGACAGTCTCCCCGGCCGGCATTACCTATACAATCGACCGCGCAGCCGGAGAGAACGTAGGCACGTATGCCTACACGGTGACCGTGACCGACGACCTGGGCTATGCGGTGAACGTCGTGGCAGGAAGCCTGACCATCACCCCCAAAGCGGCGGCGCTGACCATCGACAACAAAACCAAAACAGCCGGGACGTCCGATCCTACATGGACGGCGGAGGCAAGCGGCCTTGTGGGCAGTGACACGCTGGCTTACAGCCTGAGCCGCAACACAGGCGAAGCAGCAGGAAGCTATACGATCAGGGCGACCTTAGGCAACAACCCGAATTACACAGTGACGGTGGTCACGGGCATCCTGACAATCTCAGAGGCGGCTGTGATCGGTGGCGGAGGCGGCGGAGGAGGCGGCAACACCGTAACCATCCCGCCGACACCTATCCCCGGCAGCGACGGCAGCAGCCTGGAGAACGTTGACATTGAAGACGAAGAGACCCCGCTGGCAGGCTTCACGCCGGACCACATCTGGTATATCCAGGGCTATCCGGACGGCACGGTAAGGCCGGACGGGCAGATCACCCGCGCGGAGGCGGCGACGATCTTCTTCAGGCTGCTCTCCTACCCGGACAAGAACGACCCGCTTACGTCGGACTTCACGGACGTGGCGACAGGCAAGTGGTACACACAGGCGATTGCCTACCTGGCGAGCATCGGCATCCTCGAAGGCTATGAGGACGGAACGTTCAGGCCGGACGGACAGATCACGCGGGCGGAATTCGCGGCCTTGGTGTCGCGGTTTGACGACTTGTCCGCCTCTGCGGACGCGGACGCGTTCAGCGACATAAGCGGACATTGGGCGGCGGACTATATCAACAGCGCAGCGGAGAAGGGATGGATCCAAGGTTATCCGGACGGCACGTTCCGGCCGCAGAACCAGCTCACCAGGGCGGAGATCGTGACGGCCGTCAACAACATGCTGGACCGCGGCATCGAGCTTGCGGACATCCCGGACGGCGTACCTGAGTACACGGATCTGCTGGAAAGCTACTGGGCATACACGGACATCATGGAGGCATCCGCGACGCACGACTATACACGCAAGGAAAACAACTCGGAGATCTGGACAGTCTGGACGACGGGAACATACGAGGAATTCCTAAAGCTGCGGGCGGAGCATGAAGCGGCGAACGCCGACGAAGCCGAAGCCGACGCAGAAGAGTAGATAAAAACAGCGCGAAAAACGAAAAACGCACAAACGAAATCCCCTTTCCCCGGCGTGAGTCAAAGGAAAGGGGATTTTTATTGAAAGAAAGGCAAAATCCGTGATACAATAACATATAAGCAATCAGCAGACAAGGAGGGATGTCAATGGGCAAATATGAAGACGCGGTAAAGCTGTGGCGCCGCTACCGCGTGGAAACGGAAGCGGATATCGACCTCCGGCTTGACAATTTCCGCATATTGTTCGCGTACAACTCCGGCAAAATCGAAAATGAGGATGTCACGTTCAGCGACACGCGGGAAATATTTGAAAACGGCCGCATCCTAAACTACACCGGTTCCCTGCGTGCGCTCTTTGAGCTTTCCAACCAGCGGCTGTGCTACGATTTCCTCAAGCCGAGGTTAGCCGCGAAAGAGCCGCTGTCCATGCCGCTCATCAAGGAGATCCAAGGCATCCTGACAGGAGGCACCTACGATGAACGGCGCTTCGTGGAACAGGGCGAACGGCCTGGCGAATTCAAGAAGCACGACTATGTGACCGGAGCCGCCGAGGTGGGGTCGCTGCCGGAGGACGTGGAAAACGACCTTGCCGAACTTTTGGGCGAAATTGCCGACTATGGGGACAAAGACACGTTGAAAGTGGCGGCGTATTTCCACGCCCGGTTCGAATATATCCATCCGTTCGCCGACGGCAACGGGCGGGCCGGGCGGACGCTGCTCAATTATTACCTGATGGTCCGCGGCCACCCGCCGGTCATCATCCACGACGAGGACAAGCGCGCCTATTACGACGCGCTCGCTTGTTATGACAACAGCGAGAATCTGGAGCCGATGGCGGCTTTTCTCAGGCAGCAGACAGAACGGACATGGGAGAAAACGCTGGAACGCGAGAGCCGACGCGGTTCCCGCTAACGCAGCCTGTCGTTTTCCGCCGTAAAGGTTTGCCGCGCATAGCCCCAAGCGTCAGCTGCCGGCGTTCCCGGACAGTTCAATCAGTTCGCGGGCGCTTTCCAAGGTTTTTTCCGTAACGGCGGCGCCGCCGAGAAGCCGGGCAATTTCCCGGATCCGCGCGTCCGCGCCAAGGGCTTCGAGGGTGGTATAGGTCGTTTCGTCGTCCGCGTTTTTTTGGATGCTGTAATGATGCCGTCCGCAGGCGGCGATCTGCGGCAGGTGGGTGATGCAGACGATTTGGCGGTTCTCCGCCATTTTTATCAATTTTTCGCCCACGATGCTGGCCGTAACCCCGCTGATGCCGCTGTCAATCTCATCGAAAATCAGGGTGGGGATGTGGTCGTAATCGCCCGTGACCGCTTTGAAAGCGAGCAACATGCGGGACATCTCGCCGCCCGACGCAACCTTTGCGAGCGGCAGGAGAGGCTGCCCTTTATTGGCAGATATGAGAAACTCTACCACATCCGTCCCATTTTCCGAGAAGCGGCGTTTCGGGTCCCCGGTTTCCCTGAAATCAACCGCAAAACGCGCATTGCTGAAATTCAGGCCCGAAAGCTCCGCGTTGATCTTGGCTTCCAGCTCTTCCGCAGATTTCTTTCTCAGGCCGTGAAGCGATTCGGACAGCTTCAGGAGGACGGTTTCACGTTCTGCCAGAAGGGCGGCCAATTTGGCTTTATGTTCATCAAAATTTTCAATCGTATCGAGCGTTTCCGTCAATTTTTCTTTGTGCTCCAGCATCGTTTCGACGGAACCGCCGTATTTCGCGCAGAGCGCTTCGATCAGGTCCAGGCGCGCGATGGCCGCATTCAGGCTTTCCGGCGAAAAATCGATGCGTTCGCGGCACGCGCGTATGCTCCCGGTCAGGTCTTCAAGGGTGAAATAGCAGTCAGAAATGCTTTGGCTGATGTCGCCCAGTTCTTTGGAATAGCCGGAAACGGCCTGCAATTCCTGCATTGCCCGGCCCAGCGCGTCCATCACGGAGGGCGCGTTGTCATAGAGGATGTCCCAGGCGGCGGACAAGCCGTCATGAATGGCGCCGCTGTTTTGCAGGATGGCCAGCTGTTCGCGCAGCGCGGCGTCTTCGCCCGGCATCGGACGGGCTTTCGTGATTTCGTCCAATTCAAAGCGCATGAAATCCAACTGCCGCTTCGCGGAGGCTTCGTTTTCAAGAAGCGAGGAAAGCTCCCGGGCGGCGGCGGAATGTTCGCGCCATGCCGCAGCGACTTCTGCCTTTGCCGGAACAATCTCCGCGGCGTGGAACGAGTCAACCAAGGACAGGTGGTTTTCCGTGCGAAAGAGGGAATGGTGGTCATACTGGCCGTGGATGTCGGCGAGCCGGGCGGAAAAAGCGGACAGCTGCGAAAGCGATACCATTTCGCCGTTGATTTTCGCGAGGCTTTTTCCGTTTGCGCTGATCTCGCGTGTCAGGATGATTTCAGATACGCCGCCGGCGCCGTCTGGCAGCTCTGCGGCGATCTGGATCACGGCTTTCGGCCGGCCGGCGCGCACCATGGCGCTGTCGGCGCGGCTGCCCAAGGCCAAGCTTACCGCTTCGATGATGATGGATTTTCCCGCGCCGGTTTCGCCGGTGATGACGGAAAGGCCGGGAAACAGGTCAACGTCAAGCTCCGAAATGATGGCGAAATCCCGGATGGCGATATGATGAATCATGGCTTGCTCCTGTTTTGCGCCCTCTGCGGCTATTGCCATAAATGTTCCATTTATGGCACCGCCATCTCCGGCAGAGCCGGAGGGTAGTCTAATCCGAACTATAGCCACGTCCTTTGTGGCTATTGTATCATCTCGTTGAATCGCAGGACCAGCGCCGGCACGTTTGCCGGGTCGTTCACGATGAGCAGCAAGGTGTTGTCGCCGGCTATGGAACCCAGGATGTTCGGAAAATTCAGCGAATCGATGGTTTCGGCGGCGGCATTGGCGCATCCGGCCAGGGTCTTGATGACGATCAGGTTGCCGGAACAAGCCACGCTTTGTATGGTTTCCCGGAATATTTTCACAAAGCGGTCCGTGACCGGCTGGTTGGTGCCGCCGACCGTATATTTATACCTGCCGGACGGGGTCAGCGACTTGACAAGCTGCAGCTCCCGTATGTCCCTGGATATTGTGGCCTGCGTGACATGGAACCCGCTTTTCCGTAAAGATTCAGCCAATTTTTCCTGCGTGTCGATCTCATGGGCGCTGATCAAATCGAGGATCTTGCTCTGTCTTGCATACCGCATATCAAATCACCTCGTTCATGCTGCCCGTGCGGTAGCCCAGCAAATCTAAGGAAACATAGGTGAAGCCGTATTCCCGGAATTGTTTGTATATCATCTCCCGCCTGTCCGCGTCCGCAAGAAGCAGGAAACCGGCGCTGTCCGTTTCCAGGCGGGCAAGCCCGCCGTGATAGCGCACCCTTATCTGGCGGAAACCGAGATCCAGCAGATATTGCTCCGCCTTGTCGATCATGCCGAGCCGCTCCTTGGTGATAGATTCGCCGTAAGGGAACCGCGAGGACAGGCAGGCGAAAGACTGTTTGTCCCAGGTGGGCAGTCCGAGCTCTTTGGAGAGCGCGCGGATCTCATCTTTGGCTAAGCCCGCATGGCGAAGCGGGCTCTTGACGCCCTGTTCCGCAATCGCGGCATGCCCTGGGCGGTAATCGCCCTCGTCGTCTAAATTTGAGCCTTCGACAATGTATTTTATCCCGTTTTCGCGGGCGACCGCCCCTATTTTCGCAAACAGCTCGCTCTTGCAGAGATAGCAGCGGTTCAGCGGGTTTTCGGAAAAGCCGTCAATGTCCAATTCTTCTGAATCGCACACGACGTGCCGGATGCCTTCTTTTTCGCAGAACGCAGCGGCTTCGTCCAGTTCGCGCTTAGGGAAGGAGCAGGAACGCGCCGTTACGGCAATCACCTTGTCCCCCAGCACGTCGTGCGCCGTTTTCAGCAAAAAGGTTGAATCGACGCCGCTTGAAAACGCCACTGCCACGCTTCCGAGCTCCGCCAAATAGGCGTCAAGCTTCTGTTTTTTCTCATGTAAAACCGCGTCTGCCATAGGGTGGCTCCTTTCTTTTTTGTATTTTAGCGCCTTGCGGGGCGAAACTGGATTGCTTCGTCGCTACGCTCCTCGCAATGACGGGGAGTTACGCCCGCCACGCAGTTACTATCCCCGGATGTGGTTGATCATGCTCGCCAAATATCCGGCGCCGAAGCCGTTGTCGATGTTTACCACGCTGACGCCGCTCGAACAGGAGTTCAGCATGGATAGCAGGGCCGCCAGCCCGCCGAAAGAGGAGCCGTAGCCCACGCTTGTGGGGACGCCTATCACCGGACAGTCCGCAAGCCCCCCCAGAACGCTGGCCAAGGCGCCTTCCATGCCCGCGACGGCCACGACGACGCTGGCGCCCATAATGTCATCGACATGGGCGAGCAGCCTGTGCAGGCCCGACACCCCGACGTCGTACAGGCGCAGCACCTGGTTTCCGAGCGCTTCCGCCGTCACGGCCGCTTCTTCCGCCACGGGCATGTCGCTGGTGCCGCCCGTGGCGACCACGATGCGGCCCGCGCAGTCGGGCGGCGGCATGTCCCCGGCCAAGCCGATGCGGGCCGTCTCAAAATAGCGGAGGGGGAGTTCTTTCCGGACGGCCTCTGCGGCATCCGCCTGCAGGCGGGTGATGAGCACCGTATGCTGGTTCCCGGCGCGCATGGCCAAGGCGATGTCGCAGATCTGCCGCGCGGATTTGCCTTCTCCGTAGATCACTTCGGCCACGCCCTGGCGCAGCTCCCGGTGGTGGTCCGGCTTCGCGAAACCCAGGTCCTGAAAGGGTTCCGCCTTGATCTGAAGCAGGGCCTCTTCCGGCAAGAGCCCCCCGTTTTTCACCTGTTCCAAAATATCCAAAAGAGCTTTTTTCCGCATCGCTCCACCACGCTTTCCAAACAGCCTGCCTTGTCCGGCAGGAAAATCTTCGCTTTATTTCATTGTGTAGGCCGTTTATTTCATTGTACAGGCCGTTGCGCCAAAAATTTCTCCATAATCCCCGCCATGGCGACGGAATCCGCGGCGGACATCTTGAAATTCCGTTCTTTCGCGTCCCCGACTGCCCGGACAAAGTCCGCCAGTTCATAGCGCAGGCCGAAGCCCTCGTACTTCGCGAAGAAGCGTTCGTTTTGCTGCACGTCCTCATAACAGACCTCGAACGACTGCGTGAGCCACCATGGCGACTGGACGAGAATATAGCCCCGCGTGCCCGAAATCAGCAGCTGCCCTTCGCTTTTTACGCCTAAGCCCGTCTTGGACGTGGCGATGGCGCCGTCGTATTTAAAATGCGCCTTTGTATAAATATCCAGCCCGTTTTCGTCCGTAAAGCTTTCAAAGCGGACGTCCGTGTAATTCAGGCCCAGAATCTTTATCACGGGCAGCAAGGGGTAGCTGCCCAGCTCCGTGAAGCTGCCGCCCGTGCCCGGCGTGAATTCACGCCCCCTGTTCTCGTCCGGCATCAGGCGCGTGAACGCCGACTCGACGTCCCGGACATGGCCGATCCGCCCGCTCTTGGCAATGGCCAGCAGATTTAAGAACGCCGGCAGGAACGCGGTTTTTACCGCTTCCATCAGGATGACCCCCCGCGCCTGCGCCAGGTCAAAGAGTTCCCGCGCCTGCGCTTCGCACAGCACCATCGGTTTTTCGCACAGCACGTGCTTCCCGGCTAAGATCGCCCGTTTCGCGTATCCGTAATGCGTTTCGTGCGGCGTTGCCACATAGACCGCGTCCGCTTCGCCTAAGAATTTGTCGTAATCGTCCATAAAAAGCGCGACGCCCCTGCGTCCGGCAAAACTGCGCGCGCTGTCGATGTGCGGATTGTAAACGGCGGGCACGCTGAGCCCGCTGACGTATTTCGTTTCCGAGGCAAAGCGGTCGGCAATGCGCCCGCTTCCCGCGATCCCCATGCGGACGATGCCTTTCCGCTCATTGCGCAAGAGGGTGCTTGAAATCCCGTGCGTGCGTTCGAGGTACGTCACCTCGCAGTAATCCTTCAGGTAATCGAACTCGCCCCGCCAGTCCGCGCCGACCGTGAAAATGTCGATTCCGTATTTTTGGATGTCCGACAGCTTCTGGCCCTCATGGTCTTCGACGATGATCTCATCGGCAAAGCCGCTTCCCCGCACATTGTCCATGCGCGTGATCAGGGGATCGACAATGTTCAGCTTTCCCCTGTAGGCGTCGTAGTGCTCCGTCGTCACCCCCACGATCAGGGTATCTCCCAGCGCTTTTGCGTTTTTCAGCAGATTGTAATGCCCCTCATGGAACAGGTCGAACGAGCCGTAGGTAATAACCTTTTTCATGCATATGGTTCCTTTCATCCTGCTGCTCCGTCAGCCGGCCGGCGAAGCAATCATGTTCTTGTGGCTATTGTATCACGAAAACGGCGATTTGAACAGATGCTTTGCGAAAATCGGGCAATTCGCAATTCGCCCAATAAATTGATTCTTTTCGAAAGTCCGTTGAATTGGCGGCCCGCCTGTTATATAATATTGCTAAGAATCCCGGCGGCGAATGACCGCCGCCGCGTCATCCCGCGTCGTCGCGGGCGGAAAGAGGAGCGCCCATGGTTAAAAATTTCGCCCATCGCGGCTACCGGGCCAGGTATCCCGAAAACACAATGCTCGCGTTCCAAAAGGCCATTGAAGCCGGCTGCGACGGCATTGAACTTGACGTGCAGCGTTCCAAGGACGGCAGCGTGGTCATCATGCACGACGAGCGCGTGGACCGCACCACGGACGGCGCCGGTTTTGTGCGCGACATGACGCTCGCGGAACTGCGCGCGCTGGACGCCGGCCAAGGGGAACGCATCCCCCTGTTAGATGAATATTTCGACCTCGTGGCGCCGCTGCCCCTCATCACGAACATCGAAATGAAAAACAGCGAAATCCCTTATGACGGCATGGAGAAGCAGGTGATCGCCATGGTGCGCGAACGCAGGCTGGACGACCGCATTATTTTTTCCTCTTTTAAGCACGATTCCGCCATCCTGTGCAAGCAGACGGCGCCCGGCATCCCCTGCGGCCTGCTTTGCAAAATCCACGAACTGCTTCCGCCCAACGCCCCCAAGGTTTTCGCGCGCATGCGCGACCACCGCATCGACTACATCCACCCCGACGTGTCCTCCCTGAATTTTGCCCTGCTGGAGGCGCTGACACAGGAAGGGATTCCCGTCAACGTCTGGACCGTCAACGCGCCCGCCGTCCTGAAACGCCTGCTGGCGGAACCTTGCGTCCATGGCGTCATCACCGACGACCCGGCCCTGCTGGCCGGAATTCTGAACGGCGGAGCTTAACGCTTCCGTTTGGAAGGAGACTGTTTCATGGCAAAAGAAAAGAAAAACGCGCTTGTCGTCGGATGCGGCTTTGCCGGCGCCGTAAGCGGGCGGCGGCTGGCTGAAAACGGCTGGAACGTCGCCATATTGGACAAACGTCCGCACATCGGCGGCAACGCCTACGAGGAATATGACGCAAACGGCATCCGGGTGCATAAATACGGTCCGCACATCTTTCACACCGACGACCGCGAAGCCTATGCGTTTTTGTCGCGCTTTACGGAATGGTATCCTTACGAACACCGCGTCCTGGGACGCATCGACGGCAAACTTGTCCCCATACCGTTTAATTTTACGTCCTTGGAGAGCCTGTTCCCCGCGCGGGAAGCCGCTGTCATACAAGAAAAGCTTTTGGCCGCCTATCCGGGCCTC
>JAITOE010000090.1 GCA_031290135.1 Eubacteriales Family XIII. Incertae Sedis bacterium
ACGAGCGGAACGAGCAACGCGAGTGTAGCGCCCGCATAGGCGTCAGCCGCCCCGACCCGCAGGGTTATGCCCGCCCCGTAGCGGCGATCCTATATACCTGAGATTCATAACAGTAACAAGGCGGGCTTATGCACGAATATCCGGTCACGGAGCAAATCATAAAGATCGCGGAGAAGCACGGGAGGGAATCCCGTGCTTCTCAGGTTGAAAGCATCACGCTGGTGGTGGGGGAGCAGTCCGGCTTCATCGGCGAGTCGATCCAGATGTACTTTGACATCATCGCGGAGGGCAGCCTGTGCGAGGGGGCGGAGCTGATCATCAAGCCGGTAAAGGCGCAGATAGAGTGTTCCGTCTGCGGCGCGCGTTTCCGCCGGCAGCCTCTGTCGTTCGCCTGTCCGTCCTGCGGCGGGGAGGGGCGCCCCACGGAGACAGGCAAGGAGTTTTTCATTGAGTCGATCACGGTGGTTTCATAAAGGGATTAGGAAGCGCTGACTTAGACAAGGGGATTGAAAATGCATGACATACGTAAGATCAGCGTCATGGAGAACATCCATGACGAAAACGACCACATTGCGGTCCACATAAACGAAGAACTGACAGAAAAAGGAATATTCGCCGTCAACGTCATGGGCGCCCCCGGCGTCGGGAAAACGACCGCGCTCAAAAATCTCATCGCGAACCTGAAAGCTCTGAAATCATACGTCATAGAGGGCGACATAGAATCGGACATCGACGCGCAGGCCTTGCGCGCGCTGGGCATAAAAGCCTTTCAGATCAACACCTTCGGCGCCTGCCATTTGGACGCGCCCTTGGTGCATAACGCGGTGCGGAACTTAGATTTCGACGGGGAAGGCATCCTTTTCATCGAAAACGTGGGAAACCTCGTGTGCCCGGCGGAGTTCAGCATCGGGGAGCATTGCAAGCTTCTCATCTGCACGGTGACAGAAGGCAGCGACAAGCCCTATAAATACCCTCTCGCTTTCGAAAAGGCGGACCTCATCCTGCTTAACAAGGTGGATCTGCTGCCGCACGTAGACTTTGACGAGGCGTTTTTCATGAAAGGCCTGCGCGCGCTGAACCGGACGGCGCCCGTCATCAAGGTTTCCGGCAAGACAAAGGAAGGCTTCGCGGAGGCGGCGGACTGGATTTCCGGACGCGCGGCGGAGCAGGGCACGGCCACGCACGGCCATAGCCACAGCGCTCTTTGAACGACTTTCGCAAAAACGGAAGGGACGACAGCAATGGCGGGTTTAACGCGATACCAATACGAACTTCGTTTATACGACGAAAAGCTTTTGACGTTCGAGTTTGCCGGGGATCCCCCCGGCGGCGCGAAAGTCTTGTCTGTCGAGTGCGGACGGCGCGAGTTGTTTCCGCTTGATTTTGTCATCGAAGACGGTGAGCTGCCGCACGAAGGCCTTGGCCGCTGGCTTCGCAAACGGACCATCCCCAAAAACCGCGCATACGTCCACAATATTTTGAATTCGCTTGGATTGTCCGTGCGCGACACAAAAGGCATAATCGATATTTGCAAAGGGCTGTCGCTGAATGACAGTTACTGGGTCGTGCCGGCCGGCTTTGACGGCAAATTTGATGATTATAATTTATTTGAAAACCGTTTCTCGGAAGCGCTCGCGCTGACGGCCCTGACCGGCGAAAGCCTCAGCGCGGACAAGGCGCGGCGGATCCGCACGTCTCCGGAGTTTACCACGGACGGGATGCTCCCCAAAGCCTGGCGGCATGACAGCGGCAAGATAATGTTATTCAAGGGCGGCGTGTGGCGGCAATATGCCCAGACTCCTGACCCGCTTGAGCCGTTCAGCGAGTTTTACGCCGCGCAAATTGCCGGGGTTATGGGATTGAACCCGGTAAAATACGGTCTTTCGCGCTGGAAAGGCATTTTGGGCAGCACCTGCGAATTGTTCACGGACATCGACACGGCGTATGTTCCGGCTGCGACCGCCGCAAGATCGTATTACAAGGCTGAAAGTTCGCCGGACTATTATTTGGCCTGTGAAAAATGGTACAAGGACTTTGACTGTAAAAACGGCACAAATCTATACGATTATTTCGCGTCAACGCTCGTATTCGACAGCTTGATTTTGAACGAAGACCGGCACCTCGGCAACTTCGGGGTTTTACGCGATAACCACAGCGGCAAAATTATCGGCAACGCCCCGGTTTTTGATAACGGCATGAACCTTTTTAATTATTCTTCGATTCAAGAACTGCGCAAGATTGACCCGCACCGCCGTGCCTATGCGAATTACTTCAAGGATTCGTTCGACGCCCAGGCAAAACATTTTGGAAGCAATTTGCAGATTGAACAGCTGGCCAAGCTCGCCGATTTCAAATTCAGACGCCACAGCCGCTATAACTGGGAACCGGAACGGCTTGAAATAATCAGCGAATACATCCGCAACAGGGCATCGGAACTGATTGGAATGATGACCGGCTGAAAGATTTCGTTCCTCTGAAAAACCCGGCTGCTATTATAAAATGCAAAAATGCAAAACCCTCAAACCGTTACCATTTAAACATCCGCCCAAGTAGGGGTGGCACATCGGGCGGGGAACCAGCGATCTGACTGCCATTGAGCAACTTAAAAAAGACATGAGGAAGACAAAATAGAACAGTCCCGTTTGCCATAAGTTGAACGCCCATCGTAGTAGAAGGCGCCAAATATACGACAACATTAGAACTGTTTACCTGCCATTGAACGACTGATTGTACCCATAGCACCTTAACGCCGCCGCTGGATAAATTCCTTTATCCAAAGTGGCATAATTACCTGCCGCTAAGGAACTCTGAGCTGACGCTTTTATAGCTGCGTCAACTCCTCGACGCTCTCAAGGTAAAGCGCCTTTTGCCGTGCGCGAAGCTGCGGCAGATTTGCTTCGATTTCATCAACGAGCAGCCGCAGTTCCCCTATCGGAAGTTCCGACAGTTCCGCCGCTTTTTCTGCCTTTTGGTTTTTTGGATTGAGGATTAGACACGTCAACTTGTAGGACAAAAGTAGCCCATCCAATTTTAGCACTGTTCAAAATTGAAGCGCGAAGCGGCGAACCGCACGAATTCCCTCAAAAACACGCCAGAATCTTATAGGACAGGGCAAGCGAAAACAAAAGATTGCCGTTGTGCCAGTCGATCTCAAAAATGTCCGCAACCTGGTCAAGCTGCAGGCGCAGCGCGTCTTCTTCGATCCCCAGCGTCCGCGCCGCCGCCGTGAGATCCATGCTGTTTAACAGGCAGACGCGGAGAACCTCGAAATAACCGGTTCCGTTTTCGTCGTCGTGTTCCCGGATCAGGGTGAGGACGGGGTTGAAGAGCGCCCATATGTCCGTATCGTTTTTTATCGAATCCAGAAAGCAGTCCGCCCTGAATTCGTCATAGCGGAAGATATGCCGGGCGCTGTCCTGCGCCATGCCCCGGTTCAGCGCGGCGAGCGCCTGTTTGTAATAGGCCTGCGCTTCAAGCAGGTTCTGGAAACAGTCGCTCACGCCCGCGAAGAGATTGTATTTTATAAAAAAATCATGGAGCGCGGCCAGATCCTTTTTGACGCGGAGGACGGGTTTTTCAAGGCTCGCCAGAATCACGATGTTGTTCAGGTAAATAAAATATTTGAACTTGCCCTGCATGTGCGCAAGGGTGTCCCGCAGGTAAGACAAATGGGAAAGCGTGGGTTCGTAGCGGCAGATGTCCACCACAAGCAGGAACAGGTTTGATTTCAGGTCCGTGTAAAGATCTTGCAGGCTGTTTTCAAAAAGCACGCCGCCGCTGTTTTCCCCGTCGAGCAGATCGCTGATAAAGGAGTCGTGGAAGACGCGCTCCGTCAGGTGATAACAACTGCTTTTCTGCAATTCCTCCGCGATATTGTCGCAAATCTGCTCCATCTGCTCAAAATCATCCTGTGAAAAATCCCGGTAGCAGGCAACGACGATGATGCTGCCCAGCTGTATGCCGTCTTTGTCGAAAAATTTGCCGCAGGCCCTGTCGTAGGGCAGGGATTCATGTTTCAGCAGGGAAACCACGTCGGCGTCGGCCACGGCCTGAATGAAATGCGCGCTGTTGAAGGAATCCACGGTTTCGTGGGAAAACACGCCGACGGCCGTCAATTCGTTCCAGAGCGGATCGTCCGAAACCGTATTTTCCGTGCAGGACAGAAGATTGTAGCTCGTGTCAATTACGACAATGGGATTGCCCAACACCCTATAAGCGTCGTCCAAAATGCGGTTTAGCCCCAAGCTTTGCCGGAACAAGCCGGCGGACGTCATGTATGCAGCCATAAAAACCTCCATTCTTCGTAACCGTTTCTTATGCGTGGTTCATGTCCCAGTCAAAGAGCGCTTTCATCATTTCGCATATGTACGGGATCAAAACCCGGTCTTTCGCCGGAAAATTTCTTTTCGCCTGCCACCAAAGCAGGCTCATCAGGCCGCCCGCGTAAAAATTTGCCAGCGCCGTGCGGCGCAGCTGCTCCGCTTCGTCCGCATTGTCTGAAGCGACGACGTCCGCAGGGGCGGAAAGCATGCCGGACAGGGTTGAAAGCAGCTCTTTGTCCGCGTCCGCGACCAAATTTGCCAGGACGTTCCTGCGCTTGCCGATAAATTCATCGATGAGGATTTCTGTCTCTTCGCCGGGCTGCGAACACAGGGATTCCATCAAGGTGTTTCGCAGCTGGAGCAGCCAATGGCCCAGCAAATCATATTTGTCCGTAAAATGGGTATAAAAAGCCGCCCGGCTGACCAAGGCTTCGTTGCAAAGGTCAAACACGGTTATTTTGCCGAACGTCCTGCGTTCCAGCAATGCGAGCATTGCGTTCACCAAGGCGGCACGGGTTTTGACGATCCGCAGATCTTCTTTTTTAAAATTCCCTGACATTTTTCACAAGTTGTACGCTAACTGACACAAGAGGCCATCTGTTGCTTGCAATTACACGCGAAGGATTATATCATTTTGGTAATAACAATCATTTTTTTGTTCAAAAATAACTGCTACGAATCACGTGGCCGTCCTGAAGCGATGATCAATAGTTACTGCCGACGAAAAAAGCATACCATAAACAAGGGTAAATATCAATGCAAAATCACCGTTTTCATTCATCCATACCGGAAAATCCCGAAACGCGCGCGTTTTCGGAGGAGACGCATACGCCGGAAGACCTGCGCCGGGGCGAAATGGCGTACTTCAAGGCGGAGGCCGGAAAATGCGAGCAGTTTGCCTATCAGGCTTTATACAAGGCGCGGGGGGAAAGGCAGCACGAAACCGAAAACAAGGCGCTTTTTCTCCTGCTGCGCCGGGCGCTCTGGTTCGGGGATTATGCGAAGATACAGGCACTGTTCAAACAAATGGAGGCGCAGCTTCACATAACGGAGTATGCGGACCGCCATATGCTGCACGATCTTGAAATGGGGTGGTTCCACGCGATGATCGGGTGTCCGGACCGGATCGCGGAATGGCTGAAAACCGGCCCGGACAAAAGGGCGGCCGCGCCGGCCGCGCAGGGGCATGATATCCTGATCAGGGCCCGGCACGGCCTGTGTCTGGGAAAACATCGCGAAACTCTTGATTTTTTGGCGGCGGAAAAGGGAGATCCCTGCGTTCGTTCCTTTGTGACGGGGCATATAACGCTGCGCCTGCTGGAAGCGATGTGCCTGTTTCGCGCCGGGGAGCGGGCGGGGGCGCGTGACGCCTTGCGGGAAAGCTACCATATGGCGCGTCCCCAGGCGCTCGACATGCCGTTCATTGAATTCGGCAGGGACATGTGCCGGCTCGCGGGCGCCGTGATCCGGGACGGAAACGGCGGGATTCCGCAGGCTTGGCTTGAAAAGATCCGCAAGAAATCCGCAGCCTACGCCAAGCAGAGTTTGTTTGTCGCCTCGGAATACAGCCGCGAGCATGGCGGGGAAGGGCTTGCGCCGGCGCTCACGCGCGGGGAGCTCGCGATACTGACGGACATCTGCCACGGTTTGCCGCGGGCGGAGATCGCCGCCGCGCACGGCATGTCCGACCATACGTTAAGGGCGGTGCAGCAGATCCTGTTCGCGAAATTGGGCGCGCGGAACCACGCGGACGTGATCCGCATTGCCGTGTCGCGGAAGTTGGTGAAGTGAGGCGTGGGTGTGTCTGGCACCGCTGGGGGCGGGCGTAACCCTGCGGGTCGGGGAGGCTGATGCCTATGGCGCGGTTTCCTCATTGCGAGCGGAGCCGGTCATACCTGCATAATTATCGAAAATGCAAAAAAAATAATAAAAATAACAAAAACGGGGTCTGTTGCGCGATTCGCTTTTCGTATATGATAAAGGTACTTCGACAGACAAGCAACAATAAACGTCGAAGCAGATATCGTTTACGAGTGACGTCAGGCACGGGAATGTAAGGGTTCGACAGTTTCTTTTGTGCGGACCGGTCTCGCAGGGGGAGGAAGTGCAGGGGCGCCGTAAAACAGAAGGGGCGTTTTATGACAACCTTGGTTTTCCGATAAAAGAGACCGACCCGTCCGCGTGGCGTCATAGATACAAATACGCGAATCGCGCGCACAGAAACCCCGTAAGCCAGCGCACTTACGGGGTTTCTGTCGTTTGCTGCGCGCCTAACCCCATTTGTGAAACAAATGGATGGTAGGCGCCATGCGCCAGGAGGTCAGCTATGCAAAATCAAATGCTCCCTGACAGGCTTCCGGTTTTGCCGGCAAGGGGCGCGGCGCTGGAACGGCCGCGCATTTCGCGTCTGCTGGAGGAATCCCTGCAAAACCCCGTAAGCTTGGTTGCCGCCAACGCGGGCTATGGGAAGACGCAGGCGGTTTGTGCGTTTTTGCGTTCCCAGGATGCCCGCGTCATCTGGACTTCCTGCTCCGTTTCGGACAATAAAATCCCTGAATTCTGGAAAAACCATGCCAGCAAGCTTGCCCTGACGGATAAAACCTTGGCCGGGCCGCTGGCAAAAGACGGTTTCCCGGAAACGGAGCGCGGGTTTGAGCGATACAAGACCTTGCTTCACGGCGCAATCCGGCCGGGGGAACGCCGCATATTCGTATATGACGACGTGCATCTCATCCGTGAAGCCGAAATCCTGCAATTCATCGAACGGGTCGCGGAAGCCCGGATTCCGGGCGTTTCCCAAATCATAATTTCAAGGGATGCTTCCGCCGTCAGCCGCTTCCGGCGGTTTGCCAGCGAATTTCCCACCTGCATGGACGAACGGGCGCTTCGTTTCACGAAGGAAGAAACCGCAAGTTATTTCGGGCTGCTTGGGCTGCGGCCCGGCCCGCAGCTCCTGTCCGGCATCCAAAACAGCGCGGACGGCTGGATATTTGCCATCCAGGCGGCGGCCTTAGCCATGCGGCGGGGGGAATTCCGCGAAACGCAGATCCTTTCCGCGATGAAAACGAATGTTTTTAAATGGATCGAAAGCGAGATATTTTCCGCCGTCCCCGCGAAAACGCAAAATCTTCTGATTCGCCTGTCGCTTCTCACGCGGCTGTTCCCGGAGCTTCTGGCGGAATTGTCGGGGGACGTCCCGCTTCTGGAAATCCCGCGCGTCGCCTCCTTTATCCGCTACGACGCCCAATGGAACGCGTATCGCTTCCATGAACTTTTCCGCGCCTGCCTCACCCAAAAGCAGGGCTGTCTCACAACGCAGGAAAAAAGGGGAATTTACCTGAAAGCCGCCCGTTGGTGCGCGGAGAACCAATATAAAACAGACGCCATTGCCTATTACGAAAAAGCGGAGGATTACAAAGGCATCTTAGACGTGGCGTATTCGCTGCCCCTGCTCATGCCAAACGAGACCGCCATCGCCTTGCTGGCGCTTACGGAACGGGCGCCGAAAGACGGGGAAGGCAAGGTGCTTACCCATATTTTGCGCCCCAGGCTGCTCATCAATCTGGCGAGGTTCCGGGAGGCCGCCGCCGAAATATACGGGAACATGAAAAAATTCGAAGCTGCGCCCGGCGCGCCGTCCGCCTTTGCCTGCCGCGTTTTCGCCGCCAATTGCAACTATCTGGGCATGCTCCGGATGCTGACGTGCATGTACACGAAGGACTATGGTTTCGAATCCGATTTCGAAAGGGGATACCATTATCTGAAAATGGGCGGGTTCCGTTACGAAGGACCCATGAGCCTGATCAGCGTCCCGCCTTACGTGGCGCAGGTGGGCGGCGCGGAAAAAGGGGAGATTTCGTGCTATATCGAAGCGCTTTCCAGAGGCATTTCTTATCTGGAAAACTCCATGAGCGGGTGTATGCGCGGCATGGAAGACCTGGCGCGGGCGGAATTCGCTTTTTTTAAAAACGAACTGAAGGACTGTGAAAAACACGCGAGGCGGGCCTTGTCGGAAGCGCGGGAAAAAAGACAGTATGAAATAGAAAGCAGGGCGCTCTTCTTTCTGCTCCGGATCAGCCTGGGAACGGGGAACGCCCTCTTGTCGGCGGACGTGCTTGCGCAGCTGGAGCGGAAACGGGAGGCGAAGGATTCCGTCAACCGCCGCATTAACCATGACATGGCGACGGGATGGTTTTTCGCGGCGATCCGCCGGGAGGACCGGATTGCCGCCTGGCTGAAGGACGATTTTGGAAGCGGCGGCCTGAATCCCCTGCTGCAAGGCCTGGAAAGCCTTGCCCGGGTGAAATTCTGCCTGTCCGCAGGGAAATATCTCCAGGCACTGGCGCTTCTGGCGAGCCAGGAGAACGCGTATGGGACGGGAGGGCTTCTTTACGGGAAGATCGAGATGAAAGTGGCGGAAGCGGCCGCCCGTTATCACCTGAAAGAAAAAGACGCCGCCTTGGAGGCGCTGCGGTCGGCATACGACCTGGCTGCGCCGAACGGGCTGACGATGCCGTTCATTGAAATGGGCAGGGAGATGCGGACGCTTGCGGGCGCGGCGCTGAAGGCGGGGGACTGCGGCATTCCGCGGGCGTGGTTGGAAAAAATCCGCAGCAAGGCGTCAACCTATGCGAAGCGGATTGCGCAGGTGGCTGCCGCGTACAGCCCGCGCGGCGGCGAGGAAAACGGCGTCGGCTTGACGGCAAGGGAGAGGGAGATTTTAGCGGATCTGTATCACGGCCTGTCAAGAAGCGAGATCGCGGCCAGCCGCAACATGTCGGTGAACACGGTGAAAGCGGCGCTGCAGCTGATTTATGAAAAACTGGGGGCGGAGAACGCCGTGGACGCCGTGCGCATCGCGGCCTCCGGGCGGTTTTTATAAATGGGCCGTTTCATCATTTTAATCGAATAGCATTATTGCTCCGACAATTAAACATTGGACAAAGTGGCGAGGATTTTTTTCGCCGGATGCCGCATCCGTTGCACGCATAAGGCGGGACCCAGCAAAGGGGTCGCACTTACTTTTGCATCTGACAGCAATTTCTGAAATCTTACAAAACTGACGCATATTTTCAAAACCCATTGACTTTTCTTTTTCAGGACGATAACATAAACCATATGGCAACGCGTTCCCCACGCCGTCCGCGGCGGGATAGGCCGGCAACGCGGCCCGGCGGGAAAAAGTCCGGGCTTCCTTGCCAAAACAAAAAAATCAGGAGGTGACAAATGGATCAATCACGTTCATCCGGCAGGCAGGAAAAAGAAAGCGGAGAGGGCTTTTCCTCCATCTCAGGGTTTCTTATGGTGACGATAGGCTTTGCCGTCGGCGTAGGGTCGATATGGCGCTTTCCCTACATGCTGGGCGAAAACGGCGGCGCGCTTTTCCTGATCGCGTATGTCGTGATCATCGGCGTCATCGGGATCCCGCTTCTGGCCGCCGAAATTTCCATCGGTTTCAAAACCCAGAAATCCGCGGTGCTTGCGTACAGCGAGCTTGCGCCGGGCAAACTCTGGTACGTCGGGGGCTATGTGCATCTTGTGGCGGGGCTTCTGATTATCTCCTACACGCTCCCCATCTACGCATGGATCTTAAAATACCTCTGCGTCATGCTGGCCGGCGGCTTCGCGGGCATGGACGCGGGGCAGGTAGGCGACTACTTTGGCGCTTTCACGCAAAAGCATGTGCAGGTGCTGCTGTTCGCGCTGGCAAACATCGCCGTCAACGCGCTCATCATCAGCGGCGGCGTGAAAAAGGGCATCGAGCGCCTGACCAAAATCCTGCTGCCCGTCTTAGGCGTGATCATGCTCATCCTGATCGTGGCGGGACTGCGGCTGCCGGGCGCCGGCGCCGGCGTGCTGTTCCTGCTGCAGCCGGATCCGTCCAAGTTCAACACGGGGGCGCTGAACGCCGCGCTGGGGCAGGCGTTCTTCGCGGTGGGCATCGCGATGCTCGCTTCCATGGTCTTCGGGAGCTACATCAAAAATCCGAAAGAGAACATCGGGAAAAGCGCGTCCATCATCTGCACGGCCCTGGTCTGCGCGGGGATCATGGCGGGTTTTATGATCTTCCCCGTGCTGTTCGCGGCGGGGCTGGAGCCCGCGGCGGGCCCCGGCCTGACGTTCATTGCGCTGCCCAACGCGTTTAACGCGATTCCTTTCGGCGGCGTACTGGGGGTTCTGTTCTTCCTGGGCTTTTACATCGCCGCCGTCACCTCGTCTGCGGGCGTGGCGGAATCCGTCGTGGGGCTTTTCATCGACCAGTTCCGCATGAGCCGGAAGAAAGCCATTGCCGTCACGGTCCTGATCATGGCGGTCGTCGGCGCCCTGTGTATTTTCAGCGACGCCGTCTTCAACACGCTGGACCTGGTGGAAAACAATTACCTTCTGACCCTGGGCGCGCTCTGCATCGCCATATTCGTCGGATGGATATGGGGCGCGGACAAATTCATAGAGGCCACCAACGTAAAAAGCCGCTTCCTGCGGGGCTGGCTGAAGGTTTGCGTAAAATACGTGAGCCCCATCGTAATCATTTTTATATTTGTTTCGGGTTTAATCGGCTGAGGGCTCCGGCGGGCTACGGCTCATGCAGGACGAATCACCCAGCCGGGGGGCGGGCGTCACCCAGAGGCGGGATTGCGGGCATAATGGTCTCGCTCTATTTCCTGCCGCAGGCATGAAATAGCTAAGCGAACCTTATGCGGCAGCTTTGCTGCCGTATTCCAGCGGAGTGAGCGC
>JAITOE010000111.1 GCA_031290135.1 Eubacteriales Family XIII. Incertae Sedis bacterium
TCCACCATGTTCTGCCTCACTCCGCCACGCTTCGGCGGCACAAATCGCAAAAGTAGCCATTATGAATCTTAGGTGTGTTTGGCACTGGATTGCTTCGCTTGCGCTCGCAACGACGGAGGCGCCGCCCGCATAGGCGTCAGCCGCCCCGCAGCGGTGCCGTTCATACCTGCCGTCTACGCGCTGCGCGGTTCGCTTCGTCCCTGGATCAGCCCTATCGCCTGTATCTGGATGTTCGTGTCGATCTCGTTGAACGACAACACCGTCAGGTTGGGCAGGAACTGATCGATCAGACGCTTGAAATACACCCGCACGATGGGCGAAGTCAATATGACGGGCTGGTGTACCAGCTCTTTCACCTTGTTGATCTGCGCGGTCACGTCCTCCACGATCTGCTGCACCGTCTGCGGGTCCATCGCGAGGTACGTCCCGTGTTCGCTCTGTTTGGCGGAGTTCAGGATGTTGTTTTCCACCGTTTGGTCCAGGGTCAGGACCTTGATGCTGGAGCCGTCCGTATATTTGCGCGTGATCGTCCTTTTCAGCTTCTGCCGAACGTATTCGGTCAGCATGTCGGAGTCCTTGATCGTGTTTCCGTAATCCCCTATCGTTTCAAGGATGCTCTCCATGTCGCGGACCGGTATGCCCTCCCGCAGGAGGTTCATCAGGATCTTCTGCAGCTCCGATATGCTGACGACGCCCGGTATCACGTCGTCCACGATGGCCTGGTTGTATTTCTTCACGTTTTCGAGCAAAATATTGATGTCCTGGCGGCTCACAAGCTCGTGGATGTGGCGCTTGATCACCTCCGACATGTGCGTCACGATGACCGAAAGGGCGTCGATGACCGTGTAGCCGTACACCTCCGCCATTTCCCGTTCGCTCTCCGGTATCCACTTGCCGGGGATCTCGTAGGCAGGCTCTATGGTGTCGATGCCTTCGATGCTTCCGCTGGCGTTTCCCGGATCCAGCGCCAGATAGTAATCGACCAGAACCTCGCCCCGCGCCACTTCTTCGCCTTTGATCTTGACCAAATACTGGTTCGGGTTGATCAGGCCGTTGTCGCGCAGGCGCACCGTCGGCACCACGATGCCCATGTCCAGCGCGAACTGTTTCCGGAAAATGACGATGCGGTCTATGAAACTGCCTCCGCTGGCCTCGTCCACCAGCGGCAGCAGGGAATAGCCGAATTCCATTTCTATCGGCTCCACGCCGAGCAGGTTGTATACGTTGTCGATGTTCCGGTAGTAGTCCGCCTCCGTTCCTTCCTGTTCGATCAGCTCCTGCATCTCCGTTTTTTCAGTCGTTACGACCGCCATGCGCTGGTTGCGCGACATAACGATGCCCATGGCCAGCAGCAGCAGGCCGACGAAGGAGATCTGCACGTGCGGCGAACCCGGTATCAGGTTCATGCACGCAATGACGATGCCCGCCATGATCAAAGTGCGCGGCTGCGACAGGAACTGCCGCTTCACGTCTTCGTTCAGGTTGCCTTCCGAGGCGGAACGCGTGACGATCATGCCCGTGGCCGTGGAGATCATCAGCGCCGGAATCTGGCTTACGAGGCCGTCCCCCACGGTGGCGATGGTGTAGACGGTCAGAACCTCCGTAAAATCCATGCCGCCCTGCACCATGCCGATGACGGTGCCCGCCAGCAGGTTGACGGCGGCGATGACGATGGCGGCGATGGCGTCGCCCTTCACGAGCTTCGTCGCGCCGTCCATGGCCCCGAAGAATTCCGATTCCTTTTGAATCTTGTCCCGTCTGGCCCTGGCGTCGTCCTCGGTGATGAGGCCGGAGCTTAGGTCCGCGTCTATCGCCATCTGTTTGCCGGGCATGGCGTCCAAGGTGAAACGCGCCGAAACCTCCGCGATGCGTTCCGCGCCCTTCGTGATGACGATGAACTGCACGATGATGATGATGAGGAACACGATGAAGCCCACGATGGGGTTGCCCCGCAGCACGAAGGTCCCGAAGGTTTCAATGACCTTGCCCGCCTGCCCCTGGTCGGACAGGATCAGGCGCGTGGACGAAATGTTCAGCGCCAGCCGCAGGATGGTCGTGATCAGGAGGAGCGACGGGAAGATGGAAAAATCCAGCGGCCCCTTGATGTACATGGTCATGATCAGCACCAGCAGCGACACGGTGATGCTCACGATGAACATAAAGTCCAATATAAACGTCGGCAGCGGGATGATGATCAATGCGATGATCCCGATGACGAAAAATACGATTATGTTGTTGAGGATGTTCTTCATGCTGTTTTTTCCTATCTCTGACTAATTCACTTTCGCCGCCGGCTTGATCTCCCGGTCCTGCTGTTCGTACACCCACGCCATGACCTCCGCCACCGTGTGGTAGAACTCGGCGGGGATATATTCCCCCACGTCCGCCGCCGCGTACAGGCTCCGCGCCAGCATCGGGTTCTCACGGAGCAGCACGTTGTGCTGCTGGGCGATGGAAACGATGCGCTGCGCCACAAAATCCTGTCCTTTCGCAAGCACGAGGGGCGCCGGGTCCGCGTCGATGTCGTATTTCAGCGCCACCGCGAAGTGGGTCGGGTTCCTGACCACCACGTCCGCCTGCGGCACCTGCTGCATCATGCGGCTCATGCTGATCTCGCGCTGTTTTTCGCGCCGTTTGCCCTTGATCATGGGATCGCCTTCCGTCTGTTTGTATTCATCCTTGACCTCCTGCTTGCTCATGCGCAGCTTCTTTTCGTAGTCGTAGCGCTGGTAGAAGAAATCCAGCGCGGCGATGGCGGCGAAAATCAGGCAGACGATGTACACCATGCGCATGATCTCGTTGATCATGAACAGGAGACCCACGTCGATCTGCGTGTTCAGCAGATCCGGCGCCGCCGTCATCATGGCCCGGACGGTGCTGAACACCAGCCATATGATCACGGCGATCTTCGCGATGCTTTTCACAAGCTCCACGATGGAACGGAGCGAAAACAGGCGTTTTGTGCCTTCGATGGGGTTGATCCGGCTGAACTTGAATTTGATCGTTTCCCATGCCACGTTGAAACCCGTCTGTATGCCGTTCGCCGCGATGCCGAGAATGAACATCGCGACCATGATGGGCCCGGTGGTCAAAAACACGATGAAGATGGCCTGCCGGGCGATGGCGGTGCTCTGGTTGATGCTCAGTTCATCCAGCGACGCCGACATGTTCATGATGTAAAGGTACAGTTCCTTCATCTCCGCCGACATGAACGGCCCCAGCTTCACCAGCAGGAAGAAACCCAGCAGGAGGGAAAGCATGCTCACGATGTCCTTGCTTTTGTAGGTGTTCCCCTTTTTGCGTTCGTCCCTTCGCTTTTTCGGCGTCGCCCGTTCTGTTTTGTTTGAATCCGCCATCCGCTACACCAGTTGCGCCAAAGCCACCTGCAGCTGTTCCATCATGAGCGCGTTGACCTGGGTCATGAAGCTGACCAGCACCGGTATGATGGTAACAAGGATAATGAGCCCGCAGATCACTTTCATTTGTATGTTCACAACGAAAACGTTGATGTTCGGCACCACTTTCATCATAATCCCCACCGCCGCCTCCACGACCATGATCGTGACGATCCACGGGAGGGCGAGCTGCACCCCGTAAATGAGGATGTAGCCAAACAGTTCTATCATGTACACGCCTACCTGCGCATTGACGGATTCAAAGCCCAGGGGCGCCACGTCATAAGAGCGCAGCGCGATGGTCAGCAGGTTTATGTGGCTGTTTGTCACGAAAAACAGCATCGTGTAAAATATCGTCATGAGATTTCCGGTTATGGAAATCTGCGAATTGCTTGTAGGGTCAAACGCGGTGGCCATGGCCAGGCCCATCTGGTAATCGATGATATGCCCGCCGACGTGAAAAATGCTGAAGAACAGGTTCATCACGAAGCCCAGGGCAAAACCGATCACGAACTCTTTCACCATGGCGACCATCATGCCGACGCCGGAGTAGTACGTGACGTCGATGGCCTGCAGGTCGTAGGCCGCGAACAGCGCCACGCCCATCGCAAGCCCGATCTTCACGACGACCGGTATGGTCTGCCTCCCGAAAATGGGGTTCAGGAGGATCACTCCGAACATCCTGCAAGCCACGAACAGCAGCACCAGCAAATAGTTGAGTTCCGGCATATGCGTCACCCTGTCATCGTGGCCATGATTTCAAAGATGCGGTACACGAAGTCCGTAAGCTGCTGCAGCATGAAATTTCCAAACAAAATCAGCATCAAAGCGATAACGAGTATCTTGGGGACAAAGGTCAGCGTCTGCTCGTTGATGGAGGTCGCCGCCTGGAACACCGCGATGATCAGGCCGACGACGATGCTGACTAAAAGTATAGGGCCGCCTACGAGGAAGCTTGTTAAAACCGCGTCCCGCAGGACTTCCTGCAGCTGAAGTGTGGTCACGCTGAAACTCCTTTTGCGCACCTAACCCCATTTGCGCAGCAAATGGTTGGTAGGTGCCATGCGAGAACTCTCCGGCTTTAGCCGGCTAAGAGTTTACCGCTACCGCCGCCGCTGCGGGACGGGCATAACCCTCCGGCGGGTCGCTGACGCTTGTGCGGGCGCTCCATTCGCTTGCGCTCACTCCGCTGGAATGCCCGCAATCCCGCCTCCGGGTGACGCCCGCCCCACAGCTGGGTTGATTCACCGTCAGTTAAACGACATGATCAGGGTCCGGACCAGAAGCCCCCACCCGTCTACCACGACAAACAGCAGTATCTTGAACGGCATCGATATCATGACCGGCGGCAGCATGATCATGCCCATGGACATGAGGGTGCTGGCCACTATGGTATCTATTACCAAAAATGGTATATATATCAAAAATCCCATGAGGAACGCCCGTTTCAGTTCGCTGAGCGTGAACGCCGGGACCAAGATGCTCATCGGCAGCTGCATGGGTTCCAGATCCTCCAGGCCGGTTTCCGGCGAAAGGCTCCGGAAAAACGAAAGCTCATCCAAGCCCGTCTGTGTCAGCATGAACTCCTTCACCGGGACGGACGCCCTGTCAAGAAATTCACTTGTTTCGATCTGCCGGTTGTTATACGGCTGCAGCGCTTCCTCGTTGATCTCGGATATGACCGGCGCCATGATGAAAAACGTGATGAACAGCGCCAGCCCGACCAGGACCTGCGTCGGCGGCGTCTGCTGAAGCCCCATGGCCTGCCGCAGAAATCCCAGCACGATGATGATACGGGTGAAACAGGTCATCATAAGCAGCATGAACGGGGCAAGCGTGATGATCGTCAGTATGACGATGATCCGCACGACGTCGGACGCGCCTCCGTTTATTACAATATCCATTACCTGTCTTCACCTTTCCGTTTTCCATATTTTCCTATCACTTCCCGGAAAGTCAGATCCCGAAAATGAAAAATCTGGCCTCGCGGGTTTCCCTCGGCCTTTATGGGCGTTTCCAGCTCCTTGAGGATGCTGACGCCCTGCTCGCTGACGCTTACCAGATACTGTTTTTTTTCCAGTTCAAGGATCAGGATGGAGCTGGTTTTTCCCACCACGACCCTATCGACAATCCGGATATAGCGCCCTGCGGCGATGGGTCCGACCTTGCCCGCATACCATCTGCTGGCAAAGTAGGTGAGCACCAAAACCGCGGCGATCCCTATTAAGCCCAATGCGAGCGAAAGAACGCTGTTATTCTGCCACAACGGACTATTCGCCCAGTATGCTCTTGACGGTCTGCACCAGTCTTTCCGGCTTAAACGGTTTCACGATAAAATCCAGCGCGCCCAGCTTGATGGCTTCGACCACCATGCTTTCCTGTCCCATGGCGGAACACATGACGACCTTCGCGCCGGGATTCTGCTGTTTGATCGCCGTCAGTGTCTCAATGCCGTCTTTGATGGGCATGGTGATGTCAAGCAGCACCATATCAGGATTCTGTTCGCCGAAAAGCGTCAGCGCCTCTTCCCCGTTTCCGGCTTCGATGAAATCTGAATATCCGGCCTTTTTTAAATTATCCTTTACCATCATCCTCATGAACGCCGCGTCGTCAACAATTAATATCTTTGCCATTTTTTTCCCTCACTTGTCTTCCTACTAACCTGCATACGCTTTTACCGGTTCCTCTGCTTCCCTTTTTATGCAAATTCATCCGGCTGCCTGATGATCTCCGTGATGCGAACGCTGTAATTGTCGTCCACCACCACCACGTCGCCCCGTGCAATAAGCTTTCCGTTGGCGATGACGTCTACCTGGTCGCCGGCCTGCCTGTCCAATTCGACGATATTTCCCACCCCCAGTTCGGCGATGTCCTTGATCTTCCGCTTCGTCCGCCCAAGCTCCACGCTGATCTGGATGGGTACGGACAGAACCAAGTCGAGGTTGTCCTGATCCAGGTGCAGCGCGCCGTTGTCAAACGAACGGAAGGTGTACGGCGTCGTCGGAACCCGTTCCGCGGAGGCGGGCGGGGCCGCGTAATAGCCCTGCGCGGGCGTCTGCTGGTACGCGGGGGGCGGCGGGGCTGCCGCTGCCGGCGGTGCGGGGGGCGGCGGTGGCGCAGCTGCCGGCGGCGCGTATACCTCCGGCGCGGGCGCCTGTTGGTATGCCGCCGGGGGGGGCGGGGCCGCGTATGCCTCCTGCGGGGGCGCCGGAGCCGCTGCTGCGGTTGCTTCCGGCGCGGGCGCCTGCGTCGGCGTGACGCCGCTCATCTCCCCGTTTTCATCCACGCCGTTGACGCCGAAGGATATGGAAACGAGTTCCTTTGCCAACTGCGGTTCCATGGCGCTTAAAAATTCGCTTTCCACCAAGCCTTCAATTTTCAGGTCAAATTTTATGCTCACAAGGGACTCGCCCTTGATGGCGAACATTTCCTTTACGTTTTCTTCCTGCGCTGTGTTCATGATCTCCGGCGGGGAGATGTTGATGCTCTTCCCCAGGAACGTCGCCAGTGCGCTGGCCGCCGAACCCATCATCTGGTTCATGATCTCGCAGATGGCGCTCTCACCTATCTCGTCCAGCTCCGTCATCTCATCGGGATCCGCCGACAGCAGGTGCGCGACGATCTTGGCGACGTCCGTCTGCCGGAGAAGCAGCACGCTGGCGCCGTCAATCCCTTCAATGTACTTGATTACGACCCCGATGACCGGCTCCAGGAAAGCAAAATTGAATTCTTTTATATCCACGAATTCGATTTTCGGCGTCGTGATGCTGACCTTCTTGTCCAGAATCGTAGACATGGCCGTCGCTGCGGAACCCATGCTGATGTTCATGACCTCCCCGATGGCATCGAGTTCCATTTCGTTTAATCTATATTCTTCGTTCGCCATATTAAGAATCCTTTCCCCCCCTTAGACATTCTTTTATCTCTATCGCAAGCTTTTTGTTGTGGGTCCCTACCTCCCCCTTAAACCAAACAGACTCTTCAACTGTTAATTCTACCATGGAATCCTCCATCTTGTCCAGTCTTATCACATCTCCGATTCCCAGGCTGATCACTTCCCTGGCCGGGACCAGGACGGTGCCGAGGATTCCCCGCATCTCCAGATCCGTGTCGTAGATGTTTCCCATGATGTTGCGCTTCCGCTGCGTCTCCATTTCAATGTTTTCTTTTTTCGCGTTCCGCTTGCTCTGTGCGGCGCGCATTTTGAAGATGACGTCCAGCGTGGACGCGGGGATGCAGATGTTCATCCGGCCCTGTGTCTCGTTCACCGTGATGCTCATGGACACTATGACCACGTTGTCGTCGGGCGCAATCCCTTGCAATATGCGGGAATTGGTTTCCAGCTTCGTCAGTCTCGGCGTCACTTCTATATAATCAAACCAGACGTTTTTCATGGTCGCGACGATGCCGCGCATGAAATGTTCCAGTATGGAAAGCTCTATTTCCGTGTAATCCCTGTCCTCCTCCAGAGGGCGGCCTATGCCGCCCAGGAGCTTATCCACCGTGCAGAAACCGATGTCCTTCGCCATGTCCAGAAACATGAAATTCTCTTCGTCGTCATCGCCGTGGACCGGAAAATCGATGACGCTCAGGAGCACGGAATCCGGCAGCGCGTTGCTGAATTCGTAATATTTCTGCTCCTCCACCTCCAGGATCTCCACGAGGGTGTAGGTCTGCAGGATTCCCGTCATCTGGGACGAAACGATGCGCGCGTAGTTTTCATAGATGCCGAAAAGCAGCTTCATCTGTTCCCGCGTGAAGAGCTTCGGGCTTCTGAAGTCGTATTCCTTGACCTTTTTATCCAGCTCGCTGGAAACGGCCGCGGCGGCTTCCGGTTCTTCATTTCTCGTCAGGCTGTTCAGCAGCTGATCGATTTGGCTTTGCGATAATATGTCCGCCATACGTTGCCTTGTTCCTCCATGGTTACTGTTATGAAACTTAGGTATGTTCCGCCACTGCGTGATTTGCGTAGGGCATATCCCCCGTCATTGCGAGAAGCGGAGCGCCGAAGCAATCCAGTGCCTGTGGATTGCTTCGCTTCGCTCGCAATGACGGAGGGGTGACGCCCGCCCCGCAGCGGCAAATGTTTACCGGCTGTAAATGCTCCTTTTGAAAGCGATCACCTTTGAGACCACCTCGTTCGCCGGATCTTCCACCACGTAACGGTTGCCGTTCACCAATTTGATGGTGGTGTCCGGCATCTCTTCCACGGTTTCGATCAGATCGCAGTTAAGCAGGAATGTCTCTTTGCGGTTTTTGTTCAGCCTTGTGAGTTTGATCATGGTTCCCCTTTCGCAGCGCTGTTTCAGCGTTCAGCGCTTCGGCGGCGAAACGCAGCGGGCTCTTGCGGTAGCTCTCACAAAATCATAGATTTTGGAGAGCCTCGCATGGCACCTACCGGCGATTTCTTTCGGAAATCGGGTTAGGTGCGCATGCCGCTGCGCTTGGCCGCCGGAGCGATTCCGGGGCGGCGTTGGCCGCCCCGTTGCCCCGGACGTGCTGCACCCCGCCATTGCGAGACGCAGCGGTTCATCGTTTATTAACGTTTCATGTTGAGCAGCTCCTGCAGCATCTCGTCGGACACCGTGATCATCCGCGTGTTGGCCTGGAAGCCCCTCTCCGTGATGATCATCTCCGTGAACTCCCTGGACAGGTCCACGTTGGACATCTCCAGCGAACCCGCCAGCAGGGTGCCCGTGCCGGAAGTTCCGGGCACGTATGCCTCCGCTTCGCCGGAGTTCAGCGTCGCCGTGTAGTAGTTCTCCCCTTTCTGGTTCAGGCCGTCGATGTTGGCAAAGGTGACGATGGCCAGCTGGCCCAATTTTTCAGGCGTGCTGGTACCCGGCGCCACAATGCCTACGGGGCTGGCGTTATGCCGCGCCAGCTCGACGTCGGTCATGGAGCCGAAAGCGGCCGGATCCACCGTGAACGTGAGATCGCCCAAGGTGAAGGTCGTGGTCGGCGAGGTCCATGTCAGCGACGTGAAGTCCACCGGCGTGCCGCTCTTGGTGTTGGCGTAGCCGGAAACCGTCATCGTGCTGGCGGCCACCGTGCCAAGGGTAAAGGGCTGCTCCGCCACGCCCGCCTGTATGACCAACGCCGTGTTCGCGTCGGCGGCGGCCGTGCTCACGGCAAGCGTCACGCCGGGGAGCCCGGCAAAGGTCACCGTTCCTGTTCCCGTTCCCGCGCCGCCTGCCACGCCCGTCTCCGTAAAGACCGTGCCGTCCTTGTGCGTCCCGGTCAGGGTGTAGGTGTACTCATCCGGCGTCTGCCCGGAAACGTACTCTACCTTCAGCTGCACCTTGCCCAGTATGTCCGCGGTGGTGGGTATCGTAAGCCCGTGTATCTTGCCGTCCGTCGGCGGGGGCGTCGGCGCGGTGCCTGCGGCATAGGTGCCCGGCACGAGGGTCACGTCCGGTCCCCGCGTGAGCTTCAGCTGCACGTTTCCTTGATATAACGAATTGGCGGGAATCTGCGCAGGCCCGTTCATCCATCCGCCCATGCTGGGGTTCGGGGTAAAGGCGGGAGGACCCGGTTTCAGCGCCGTCACCTCGCCGTTGATGCCGATCTCAATGCCCGTGTACTCAATTGTGGGATCGAGCTTGATGGGCACGAGGTTCTGTAAGTTGGCCTTGCCGCTGTTGTCCAGGACCGGCTGGCCGGTGGTGGCGTTCAGGGGGATGCCCAGCACCATGTTGCCGTTCCGGTCCACTAAGTTGCCGGCCGAGTCGATGACCAGCACGCCCGCACGGGTAAAGCGCGCCGAGCCGTCCGCCGTCTTCACGGCGATGAAACCGTCGCCGTTGATGTAGACGTCCAACGGCCGGCTGGTGGTGGCGGCGCCCGCCCGGGTGTAAAGCACGTCGATGGTGGACACCTTGGCGCCGTAGCCCAGCTGCGACGGGTTTGTGCCGCCCATCGTGGCGGTGGGCGACGAAGCCGCCCGTTTTGTCTGGTAGAAGACATCCGAAAATGTCGCTCTGTTCGCCTTATAGCCGTAAGTATTGACGTTGGCTATGTTGTTTCCGATTACGTCCATCTTGGTCTGATGGGACTGCAAGCCGGAAACGGCCGAATACATTGATCCTATCATCTTTTTAACATCCTTCCTCGATTTACATCGCGGGATGCGGTTCTACTCGATTTTTCCGCGGATCCGTCTGTCATTCAGGATCCGCCGCAGCCTCCTCGTGGAGGTCCGGCTACAGGAATACCGCCCCTTCGATGTTTGTGAAAATATTATCCTTCATCTCGTTTTTGTCAACAACGGTCACAACGATCTTGCTGCCCGCGTTGACGATGAATGCGGAATCGTTCATTACGATAAGCGCGTCGCGAATGCCCTTTTGGCTTGCCCGGTCGCAGGCGTCGCTGAGCCTGTCCAAATCACCTTGTCCGATCTCGATGTTCCGTTCCGCGGCGCGTTGTCCCGCGTGCTTGGAAAACGAGACGTCCTTTTCCAACTGGCGATTCAGGAGCTCCCGAAATGAATTTCCGGACTCGACTTCCTTTTGGTTCTGCCCGCTCTTCTCCGGTGTCTGTTTCAGTCGTTCCGTCTGCCTTACGATGTTCGTAAGGTCATACCTGTTGTCAATTCGATCCGACATCTTCATTCACCTCATTCGGGATCCGCGGCGGGTTCCGTCTCCCGGATTGCCGAAATTTCCGTAAGCGGATAGCTCTTCCCGTCTATGACCGCGTACATTTCGCCGCTCTCCTGGTCCAGCTTGACGCCGGTAATGACCCCGCTCACGGTCACGGGCGTGCCGTCCTCCCCTGTGTGCAGCAGTTCCGCTGTCTTTCCGATCAGATGGGAGCTTTCAACCAGCGAATTCGCATAGCTCTTCCCCGACAATGCGTCGTTCACGGTCATGACGTTGCTCAGGTCATACGCCACCCCGTTGATCACGACCTGTGCGGTTCCGTTGTACAGGTTCACGGCGCTGACGATGCCCGTGTCGCTGCCCATTGCCCCGTTTGGACCGAGGAACGCCACCGTCGCAGATTTTCCGATCAGCGATGTGCTGTAGGACACGCTGGAAAGCTCCGACATATCCATCAGCGCGTTCACCATGGAGAATTGTGCCATTTGTGCCATAAACTCGCTGTTGTCCATGGGAGAAAACATGTCCTGGTTTTTGAGCTGCGCGACCATAAGCTGAAAGAAATCGTCCATGGACAGATCAGAGTTGCTTTGCGAAGCTCCTGATGTCATGTTGTTGGACTGTATAAAATCGCTTACGCCAGTTACTGCCATATCAATCCCTCCTTTCTACGCTGTAAGATCCATGCGCCGCGTGTAATGCCCTCTGACAGGCACTGCCTGCGCGTTCGCAATCCCCGACGGGGACAGCTCTTCCTTTTGTCCGGACCCGGACGTGCCGCCCTGCCCGGCCTGTTGTTCCTGTCTGCCCTTGTGGGCGAAGTCCATGAGGAACTCCTGGCTGAGGCCGCTGTGCTCCGGCTGGGACGCCGATGCCGGCTGAACCGCGGTTTGCAGGCTTTCCACCTGGACATTGTGCAGTCCCAGCGCCGCTATCAGCTTGTCCGCCTGCCCCGTCAGCATCGCCTGTGTCGCCGCGCTCTGCGCCGCGATGTCGATGACTAACTTGCCGTTCGACATCTTCATTTGAATGTCGATCCGGCCGAGTTCCGCCGGTTCAAGCTGCATGGACAGCGTCGTCTGCCCTTTGTTCGCCAGCGCTTTCATGATTTCCTCGCTGATCTGGCGATAGGGTTCGGGCGGCGCCGCCTGGTTTGCCGGCCTGCTTTCCAGGGTTTCGGTTCTTCCCGCCGCCGGGCTGTCCGCCGCCGTCGCCGCTGCGGTTTCACCGGCGCCCGCCTGGTTTGCCCGGTCCGTCTGCCGCAGGCCGTCCGCCGCGCCCGTCCGGTTCGCAAGGCTGTCTGCGTGTTCTGCCGCGTTTCCGGTTTTGATCAGAACCGCCGCGGCTTGTCCGCCGTCCGTTTCAGCTGCGTCTTCCGCCGCCGTGCTTCCGTACCCGGCGCCGCTTGCCGCCGTCCGGATTGCCTCGGCATCTTCCGCCTGCTCACCGCCCTGCGCGGCCGCTCCGGCATCCGCCGCCGCTGACGACGCTGCAGGCCATGCCGCCGGCGTGGCGGGCGTTCCGCCCAGCAAGCCCTTCAGATCCGCCGCCTGCCCTGCGCTCAGCCCTGCCGACGCCGCTTCGACGTTGCTTATGGCAGCTTCCGCCGCCGAGGCGTTCAGCAGGCTTTCCGCCGCGCTGTCCGCGCTGACGACCGGCGCACCGCCGGCAATCGCGTCCAAGGCTGCCGCCGCTTTCGCCAAAGCCGCCGCGATGCCTGTTTGCCGCCACAGCCGCGTCCCGTCCGCCGCCTCAGCCTCTTCCGGTACCGCCGCGCCCGCAAGCTCCGCGACGTCCGCCGTCCGTTCTTCCGCCGGATACGCGGAACCGGCCAGACTGCCGCCGAGCATCATGCGGAGCAAAAGCCCCAGCTGATCCGTGTCCTCTGCCGCGCCGTCCCCTTGTCCGGAAACCGCGCCGCTTTCGGACGCCTGTACCTTCGGCGCCAGCGCCGCCTGCATTAGCTTCTGGAACAAAGCCGGATCCGCAAGAACCGCGCTTTCCGCCTGCGCCCCGGACGAAGCCGCCGCCTGCAAGCCTGCCGCCTGGCTCAATAATTGAACATCCATCTCTCTCACCTCCTTTCTCCCGCAGTTTTACGGGAGGCGCGCCCGTATGCACATAAGGACGTCCCTTCCATAAAACTACGTTCGGAGGATGTTCAGTTACTGGGGCGGAGGTGCAGTACCCGGCGGCGGGGCGCCCCCAGCCGGGGGGGCGGGCGCAACCCGGAGGGCGGGACGGGCGCGCTGCCTGTCTTTGCGAGGAGCTGTGCGACGAAGCAATCCACGAACGCTGGATTGCTTCGCTGCGCTCGCAACGACAGGTCACCCAGCTGTGAGGCGGGACGGGCGCGCTGCCTGTCTTTGCGAGGAGCGAAGCGCCGAAGCAATCCACCGGCACTGGATTGCTTCGCTGCGCTCGCAACGATAGGGGATGTGTACCCGCCGGCGGGTTATGCCCGACCCGCAGCGGCGACCCATACCAACCTCGCCCGTCCCCCGGCGATCCTATGTACCTTGGGCGGCCTGCCGCTGCAGCCTGCTCGTATTCACAAATTCGTCAATCATCTGCTCATGCGCCTTCATCTCCTCCTTTCTGTAGTCCTTCAGCTTGGATTCCTTCAGGATCTCCAAAGACTTCGTCTCCAGCCGCAAGCCCCGTATGACCTCAATCTGCTGCTCTATTTTCACGGCCAGCTTCGCGGCGGCGCCTTCCGTTTCCTCTATTTCCTTTTTTAAAAAATCTTCGTACCGGAAATGGATCTGATAAGCCGTAGGCGTCAGCTCACCCTCCGCCTGCTTTTCCGCAAGCGAACGCCGGCTCCGCAGCACCTCCTCCGCAAGCGCGCGCAGCCTGTCGTTCAGCCGCTGCATCTCCGCGTTGAGCGTGGCTAAGATCATCAGTCCGTTTTCGAGCAGCTGATCCTTGTAGCTCAGCAATTTATCTAACTTAAAATGGAATTTTTTCAATTTATTGCCGCCTTCATCATTTCTACGCTGTCTGCGTATTCCAGTTTTTCATCGACCTTTTGCTGTAAAAACGCGTTTATTCCGTCGTTCCTGCGGATGGCTTCGTCCAGCGCGGGATTCGTCCCGCTTTTGTAGGCGCCGATGCTGACTAAGTCATAGTTGGCGTTGTACACCGCCATGAGGTTGCGCATGGCGCCGGCCGCGTCCACCTGTTCCTGCGGCACGATGTCGTTCATGAGGCGGCTGACGCTGCCCAGGACGTCGATGGCGGGATAGTGGTTCCGCATGGCGATGGTCCGCGACAGGATGATGTGCCCGTCTATGATGCCCCTGACCGTGTCCGAGATCGGCTCGTTCACGTCGTCGCCCTCCACCAGCACCGTGTAGATGCCCGTGATGGAGCCGCTTTCAAAATTGCCGGTCCGTTCCAGAAGCTTCGGCATCAGGGAATAGATCGACGGCGTGTAGCCCCTTGCCACCGGCGGTTCCCCCGTCGCCAGGCCTATCTCCCGCTGCGCCATGGCGAAACGCGTCAGCGAGTCCATCATGAGCAGCACGTCCTTGCCCCTGTCCTTAAAATATTCGGCGATGGCCGTGGCGGCCTGGGCGCAGCGCAGCCGCTGCATGGGGGGCTGGTCCGATGTGGCGACCACCAGGACGCTTCTTGCCAGTCCCTCTTCCCCCAGATCCCTTTCCAGAAACTCCCGGACCTCCCTGCCCCGCTCGCCCACGAGGCCGATGACGTTTATGTCCGCCTTCACGTTGCGGGCGATCATGCCGAGCAGCGTGCTTTTCCCCACGCCGCTTCCGGAAAATATTCCCATCCTCTGCCCCTTGCCGATGGCGAGAAGCCCGTCCACCGCCTTGATGCCGAATTCCAGGACCTCATGGATGCGGGGCCTTGCCAGCGGGTTTGAACCCATGCTTTGGATGTCGTAAGCTTCTTCGTATTCGATGGGCGGGCCGTCGTCGATGGGCTTGCCCATCGCGTTCACCACCCTGCCGATCAGCGCGTCTGAAACGCCTATTTTAAGAGAGGCGTGGGTGCTTTCCACCAGGTTGCCCCCGCTGATCCCCTCCGGTTCCTCATAGGGCATGAGCAGCACCTTGCTGCCGCGAAACCCCACCACCTCCGCGCCGATAAATTTCTCAAGGCGCCGGTCGTTGTAGATCCTGCACTGGTCCCCGATCTTGCACTCCGGACCGTTGGACTCGATCATCATGCCGATGACCTGTTCTATTTTTCCAAATTCCCTGAAAGTCTCCGCGTTCCGGATCTTCCGGAGATATTTATTGGCGTCCATCATCCGTCAACTCATCCCGTAAAATGCGGAGCTGCGACGGGATGCTCGCGTCCAATACGCCCGTTTCCGTCTCCAGCATGATGCTGTCGTCGTCCTTGACCAAGATCGTCTTCAGCCCGCCGGCAAAATCCCGCATTTTCTTCGTTATATTTTTATCAAGCTGAAATTCCAGCGTGTTTTGAAATTCCGAAAGGTACAGGCGCAGCGGCCTGTCGCTTTCCCGGACGATGTCCTCCAGCATTTTCGAAACCGCGCTGCCGTCCACGCGGCACTGCTGCCGCATGATCTTCCGCGCCGCCTCCATCGCGATCCGGATCAGGTCCCCCTCTTCCCGGACGACGACCTCTTCCCTGGCCGCGCGCATGGCCGCCGCAAGCGCCTTGATTTCCTCCACGGCCTCCGCCTTTTCCGCAAGCACGGCCTCGCGGGCTTCCGTCTCCCCCTGGGCGAGTCCCGCTGAATACCCCGCCGCGTAGCCCGCCTCTTCCGCCTGCTGCCGGACGTTTTCCGCCTGGCGTTCCGCTTCCCGGAGAATGGCGGCTGCGGACGCATCCGCCTCCCGCAGGTTCGCTTCCGCTTCCTGCCTCGCCTCATCCAGCACGTTTTGTATGGCCGTTTCCGTCTCCGCGCTGCGGGCGGCGGTCTTCCCGGCGGCTTCCGCCTTTTTTAAGGCTTCCGCCACTTCAGGCGGGACTTCATACTGAAGGTAGCTTTTGACCACGTTGTTTCTATACAATCATATCATCCTTCCCGCCCTTGCTGATGACGATCTCCCCTTCTTCTTCCAGCCTTCGGATGATGGACACGACCTTTTGCTGCGCCTCGTCCACATCGCGCATCCGGATGTTATGCAGGTATTCCATTTCGCTTTCGACGGTCTCGCGCATGCGCTGGGACATGTTGTCGAAGATCATGCCCATGACGGTTTCGTTGGAGCCTTTCAGCGCCACGGCCATCTCACGGGTCTCGACCTCACGCAGGAAGCGCTGTATGCTCATGCCGTCCAGCGTAGTGATGTCCTCAAACACGAACATGCGTTTGCGGATCTCGTCCGCCAGTTTGGCGTCGGTCTTGCTCAGCTCGTCGAAGATGTATTTCTCCGTGCCCCTGTCGATGCCGTTCATGATCTCGGCAATATAATTGATGCCGCCCACTTCCAGCAGATCCACGGAAACGACGGATTCGAATTTTTTCTCCAGTATGTTTTCCACGTGCCGGATGATCTCCGGCGAGGTCCTGTCCATGCGCGCGATGCGTTCCACCACCTCCACGCGGATGGCCTTGGGCAGCTCGGCGATGATGGCGGAGGCCTGGTCCGCCCGCGCGTAGGACAGGATCAGCGCGATGGTCTGCGGATGCTCGCCCACGATCATGTTCATGAGGTTCTTGTAGTCCGCCTTGCGGATAAACTCAAAAGCCTTGGTTTTCAGGGTTTTTGTGACGCGCTCCAGCAGCACCGCCCCCTGCTGGGTGCCGAATGCCTTTTCCAGCACGCTTCTCGCGTACAGCACGCCCCCCTCCAGATAGACTTTCTGCGCCACGCAGAGCTGGTAAAACTCGTCCAAGACCTCGTCCGCTTCATCCGGGGACACGCTCTCCTGCCGGGCGATCTCATAGGTGATCTTTTCGATGTCCTCTTCCGGCATGTGCTTGTACACGTTCGCGGCGATGTCCGAACCCAGCGAGATCACCACCTGCGCCGCCTTTTGCCTTGAATTCAGGTTGTTCGCCATGTTGTCATCCTTCCTCTGTTTTCAAAAGCGTTTTGATCATCTGGGCGGTGATCTCCGGGTTTGATTTCGCGAATTCCTGTATCTCTTCCCGTCTCTTGTCCCGCATCGGCGCGATGGGGCCGATCTCCATGTCCGGGGACGGTGCGATGGGCAGGCCCTCTTCGTCGTATTCGATCATCTGCTCCGCCGCCGCGGCCGCCGCGAGTTCCGCCGCTTCCGCCGCCGCAAGCTCCGCCGCTTTCTTGCGGCGGCGCAGCAGGAGGAGGATCACGAGCGTGATGATCGCGAGCAGGACCACCGCGCCCACGATGATCAGCATCATGTAACGCTGCCAGGCCGTGGGTTCCACGCCCGGTATTTCCGGCTCGGCGTCGCTGTAGAACGTGAAGTTCATGACGGTGACGTTCTCCGGCGCCGTGTTTGCCGCGGCGGCGACCAGATTCGTGATCCGGGCTTCTTCACCCGGCAGGAAGCTGTCCTTGTCAATGGCGACGCCGATGGAAATGGACTGGATCTGCGGGTTCTGCTGCATGGTCTGCGTTTTTCTGGAGCTGACGTCGTACAGGGTCTCGGAACTGCCGCCCGAAGACTGCGTTTCCCCGCCCAGCCCGCCCGAGGGATAGGTGGGCACCTGTGAATTGGTTTCAGTTCCCGGAACGCCCCCGTCGCCCGTCGTGGACTGGTAGCTTTCCGAAGCGTCCCGCTCTTCCTTGATTACGCCGCTGTTGTCGCCGTCCGCGGACGGGATGAAGGTTTCTTCCTGCACCACGGAAACATCCGTGTTGACGACGGCGGAAACCGCGACCCGGATCTCTTCGGGCCTGTACGGGCCCGTCAGGACGGAGAGGATTTTCTGGCGTATGTCGCTTTCATACTGCCGCTGGACCCCCATCCCCGTGGTGTCGCTCACGACGCCCGCCGTCCCCAGAAGGTCGTTCCCCTGCCCGTCGTTCAGCGCGATGTTTTCAGGCAAAAGCCCCGTGACGGACTTGCTCACGAGGTTTTGGATGCCTGTGATCTGTTTGGCCGAAAGGCTGCTGCCCGGCTGCATGTGGATGATGACGGACGCGGTGGGCGGGACTTCGTCCCGGATGGCAAAAACGTTCTCGGAAGGCCGCGTGATGGTGACCACCGCGCTCCTGACGCCCTCCAGCGTTTTGATGCTGGCGGCGATCCGCTCCTGCAGCATCATGGTATCCGTCTGCCTGCGCGCGTAATCCGTCGTCAGCAAGCCGCTGTTTTCCTCGAAAAGATAGTAGCTGAGGCCGTTTTTCGGGTAGCCGGCGGTGGCGAGCTGCATGCGGACGCTCGCCGCGTCTTTCGCGGGAACCATGATGCGCCCGGACGCGTCGGTTTTGGGAACGACTCCGATTTCCTGCAGGTGCGCCCAAACTTCCGTCTGTTCCGACTCGGAAAGGTCGGAGAAGATGGGCACGTACTCCACGTCTTTATGCAAGACCAAGCTGAGCACCAAGGCCACCAGAACAATGGCGACCAGCACCGCTATGATCATTCGTTTTGCCTGCAAACTCAGGTTGCTCCAGAACTGCAGCGAAGCAAGCATCCCTGATAGTTGTTCACCCATAATATATTTGCCTCGTCAGTATGCGGCGGTTTACAGGTTGATCCGCATGATCTCAGAATAGGCGTCCAGCACCTTGTTGCGGATCTGTACCATGGTGGAGAGCGTAAGCTCGGCTTTCGCCGCGTTGATCAAAGCGGTATGCGGATCTTCCAGGGCGCCGATGGAAAGATTGTACGAATCCAGTTCGGCAATGGCTTCCGTCTGCTCCACGTCGTTGATCAGGCCTTCAAAAACCGTCCGGAAGCTGCTTTGGTAGGGCGCGCTCTCCTGCGCGCCCGGAGCCAAGGCGCCCGCTTCCCCCATCTCGCCCGCTTTTTCTATTCTGGAAATCAAGGAATTCATTTTACTGACATCTATACTGGAATTGATCGGAACAATAAACATAATCTATCACCTTTCTGCCGTCGCTAAAATAGTCAAATTTAAAAGTGTCTTGCCGGCCGACGCCGGAGGGCGGGCATAACCCCTCCGGCGGTAATCCGTCCCGCACGTCGGGTTTGCCGTTCGTATGTGGATTACCTTCCGATCTGCAAAGCCGTGTTGATCATGGCCTTCGTCGCGTTGAACATCGTGACGTTGGCAGTGTACGCCCGCGTCGCCCCGAGCATGTCTATCATCTCCTGCGTCCGGTTGACGTTGGGCATGTAAACATAGCCCTCTTCGTCCGCGTCCGGGTGCGCCGGGTCGTAGACCGGGACAAAATCCGTCTGATCCTCGATGATTTCAGCGACTTTTACCCCGCCGGCGTTCACCGTCATATCCCCGCCCGCGGTGCCCGACATTGCGCCGGTTACGCCCGGAAGCGGGCTTGCCCCGCCCGCGTTCGGCGATTTCCAGGTGGCGGGAAGCCCGCCCGCCTGCCGCATCAGCGTCGCTTTGAAGCTGCCTTCATTGATGCTCTGGAGAACCGTGAGCCGTCTGCGGTACGGCCCGCCCGTCTGCGTTCGCGTCACGTCTGAATTTGCGATGTTTTGCGCGTAAATATCCATTCGCAGCTTCTGTGCCGTCAGTCCGGACCCCGATATGTTCAGCGCATTCAAAAAATCCACGGACCGCTACCTCCCTTCCCTGATGGCATACCGCAGTCTTGTGAAGCTGTCGGTCATTTGCCTTGCGAGGTAACTGTACTGGAGCTGTACCTTTGCCATTTCGATATTCTCTTGCTCAAGATTTACATTGCTGGAATCTGCCCGTTCTATGAATGTGTTGTCTTCGAAAACCTCGATGTCCGCCCGCTTTACGGTCTCCAACCCCCGTAAATAGTCCGCTTCGGAAGCGGGGTTTCTCTTCATGCTGCGCGCCGCCTTCTCAAGAGCCGCCTCAAAGCTCACCTTTACCGCCTTGTAGCCCGGCGTTTCATGGTTCGCGATGTTGCCCGCAACCGCATTTTCCCTTTGCCACGTGCCGTCCATCGCGCGCTGCAACACTGCCGTTGATAAGGAATCTCCTATCATACCCTCTATCACCTTTCCTTCCGTGCGTTTTTCGACTTTACAGTCCCTTACCACGGAAATATTTTAACATAAATCAAATAGTTGCACAACTTATTTTTTCAAAAACCTTTTTCTCGCGTTTGCATGATTTTAAGCCCGAAATTGTACTTTTTGTTGCATATCGCGTCTAATTACGCCAGCACGGGGCGTAACAATGATTTTTTAGAATATATTTTTGTATTTATATTTGCTGATTCGACAAATAAACGAGCAGATTTCTACTATTTATGCGAATTTCTTTTTTTACGCGCTTTCAGACAATTTTTGCTTTTTTCCCGCGAATTCCGCTTTTAGAAAAAAACTAAAGTTTTTCCTGCGCCGGTCGAAAGTATAATTGAAGTGCATTTATTTGCTTCTTAAACTTGCCAACCTGCTGAAATTAAGTTTCATGCCCGGCTTAATTTTTTGGGGGTTTTTACGATATACAGGATAGGGCAGGCACGCTGCCTGCGGACAGGAAAGGAGACCATCATGGAAATATCCCTGTTAACCAAAACCAAAGCGGTACAGCCGCAGCCTTCGCAGGACGCGCCCAGGGCGGTCCGGAGCGAGGAAAGCGACAGGCCCGCCTCCAAAAGCAAGGTGGACAGCGCTGAAATCTCCGGCAGCCATGCGGGGAACTTTGAGGACAAGCGCCTCTCAGTCGCCAAATCCGCTCTTCTTTATGAAACCTCCGCGCCTGCGCCCGAACAGCGGATCGGCGAGCTTAAAGGCCAAGTCGAAAGAAACGCTTACGCGGTGTCCGACGAGGATCTGGCGGACGTTTTGCTGGACTGACCCCGGCGCGCGGACGCTTGCCGGTTTTTAAAGGAGCACGATTTGAACAAAGATACCATAAACGAATTCTATACGTACTTGCAAGAGGTTTTGCGCGTCTACACGGATCTTCTCCCCGTCCTGCAGGATGAGGTGAGACAGATCGGCGAGGACGACGTCGCGGCGCTGGATGAAACGCTGAAACAGCAGCAGGTCATGCTGCTGAAAACCCGGAATTTCGACGTCCGGGTCGGCGAATATTTGGACAAGCTGGGCATTTCCGCCCAAACGCTGGCCGAGACAATCCTGAAACTTCCGGAAGACGAGCGTTTCCGGTTTTATGCTTTTTTGGGAGAATTCGACCAGACCATGGAGCAAGTGTGTTTTTACAGGGACAAATGCAAGGAGATGCTGCAGGCCAAGCTGTACCGGATCGACAAACAGATGGCCGCCCTCGTCGGCGCAAGGGACGTCACGACCTATGACAAAAACGCCGGGGAGGTGGCAAGCCCGCTGCACCCGAAAAATTTCGAAAAGAAGATCTGAGCGGTATGTTGCGGGGCTGGCGTCACCCAGAGGCGGGATTGCGGGCATACCAGCGGAGCGAGCACCGCGAGCGTAGCGCCCGCACAAGCGTCAGCGACCCGACCGGCGGGTTATGCCCGCCCCGCAGCGGCGGTCAACATACCTAAGATTTGTAAAATAAGAAGGAGATTTCCATATGAGACCTACATTCGCAGCGTTCCAGACCGCGTCCCGTGCGATATCCACCAGCCAGATCCTCTTGGACACAGTGGGCAACAACATCGCCAACGTCAACACCGTGGGCTACACCCGCCAGCGCGTGGATCTGAACTCCGTCGCCAACGGCGGCTACATCCAGCGCTACAAACCGCAGGACGTCACGGCGGGCGGCGGCGTCACGGCGAAAGGCGTCAGCCGCGTCCGCGATTCTTTTCTGGACACCCGCTACCGCATGCAGAATTCCACCGACAACCAGTACGCCGCCATCCTTTCCGGCCTGAATGACCTGGAAAACGTGGTGGACCAGACCACCTGGACCGGGCTTCTGAACGAGATCGGCCTGTTCAAGAACGCCCTGAGCGACACCATGCTCGCGAACCCCGCCAGCGGCGACATGGCCATGGTCGTGCGGAATTCAGCGCAAAAGATCTCTTCCCTGCTGAACACCTATTCCTCCCTCATCGACAACGTCCGCAACCAGCAGATCTATGATCTGCAGACCGTGAGCATAGACACGGACTTCAATTCCATCGTCCGGAACATCGCGAGCTTGGACCGCCAGATCAACGAACAGCTGGCGCACGGCAACACGCCCAACGAGCTGTACGACGAACGGGATCTGCTGTTTGACAGGCTCTCCGGCCTCGCCAACGTGCGGATCACCATAGAGCCCAAGCCCCTTTCGGACACCCTGTCCGTGGAACGCGTCCGCATCTCCATCGTGGACGACAGCACGGGCAAGTCCATAGACCTGGTCGACGACGAGGCGTACAACACCCTGACGGCGACCCTGAACCCGGACGGGACGCTCCGCGTGGACGTCAACTCGGCGTTCGGGAACATCGGCCTCAAGGACGTCACGCAGTACCTGACGGGCGGCGCCATCGGGGGTTCCCTGAACGTCATCAACGGCAAGGGCACCGAATTCGGCGCATACGCCTACGGCGACAACACCTTCCGCGGCACCCTGTACTACAAGGGCATGCTGGACACCTTCGCCGCCAACTTCGCGCGGGTGTTCAACGACCTGAACGAATACGACCCCGGCAACATTACGGGCAACAACGAACGGCGGGACCTGTTCGGCACCATAGACGGCGCTTCCATCGTCACCGCCGCCAACATCCGCGTCTCGCAGAATTGGTACGACGACCCGATGTACCTGACCGTCACGCAGCCCGGAGACCAGTCCCCCGGCGAGAACATCGGCCGCATGGTCGTCGCCATTGACAGCGGCGTGAACTTTTACAAGAACGGCAACAGCGCCCTGCCGCCCATGTACGCAAACATGACCTTTGAAGAGTTTTTCACCGGCGTGAACGCGACGCTGGGCTTGGACGTCTCGCTGTATACGAACTATTCCACCACCTCCCTGCAAGTGATGAACACGCTGTTCACGGCGCGGGAATCGGTTTCGGGCGTGTCGCTGGAAGAGGAAGGCACCTACCTCATGGCTTACGAAAAATCCTATAACGCCGCCGTGCGTTATTTCACGGTGCTGGACGAATGCATCACCAGAATCATCGACCAGATGGGTCTGGCCGGCAGATAAGGAGGACTCCCATGCGCATCACAAACAGAATGGTGACGGAAAAGTACATGCGTTCCCTCAACGACATACAGACGCGGCTCGACAAACTAAACAGCCAGGTGGTCACGGGGCAAAAATTCACGAAGGTTTCGGAAGACGCCCCCGCCGCCGTCAAGAGCTTCCAGATATTGAAAGACCTGTCACGCGTGACGGGTTACCAGTCCAGCATCACGCACTGCAAGGGCATTTTGAGCAACGCCGAATCCGCCATCAGCGGAACCGGCGGCATAGAAGAAATCCTGCACGACGTCAAGACGCAGATCGTTTACGGGCTGAACGGCACCCAGAGCCAGGAGGAACGCCAGATCGTGGCGGAGCAGCTGCAGAACATGCAGCAGCAGATCCTGCAGTCGCTGAACTCCAGCTCCGCCGGGCTTTACTATTACGGCGGCGCCAACGTAAGCATGGAGCCTTTCACCGTTGACTCGGACGGCAACCTGGCGTACCGGTACCGGGACGCCGCCACCGACACCATCCAGATCGTCAAGGTGGACGACCTGCGCGCAACCCCGCCCGCAGGCCCTGCCCCGCCCGCGGCGCCGCTGCCCACCAACCCGCTGGATCCCAACGACCCCGCCAGCGTCGCCGAGTGGGACGCGTACAACAAATACACCCAGTACAACAAAGACGTGGAAATGAACCAGCTGTACACCGAACTGATGGACGCCGGGCTTTTCATGGATCTGGGCATGGGCATCCGGACGGACAGTTCGGGCATGATCGACCGCAACTCCGTATTCACCTACACGCTTCCGGGCATCATGATCACCGGCGTCGGCGTCATCACGGACGCGAACGGCGACGTGCGGGCGTCCGGCAACCTGTATGACCTCATAGGCGAGATCGCCGCCGAGTTTTCCAGCGATACCTATACCCACGAAAGGGCCAACGAGCTATACGGTTATTTAGACGGCTGGGACAGCCCCACCGACCCCAACGACCCGCGCTATGACCCAAGCGGCCTCCAGACCCACCACGAAGGCGTCGCCCGCTTCGTGCAGTACGCGCTCACCACCCTCGGAACGAAGACCCAGTACCTGAAGTTCCTTGACACGCGGATGAGCGCCCGTGAGTTGGACGACACGACGCGCCTGACCGACACCATGTTCGTCGATCCCGCAAGAACCATCATTGACTTCGATTCCCAGGAAACGGCCTACCAAGCCGCCCTGCTGATGGGCACGAAAGTGCTGCCCCTGTCCATTTTCGACTACATGCGGTAAGTCAATAAACGTTTCAAGCACTTCCCTAGCACCCGCATGCAGCTTTCTGCCAGGAAAGGAGGGAACTACTTACATGAAGCCGCTTATATCTATCGAAACCGTGCCTATTTCCATTGAATACAACAGCACGCGGCCCCAAGCGAGTTCCACCCGCGGCCAGTCAGCCAAGGTAAGCGTCTCAAGAGAACACGACCGCGTAACAATCAAAAGCGATCCCATTCAAATCCAGCTGCAGGACCGGTTTGAACCCAACGTGCAGCGCCCCATGACCTACACCGCCACAGCGGAATACCCGGAAGACGGCCTGTTCCGCATGAACATCCAGATCCAAGGCCAAGGCCAAAGCCAAGGCCCGGCGGACGATGCCTACCGTTTTCAGGCCGCCGGCAGCGGGATTGACCGGATGGTGGACGCCGTGCCGAAAGCGCCTGCCCCGGCGGTATCCTCCATGCCTCTCATCGGCATGAAGATCGACTTTGACATCGCCCGGCTTGCCGAAACCCATTCGATGGCCGGGGACTTTGAAGCCAGCTTCATACCGCCTGACCTGGAGGTGGAAATCGTGGAATACCCGAAAGTCATCATCAAATATATCGGCGGACCGATTTATTTTCCGAAGAGCGCGGACCCGAATTACGAACCGCCCGCCGAAAGCGCGGGGTTCCGGGCCGAAGCATAATTTTTGAGGTTTTTTATGAATATAAAGACCAGAGATTTCGGAATCATCCAGATCGAGGCGGATTCCGTCTATTCTTTCCCGCAAGGAGTCTACGGCTTTGAAGACGCAGACTCTTTTGCGGTTTTTATGCACGAAGAGGACGACGTCGCCTTTGTGTACCTGCAGTCCGTCCACGCGGAGACGCCTTGCTTCCTCGTGTTTTCGCCCTTTGACATGCTGCCGGGCTACGAACCCGACATGTCAAAGGACGACCTGTCGCTTCTGGGCGTCGCGTCCGAAAAGGATCTGATCTTTCTGGCCATTGCCACCGTCCACCCCGACGCAAGGAAGCTTTCCATTAACATCAAAAGCCCGGTGGCGCTGAACCCGCTCCGCATGACCGGCCGCCAGGTGATCCTGCAGAACAACGATTACCCCGTAAGGTATTATCCGTTCCTTGACGCGGGTGCGCCGCCCGCCGGCGCGCCTGAGCAGACGAAAGCGCCTGCGGCGCGCGGGGAGGGATGACGGATGTTGGTAATCAGCAGGAAACCCGGAGAGAAACTCCGCATCGGCGATTCCGTAAGCCTCACCATACTCTCCGTCAGCGGGGACAAGATCGCCCTCGGCGTGGACGCCCCCAGGGATATCTCCATCCTTCGCGGGGAACTGGTTGAAACCATCGAAAGCAACCGCGAATCCACGGCGGCACTGATCCAAGGCGAGACCATCCGCGGCCTTGCCGCCCTGATCAAGGAGAAAGGCGGGGGAACTTCCGCTGCGGCGGAGGCAGCAAAGCAACCCGGCGTGGAGAAATAGTTTCTGTTTTTCCTAAAGTATTTCCTGAAATGTCCGAAATTAATAAGGTTTAGCTTTTCTGAAAAACCCCGCATCCCGCATGGTTGCAGGGGTTTTTTATATAAATTTTCATTATTTTCTAAAGTCATACTGGAAATATCCGATAAGATAGACTGTAAGCGAAAACGCTTCAAGCAGTGCGGGCCCCACGCTCCGAGTATGGCGAGGGAACCAGATGCACGCTTATCTAATTGCGCCGATATGGATATCGGCGGAGCGTTACAAGGAGGAATATTAAAATGATCATCAATCACAACATCCCGGCCTTGAATACCTACCGTTCGTTGACCATCAACAACCAAAACACGTCCGCGTCCCTTGCCAAGCTGTCATCCGGTCTGCGCATCAACAGCGCAGGCGATGATGCGGCCGGCCTTGCCATATCCGAAAAGATGAGAAGCCAGATCCGCGGCCTTGATCAAGC
>JAITOE010000172.1 GCA_031290135.1 Eubacteriales Family XIII. Incertae Sedis bacterium
AACGGGTCTACGCCTTTGACGTGGGGTACGGACAGCTGGACTGGAAGCTGCGAAACGACTCCCGCGTCGTCAACCGGGAACGCGTGAACATACGTTCTTTGAATCCTGCGGAGCTTGCGGAAAAGGCGGATTTCATCACCATCGACGTTTCGTTCATTTCGCTGCGTCTGGTTTTGCCGGTCGCGGCGGGGCTTCTGGCGGAGGGCGGCAGGATTCTATGCTTGGCGAAGCCGCAGTTTGAGGCGGGACGGTCGCAGGTGGGGAAGAAGGGAATCGTCCGCGATCCGGCGGTGCATGAATCGGTCATCCGCGCGGTAATCGCCCACGGGCGGGAAAACGGCCTGACGGCGCGGGCGCTTGCGCCGTCGCAGCTTCGCGGCGCGACGGGGAACCTGGAGTTTTTCTTGCTGTTTTCGCGAGGCGGAGAGGCTTCGGAGGTTTCAGACGCGGATATCGCAGCGGCTGTTTCCCCGCCGGGGTGAGGATTCAGAGGTAAATTCCATCCGTCATTGCGAGCGAATGCGAAGCAACCCAGCGCACGTGTGACGATTCAGCGGCATTGTCCGTCTGAGGGGCAGTCCCGCCGGGATGTCTCTTCGAAAGGCAAACCCGACATATCTGAAGGATAACATTAACGCCGTTACACAGGGAACAGAAGGGAAGCTCTGTCGTTAACGTCGGCTAAGCAATACGTCGGGATACCTCTTCTCCGAGAAATCCCGACGTGCCACCCCTCCTTGGGCGGATGTTTGAATAGCCGTTCACTGGCGGCGATCCTATATACCTGAGATTCGTAATCGTAACAAAAAGGAGATCAAATCCATGAAATTGTCCAAAAAAATACAAGGCATCCAAGCTTCCCCCATCCGGAAATTTTTCAAGTACACGGAAGCCGCGAAGAACGCCGGCAAAAAGGTGTACTTTTTGAACATAGGCCAGCCGGACATCAAGACGCCCCCCGTGTTTATGGAGGCGATCCGGAACGACGGCCGTGAAATCGTCGAATACGGGCCTTCGGCGGGGACGCCCCTGATGATTTCGGCGGTGCAGGAATACTACCGGCGTTACGGCATGGAATTCACGCAAGACGAAATCATCGTCACCTGCGGCGGCAGCGAAGCCCTGCGCTTCATCGTGGACTGCGTTTGCGACGAAGGGGACGAAATCATCATACCGGAACCCTTTTACACCAACTACGGCGCATTCATACGGGCATCCGGCGGGGTGATCGTCCCGCTGACGACCACCCCCGAAAACGGCTACCGCTACGCGGACCGGGCGGCCATCGACGCCTGCGTCACGCCGCGCTCCAGGGCGCTGCTGCTCACGAACCCCGGAAACCCCACCGGCGTCGTCCTCAGCCCCGAAGAAATGCGGCTGATAGGCCAGGCGGCGAAAGACCACGATCTTTTCATCATTTCCGATGAAGTATACCGGGAATTCGTCTACGACGGCAAGCAGATCACGAGCTTCGGCCAGATTCCGGACATCGCGGACCGGGTCATCCTCGTGGATTCCGTTTCCAAACGCTTCAGCGCCTGCGGCGCCCGCATCGGGACCGTTCTGTCAAAAAACCGGGATCTGCTGGAGAGCCTGCTGAAATTGGCCCAGAGCCGGCTTTGCGCGCCCACGCTGGACCAGCTCGGCAGCGCAGCCCTGTACCGCATGGATCCGGGCTATTTTACCGAAATCCGGGCGGAATTCGAAAAACGGCGCGACGCGGCCTACGAAGAGCTGTCCAAGATCGACGGCATCGTCTGCATGAAGCCGCCGGGCGCCTTTTACATAACGGCGAAACTGCCGGTGGAAAACGCGGAAGAATTCCTCATCTGGCTGCTGCGGGAATTTGACGACGGCAATGAAACCGTCATGTTCACGCCGGCGGAGGGTTTTTATGCCACGGAAGGGCTGGGGCGCAGCGAAATCCGCATCGCCTACGTGCTGAACGAACAGGATCTGCGGCGGGGAATCGAACTGATTCGCTTAGCCTTGTCCGCGTACCGGCGCGCCGGCGCCCCCCTGCGGCCTGCCTGCCCGGCGTCCCCGGACGCAAGGACCGTGCCGCAATGACGCCGATCATGCAGCAATACAACGAAATAAAGGACCGCCACAAGGACTGCATCCTGTTTTTTCGCCTCGGCGATTTCTACGAAATGTTTTTCGACGACGCGCACACGGCCTCGCGGGAACTGGAAATCACCCTGACCCAAAAAAGCAACGGCAACGACGAGAAAGCGCCCATGTGCGGCGTGCCATACCACGCGGCCGACGGCTACATCGCCCGCCTCGTGGAAAAAGGCTACCGCGTCGCCATTTGCGAACAGATGGAAGACCCCGCGCTGACCAAGGGCATCGTCCGGCGGGAGGTCGTCCAGATCGTGACGCCCGGCACCCTGATCAGCCAGACCATGCTCCGTGAACAGGAAAACAACTACTTGGTCTCCGTTTTTCTCGAAGAAAAAAAAGCCGGCTTAGCCTTTTGCGACATCTCCACGGGCGAGCTGTACGGCTGCGAAACGGGCGGCGCGGGCATGGAAGAAACCCTGCTGAACGAATTGGTGCGCATCAAAGCCCGCGAGGTGCTGGTAAATCCACGCGTGGAAGAAACAGGATTTTCTGACGAAATCAGGAAGAATTCCCTTCCCTGCGTCGTGCCGCTCCCGGCGGAACGCTATCACGCGGACCGTGCGGAACGCGCCGTGTCCGCGCATTTCGGCGCCACGTCCTTAAAAGGCATGGGATTGGAAGAAAAACCCGCCCTGCTGCTTGCCTTGGGCGGGCTGATTTATTACCTGAACGAAACGCAAAAACGCGCCCTGGAACACATCGGCCGCCTGCGGATCTATGAGACGGGCAGCCGCATGGCATTGGACAAAGCGACCATCCGCAACCTCGAACTGACGGAAACCCTCTACGACCAGCAGGTGAAAGGCTCCCTTCTGGGCGTTTTGGACCGGACGAACACGGCGATGGGCAGCCGCAAGATGAAACAGTGGCTCCGGGAGCCGCTGAACAACGCGCCTGACATCAACCGCCGCTTGGATGCCGTGGCCTGCCTGACGGACCGGATCCTGCTTCGCAACAACCTGCGCGAGCTGTTAAAAGGCATGTACGACCTGGAACGTCTGGCGGGGCGCATCGCCTGCGGGAACGCCAACGGCAAGGACCTCGTCGCGCTCCGAAGCTCCATGGCGCTGCTGCCGGAGCTGAAAGCCGAGCTTCTGTCCTGTGACGCCGCGCTTTTGCGGGAGCTGGGCGGGGAAACGGCCGATCTTTCCGAGGCGGAACAGCTGATCGCCGCGGCCATCCGGGAGGATCCACCCTTTATGCTGCGTGAAGGCGGGCTGATCCGCGAAGGCTATTCGGCGGAATTGGACGCGCTGAAACATTCCATCGTGGACGGACAGCAGTGGATCGCCTCGCTGGAGGGGAAAGAGCGGGAGCGCACGGGCATCCGGAACCTCAAAGTGGGCTTCAACAAGGTTTTCGGCTATTATATCGAGGTGACGAAATCCTATTATGACCTGATTCCGGAGGAGTATATCCGCAAACAGACCTTGGCGAACTGCGAACGCTTCGTCACGCCTGCGCTGAAAGAGGTGGAGTCCGTCGTCCTGAGCGCCGAGACGAAGATCAACCAGATGGAATACGAGCTTTTCACGGATGTCCGGGGAAAACTTCTAGCGTTCATCCGGGACATTCAGACGAGCTCCGCCGCGGTCGCCGCGCTGGACGCCCTGCTTTCGTTCGCCGAAACCGCCGCCCGGCTCAGCTACGTGCGCCCGGAGGTGGACGAAGGGGACGTCATCCTGATCGAAAAAGGACGCCATCCCGTCATCGAGCAATCCATACGCGGCGGGGTTTTCGTGCCCAACGACCTGTGGATGGATTGCTTTGAGCGCTCGATGCTGCTCATTACGGGGCCGAACATGGCGGGAAAATCCACCTACATGCGGCAGACGGCGCTCATCGTCCTCATGGCGCAGGTCGGCTCCTTTGTCCCGGCGGAACGCGCTTCCATCGGCGTCGTGGACCGGATTTACACGCGGATCGGCGCGTCGGACAATTTGACCCAGGGGCAAAGCACCTTTTATGTGGAAATGAGCGAACTGGCGTATATCCTGAATACGGCGACGGACAGGAGTCTCGTCGTCCTGGACGAAATCGGCAGGGGCACCAGCACCTACGACGGGCTTTCCATCGCCTGGGCGGTGGCGGAGCATCTTTGCGCGGGGGAACGGCGCGTCCGCACCCTTTTTGCCACGCATTACCATGAACTTACGGCGCTGGAAGGGCATGTACGCGGCCTGAAAAACCTGAACGTCGATGTCAGCGAAGAGGGCGGCGACGTGGTTTTCCTGCATAAAATAGTGGAAGGCAGCGCGAGCCGGAGCTACGGCATCCATGTGGCGAAATTGGCGGGGGTTCCGAAATCCCTGTTGGACACGGCGGAAACGCGGCTGCGCGGGCTGGAACAGGGGCAGGCGGTGCTGGAAGCGAAAAGCACGCCGTCGCCTTCCTCCGCCGGGGAAAACCCGCCGCGGGCGGAACAGATGTCTTTTTTCAGCTTTGCGCCCAATCCCGTGGTGGAGAAGCTGAAAGCGCTGGATCTGATGGAAATCACCCCATCCAAGGCATTTTCCGTCCTGGAAGAACTGAAAGCGGCCGCGGAGGCGGAATAACATGCGAAAAATTGTGGAACTTCCGCCGCAGCTGGCGGAAAAAATCGCTGCCGGCGAGGTGGTGAACCGCCCCTTGTCCGTTGTGAAAGAGCTGATGGAAAACAGCTTGGACGCGGGCGCGGCGTCCATTGTCGCCGAAATCAGGAACGGCGGCAAATCCCTGATCCGGATCACGGACGACGGCTGCGGCATCCCCGGCGACCAGGCGGAAACCGCTTTTCTCCGCCACGCCACCAGCAAGATCGCCTGTCTTGCGGATCTGGAGCGCGTGCAAAGCCTCGGTTTTCGCGGCGAAGCCCTGACGAGCATCGCGGCGGTGTCGCGGCTGGAGCTGTTCACGAAAACGCGGGAAGAAAAGGCGGGCGTCCTGCTGCGCATGGAGGGCGGGCGCATTCTGGAAAAAAAGCCCCTGGGGACGGCAGACGGCACCACCGTCATCGTGTCGGATCTCTTCTTCAACACGCCGGCGCGCCTGAAATTCATGAAGGCGGACCGGGCGGAAAGCGCCCTGATCATCGACCTGGCGTCGAAATTAGCGCTGGCCTACCCCCATGTGCGCATCCGCATGATCAACAACGACAACGTTCTTTTCTCCACGCCGGGGCGCGGGGATCTGATGACGAACATCCTGACGATATACGGAAAAGAGATAGGGGAGGGCTTGCTGCCCTTGGAATGCCGCGCGGACGGTTTTTCGATCCGGGGATACGTTTCCCCGCCCGCCAAAAGCCGCTCCAGCCGGAAAAACCAGGTGTTTTTCATCAACGGCCGTTCGGTCGGCAGCAAGACCTTGGAACGGGCGCTTACGGAAGCCTACCGGGAAACGATGTTCGAAGGCCGGTATCCGGTCGCCTTTCTGTTCGTGGACGTCCCGGCGGAACGGTTGGACGTGAATATCCATCCGGCGAAGAGCGAGGTGCGCTTTGACGACGAAGCGGCTTTGGAGGCCTTTGCCGCCGAGGCGGTGCGCGGGGTGATTCTGGCGAAAGAGGCGATTCCGTCGGCGGCGGTGAAAAACCCCTTTGCGTTTGTGCGGCCGGGCGCGCCCGGTGCAAGGGACGAGGCGGATGGGGCATGGGCAGGGCAAGATGCCGGGGCAGGACAGGACGGGGCATGGGCAGGGCAGGACGCCGGGGACGGGGCGGCTGGCGGGGCACGGGCAGGGCAGAGAGCCGGGGCAGGACAAGATGGGGCGGGGACTGCGGGATATTTGTCTGGCGGACAAGTTGACATAATAAAATTACTGTCAAGCAAAAGGGCGGAGCAGGGGACGCAGCCCCCGGCCCAGGCAGACCGCGTGATGGAAGACGCAGCCCCCGTCATTGCGAGTGCAGTCCCTGTCATTGCGAGCGCAGTCCCTATCATTGCGAGCGCAGCGAAGCAATCCAGCCCCATTTGAAATCACCGCAATCCGTCCGATAGGAATCGTCTTTTCCACCTATATTATAGGCATGGACGGCGACAGCGTTTATTTCATCGACCAGCATGCGGCCCACGAACGGATTCTCTATGAACAATTCCTGCGCCAGTACCATGGCAGGGAAAAATTTACCCAGCAACTGCTGACGCCGCTGATCGTTGAACTGCCGGCTTCCCTGCGCGTTGATCCGGAGGATTCTTTGGCGGTCTTTGCAGCCATCGGTTACGAAATAGAGGAATTCGGTCCGAACGCCTGGAGCGTCCGTGCAGTTCCGGCGTTTCTGTCTTTGTCGGAAGCGGAGGCCTTTCTGAGTCATATGATGGAACACATGGAGGACACGGCGACGCCGGAAAACCGCGCGGCGGTGGAACGCCTGATCTCCGCCGCCTGCAAAAGCGCGGTAAAAGCCGGCGACAATCTGGCGGATGCGGAGATCGTCCGCCTGTTCGCGGATCTGGATGCCTGCGAAAACCCCTATTCCTGCCCACACGGGCGACCCGTCTTCATCCGGATGACGAAACGCGACATTGAAAAAATGTTCAAGCGCGTATAAAATCACTTCTTTTTTGTAAATTCGATTATTATTCGTATTTTCATCTTGGTTTTGTGTTTTTGTATGTCTTTTTTGTTATTTTATTGTTTTTTTGTATTTCATTTGGTATTATCGAAACAGATACTATGACGGTTTGATGGTAACAAGCAATGCTTTTCATGAACGATTTGTGCCACAAAAACGTGGCGGAAGTGAGAATAACAATATGAAAAACCAACTTTTGTTAAAACTTGTTGTCGTGGCGCTTATTGTTTCTGTATCGTTGAATATAGTATCCTATGCCAACTACATGCAGAGTAAAACAAATTTCATGAATCAAGCATACAGTAATTTGTTGGGTATTGTCATTTCTCTCGATGGTCTTTCCCGTGGCGACGTGTCACCCGGTGATGCAGAGTCATTAATGTCATCATTGGAGGACATCTGTATCAGGATGGATGAAACGCTTGCCGCGACCACCTTTGTTTCTTCTGCATATGGCTTTGCTGATTTTGAACACATCTCCCAATGGAAAATAGTTTATGGTGAAGAGAATGGTTATGATTGGAACGAAATTACCGATTATGCGGAACGATGGAGTGAAAGGCTAATGATTTTACTTCAAGAACTATCTAAAAATGGCGAACTGTCATACAGCGAATCTAATGTTATGCAACAAAATCCCAATTATTTCATGAGCGCGCGCAATATCAATCGCATTTTTAATGTATATTTCGAAGAAATAGAAAAAGAAATTACTGACGAACTACAGGGATGGTAACAAGACAAAAGGAAAGGCGACCCCGGTTGTTTTGCCGCCTGCCATGAGGAAGACAAGCCCGACCCGGTGTTTGAAACGGCTCGATCCGAAATGAGCGTGATGTTCGTAGACGACGCGAAAATAAATCAAAACGATTTCATAGTGCCGGACGGCACTATGAATGGCACTATAAATACTGACGGCAACAACGCTCGTTACTGTTATGAAGCTTAGGTATGTAGAACCGTCGCTACGGGACGGGCATAATGGTCTCGCTCCATTTCCTGCCGTAGGCATGAAATGGCTAAGCGAACCTTATGCGGGCAGCTTCGCTGCCGTATAACCCGCCGGTCGGGTCGCTGACGCTTGTGCGGGCGCTACATTCGCTGCGCTCACTCCGCTGGAATGCCCGCAATCCCGCCTCTGGGTGACGCCCGCCCCGCAGCTGGGTAGATTCGTTCCGTTTGGTGACGGAACCCGGCATGATTGACTATTCAAAGGATTCAAAGGTGTGTCCGTCTGGGGGGCAGTCCCGCCGGGATGTCTCTTCGAAAGGCAAACCCGACATACCGGGCGGATGTTTGAATAGTAACCAACGCTCAACGCTCGATTATTGAGAGCAATTTCCTGTAAATTTCCTTGCAATCCAGGCGCGGGTGTGTTACGCTTAAAGCAGATTTCATGAACCGAGGTGAGCCGATGCCGATCCGAGACGACCTGCCCGAAATTCTGCCGCCGAGCGAAAACGGCGTGTTCCAGTCAACGTTCACCCGCGAGGACGCGAAACCCGCCCTCAGGGAGTTGCTGTCGGACATCCTGGGGCGCCCGCTGAAAAACGTGGCTCTCCGCAACTCCGAGCCGCCGCTGGCCGACATCGACGCGAAACGCGAGGTGTTCGACATCAACTGCGTCGCCGAGGACGACCAGTCGCAGTTCGACGTCGAAATGCAGACCACTCCGATGGACGGCGATTCCGGCGAAAGTGAGCATAAACATATCCGCAACCGCGCCGTTTACAACCTCTCCGACCTCCACGCGAGCCAGCCGGGACGCGGTATTCGCTACGGCGATTTGTACAGCAGCTATCAGATTACAATTTGCAACTATAATGTGTTCAATTGGGATAATAATCTCGTCGAGAGTTTTAACTACCGAAACGAGCGCGGCGAGAGGCTGAGTGACATCACGACGGCGGTTT
>JAITOE010000184.1 GCA_031290135.1 Eubacteriales Family XIII. Incertae Sedis bacterium
GCGGAAAAATCCGCCCAGGCCAGCGTCATCACCCGCCGGGAGGAAACCGCCGCGACCAAAAGCCTGCTTGACACCGCAAAGCTGATGGATGAAAACGCCACCTTGTTCAAGCTGAAAGAACTGGAATGCCTTGAGCGCATCTGCGACAAGGTCGGGAGCATCTCCGTTGACGGCGGCGGCATCCTGAAAAACCTGCGCGAACTGATGAACGCGCGGCTATAGCTCGTAATCGCGGCTCAGATCCTTAAACAGCATGTAACTGAGCGGCTCCGGACCGTATGCCACGACAAAATGCGGCGCAAATGCCGCAATATAGCAAAAATCATCCTGCGTGACCTCCAGGTATCTGCCGTTTACCCAGAGATGCCCCCTGCCATTCAGGAAATATTCACCGTGCTCGAACACGTGGATTTCCGTGCAGGGGAACGAAACGCCCGGATCGAAGGTCATGATGTTGATCGCCATGTCGTATCCCAGGTTCGACTCCGGCAGACATTCCTGGATCCGTTCCGCGTTCGTCTGCACGGCAGGAATGTCCGAGACGCTGCTCACAAGGATGTCCGGTACCGGCTCGAACTTCGTCGGCTTGTACTTTTTCCGCACCCACAGCAGCGTGGCTTCGTCCGCGCCCCTGTTTTTCACCGAGAATTCCGCCGAGGGCGGTGCCCAGAAAAAACCTTTCGGTTCCAGTATATGCTTTTTTCCGGCTATAACAAGCTCCACGGAACCGTCCAGCACATACATGTAGTTTTCGCATGGCAGCCGCAGCGGCTCTTTTGTCCCGCCGCCTGCGGCGATGCTCAGCTTACATTCAATAAAGCTCGCGCCCAAGGCGGGCGTCGCCAAAAAATACGCCTTGACGCCCTGCCACTCCGGCAACGGGCCTGATACGCTGAACGCCTTTGGCAGGAGGCAAAAGGAATTCGGCTCATGGATTGCCCTGCACAAACCCAGATGGTTCCCCTCCTCCAGCCGCATATTTTCGTTTACTTTCACTTCTGACATGATTATGACCTCCTGATTTATATATGAATCGCCCGGTTTTCAAAGACGCGCGCGCATTCCATCAGCGATTCGGACAGGGTGGGGTGCGCGTGTATCATTTCGGCGATCTGCCGCGTTTTGATGCCCCGCGCCGCCGCCAGCGCCAATTCATGGATCAGCTCCGTCGCGTTCGCGCCGACGATATGCGCACCCTTGATATATCCCTCTTCATCCGCGATGATCTTCACCATGCCCTCGCTCTGCTCCGTCGCGACCGCTTTGCCGACGCCCCGGAACGGGAACGTGCGTGCGGACGCGCCTTTGTCCCGCGCCTGCGCCTCTGTCATGCCAAAGCCCGCGACCTGCGGTTCGCAGTATACGCAATGAGGCGTGAATTGGCTGAAACCCTCCGCGCCGCCCGCCGCGTCCGTTGCACCCGCCATAAATTCTACCGCCAGCTCGGCTTCTTTCGATGCCACATGCGCAAGCATGGGCGTTTGAATGACGTCCCCGATCGCAAAAATGCCGGGAACCCGCGTTTGAAAGTTGTCGTCCACACGAATAAATCCGCCCTGCAATTCCACGGAACATTCTTCCAGCCCTATGCCGGCCGTGTTCGGCATCCGCCCCGCGACGACCAAGACTTTCTCGGCGACGATCTGCTTCGCAGCACCCTGTTCCTGGCAAATCTCCACCGTCACGCCCTGATCCGTTTTCACCGCAACGGACGCCTTCGCCCCCGTGTGAACGGCCACGCGTTTTTTTTTGAACGCTGACAACAGAACTTTGCTGATTTCCGCATCCTCTGCGGGCAGCAGCTGCCCCTCCGCCTCCACGAGCGTGACATCCACCTGAAACGTGCGCATAATGTGCGCAAATTCACAGCCTATCGCGCCGCCGCCAATGATGCAGAGGCTCTTGGGCAGACTGTCCGACATGAGAATGTCATCCGAGGAAAGTATCTGCGCACCATCAAATTCCAGGCCCGGAACCCGTTTCGGCCGGGAACCTGTCGCAACGAGGATATATTTTCCTTGCAACACCTTGCCCGATTGCGTGCGTATCTGGTCGTGCGAAACAAGGCGCCCCTCTTCGTAAATGACTGTCACGCCGTTTTTTTCCAGCAGGTACTGTACGCCCTTGGACAGGATTTCCGCTACTTTGCGCGACTGCGCGAACACCGCTGCGTAATCAAATCCTGCGGTATCCACAGAAACGCCGAACGCCGTCAGCTGTTTTACGGAAGAAAAAACCGACGCGCTATGAATCAGGCTTTTGGACGGTATGCAGCCGATGTTCAGGCAGACCCCGCCGACGTTCTTTTTCTCTATCACGGCTGCGCGCAAGCCCAGCTGTGCCGCACGGATGGCAGCCACATAGCCCCCCGGACCGGCGCCAAGCACCAATAAATCAAATTCATTTTCCATTTTTTCACATCTCCATTCCGTTCTTCATTATGCGCCGACCTATCCTTCTTTTACGATTTTTTCTATGATTTTCAACGTTTCGTCAATATCCGCCTCCGTGTGCGAATAAGACAGGCACCAAGGTTCGCGCGGATCTTCGTCCAGCAAAATGCCCTGCGCGAAAGCTTTCGCCGCCAGCTTCCTGTAGTACGCCTCGTCCGCCTTTCCCCATTCGCGCGCGTCCCTGTTTTGGCTGATCCCGAAGCTGACGGAAAATATGCCCGGTATCGGGCTGATGAGACAGTCTATCTTTGCGGCTCGAAAAATATGCGTCAGACCGTCCTGCAGTTTTTTGCCCATTTTGTCGATATGCCCATGAACGTCCTCTGTCGCCATGACGCGCAGCGTCGCCTTGGCCGCGGCGGCGGCCACGCCGTTTCCGACATAGGTGCCACCCTGCGTGACGCCTTTTCCCACGATGTCCATGATTTCTTTTTTTCCGCCGTAGGCCGCCACGGGATATCCGTTCCCCAAGGCTTTCGCGTAGGTACTTAAATCCGGTTTATATCCGTATTTTTCCTGTGCGCCGCCTTTCGCAATGCGAAAGCCTGTTTTTACTTCGTCCAGAATCCAGACGACGCCATATTGATCGCACAGGCGGCGGATCGCGTCCATGAAGCCCGGCAACGGTTCCGCCAATCCGAAATTCCCCAGCATGGGTTCGGTTATGATCGCCGCCACTTCATGCCCGTGCCGCTGCAAGGCCAGTTCCAGTGCCTGCACATCGTTAAACGGCAAGGTAATGATCAGGTCGTGCAGGACAGCTGGTATCCCAGAGCTTGCGGGGATGGAAATCGGCGAACGCCGGTTTCCGTAAGCGGACGGTGGCGCGTAGGTGGAGAAAAGCACACACTCATAGGAACCGTGATAGCCGCCCTCAAATTTTATAATCTTATCCCGTCCCGTATAGGCCCGCGCAACCCGTAAAGAATGCATCGTTGCGTCCGACCCCGAATTGACCAGCCGCACCATTTCCAACGCGGGACACATCCCGATGATCTGCTCCGCGACCTCGATCTCCCGCTCCGTCGTGATGCCGGGGGTTATTCCGCCACGAATCGCTTCTACCACCGCGTCGTCCACGTCGTCATACGCGTATCCCAGAATCACGGGGCCGAATGCCAGGCGGTAGTCGATATACCGGTTGCCGTCCACGTCCCATACGTATGCGCCCTTCCCCTTTTGGAAATAAGGCGTGCCCTCGCTCCAGTAACGCCCGTTGGAATTTACGCCCAGCGGAATGCTGTTGCAGGCGCGTGTTTGCAATTCTTTTGATTTATTCATATTTCCCATG
>JAITOE010000197.1 GCA_031290135.1 Eubacteriales Family XIII. Incertae Sedis bacterium
GGCGGTCAAGGGAAACCCGCCGCGCGTGCTACATGTAACTTATATCCATATTATACATTATATGGATATCTATCGCAACACATATTTTGGGCGCGCGGAAATTCCGGGACTTATCAAGGCCAAAACGGGGACGGCAGACTGTGTGAAGCTTTAATGCTCACTCAGCTTGCCGTCATTTTTGACGTTTTCATTTTGATGGCTGCAATGACTATTAGATGCATAAAAAAACGTGATGCAGAATTCAAAGCATTTTCAACCGCGATATTAATCGGATATTTTATTTTATGGATTGCTACCCCCATCCATTGGGACAACCTATACACGATGTTCATTGTGTTTACCATTATTCAATTGTCAGCGAGCAGACGGCAATTGGCGGCTGAACCAATAAATCAGTCGCCCGCGATCTCCGCTTTTTATACTCGCACTCCCGTTTGTCCCGCGTTAGCCCTCAAACCTCAACCAACCTGCCGGTTCGCGTTCTTCTCCGACAAAGAAATCGCCGTTTTCCTCTTTTATCGGGATTTGCTCCCGTACTTTACCGCGCATATTCTGCCGAATGACTTCAATGTAGCCCTCGCCGACTCCGGTCACGACGGCTACGTGGCCATAAGCCCTGTCAGTGAAGACAAGCACATCGTCTGCCTGTGTCGGGACGTCGTTCCCGTTGTAATATTGAACCAGTCCGCGATTTTCGTTTCGTTCGCCGTGGCTTATTGAATAATCGAAGAAGTCTTTTGCGTTTCCATAGACTTCGGGCATTTTGTGGTTCTTGGCCTGAAAATAGAAACGCTTGACATATTCGACGCATTGCCATCTCTGACCGAAATAGCATCCGTCATCGCTGAAATTCATGCCGAACGACCGGGCGACTATCAGCCCGTTGCCATACACGGCGACCCCTTTGTACGAATCAAGCTCTTTGCCGACGCCGGGGCTGATATAAACGATAACGCCGACAACAATCAGCAACGACACGATGATGATGGGAGTTCGTTTAGCTTGCCTTTTCAAACGTTATATGCCTCCGTCCCCATTTTGTCTTGCCGCGCTACTGGTGGTGGTGAAAATTCTGGTTATACATTTGTCCGAGTATATGCCCCGTAACGAAGTCGTCATTCTTTTTGGCCATGTCCGCCGGCGGGTTCGGGACTGCCTGCGCCGGTCCGGCTGCCGTGCCTTTGTCCGGTTTCCCGCACATCGCAAACACAAACACAAGTCCCCATAGTACGCTTGCTATGCCAAATCCCATAAGTATGTTTAGCATTTTTCACCCCATTTCTCAAGTGTGCCATCGGTGCCATTCTTCGTGGCGCTGATGGCAGCGGGCGCAATGTCAGGCTGTTGGTGGTCATCTATGTTTTAGCTGATAGGTATTGATAAGCTGACTGCAAATAGAAATGGCGGGGACGATAGTAATAACGCGGCCTATTTTTCGTCAAGGACTTCCCAATGGCCGGTTTTGTTTGAGCCTGCGCGGATAATCCTTTGCTGTTCTTTCAGCTGCCGAATAACCCGCAAGATCGTTGAGCGGGACTTGCCCGTCTGGTCCGCCAATTCGTCATATGTGATTTGCGGATAGCGTTTCATCAGCGTCAGAATCCGTTTTACAGGTTCATTTATAGGTTCATTCGCTCCGGCGCCATCGTCAGCATAGACTGTCTCTGTTGCGACGTCAATGTATTTGTACATTGAATTTTCAATCATATCGAGCATACAGTCAATAAACGGGCGACAGTCAACGTCGCCGCCGTGGCTGTCCTGCAACGCCTTGTAATACAGCCCCTGATTGTAATGTACAAGCGTTTCTATCGGCATCCAGGCAAAAATCGGATTCCATTTGGTGAGTACCAGCGTCTGCCACAGGCGGCCAATGCGTCCGTTGCCGTCGCGGAAAGGATGGATATGCTCCAACATAAAATGCACGGCAGAACTTTTAATCAGCGGATGCGCGGGACTTTCGCGCCCCCAATCGAAAAGCTCCGCAACCAAATCCGGCACGCTTTCCGGACTCGCGCCGCGGTGCATAACGACGCCGTCGCTCCGCACCACGGCAACGTCCACCGAGCGGAACGCGCCGGATTCGCCGATTAGCTCGCTCGTCATAAGCTCGTGGGCGCCAAGCAAACCGTCCACGCTCCATGGGTCGTAATCGTCAAGGCCGTTGTACGCCTGCCAGGCGTTTTGCACTTCTTTTATATCTTTCGGCGGCCCCCATACGGGAACGCCGTTTGTTACGTCCGTCACCTGGCCGAGCGTGAGCCTGTTTCCCTCAATCGCGGTTGACGCGTGAACCGACATGATGCGGTTCAGCTTCCGCAGACGCAGCACATCGCCGTTTTGCTCGCGGAATCGTTCCTCGCTGATTTTTACCCGCTCCAGCAGCGCGTGAATACCGCCGATTTTTTCGTGCCACAAAGGAGATTCCGTATAAAAGTTACTCATCGCCCGCACCTCCCTCTCCATCCATGTCGCTCGGTGTTTCGCGTTGGTTATTGAATTATCGTGAACAGTTCGTCCGGCTTGACTACTTTTACCTCGGTCGCCGTCGCGATAAACTCATCATCGCGGGAAACAACGTAGTCTGCACCGATTTTCTTAGCGCAAACCTCTACGAGCGAGTCCTCGAAGTCTTCGTTGGGGAGCGCGAGGGCTTTCAAGCAGTCCTCTTTACCAATCTGAACAACGTCTAATGTGTTCAAAACAAAGGAAAGGGCGTCGTTTGCCGCTTTTCTGCCCCGCGCCTTGCTGTATATATAAAATATGTCAGCTGCGGCGTTGGCGGTGAAAAAGCAAGTGATTTTCTTCTCCCGTCCAAGTTCGAGGATTTTCAGGGCGTCATCAACGAACGGCAACCGCTCCTGCAAAACATCCATAATGATGTTTGTATCGAGCAGTATCGTCATTTAGATAACCTTTCCATTCTTACGTCGTCGAGGTCAATATCGCTCGGAAGCGTTCCGACAAGCTGCTCAAACGACGTGACTTTTTCCGGGATTTTCTTCATATACCACGGTTCTTTGTCGAAGCGGATTATCTTCGCGGCGGGCTTGCCGTACTTTGTTATGATAACTTCCTCCGTTTCGGCGAGGCCAACATACCGCCCGACGTTGACTTTGAGGTCTGACAATGCGATTTGCATAATGAGTACCACCTTTCTTAATTGATAATACTATTATGTCCAATCGGGGCGATTTTGTCAACAGTTTAGGTGCTGTTTTTGAAAGATATTTTTGCCAATATTTTTACTGTGCGGTGACATACAGGTCGCTCCGGGCGGTCGCCGTGAACGTCCCGGTTACTGTTCACCATGCGACATTCGGCGTATTCCCCCTTGACAATATTCCATATATGTTATATGATACATGTGTGATTCAGAACCGTCCCTTTGCTTCGTTCGCTGATCCGCGCCGGCCGGCGTGTACGGGGAAGACTTCCCCTCCCCGGCCCGGATATGCAGAAGATAAACTTTGACCGCCATGGCTACAATATGACAGGAGGGCATGTATGTCGCTCAAATACGGGATACTCGGTTTTTTGCAATACGGCGCGCAGAGCGGCTGGGCGTTAGACAAGGCATTCAAAGCCTCCGTGGATCATTTTTGGCACGCGACCCTCAGCCAGATCTACCGCGAGCTGAACAGCATGGAACAAAACGGCATGGTCGCGTCCGAAACCGTGATTCAAAACGACAAGCCGAACAAGAAAGAGTACAGCGTCACGCCAAAGGGAAGCGAAGCCTTTATGGCGTGGCTCGGCTCGCCGCCGGACGGGGATATATTCCATCTCCGCAGCAGTTTTTTAATGCGCGTGTTTTTTTCGGGCGGACGCCCGGCCTCGGACACTTTGAAAATGCTTGCCGGGTATCAGGCGGCGTGCGAGGCCGCGCTTGCCGACCTTACACCGCAATGGGAAAAAAGCGCCGAAGAATACGCGGAGGAAGTGCCTGACCCGGAAACGGCGGCATACTGGAGGCTGACGGGGGATTTTGGCGGACGCTATCTTAAAATGTGCGCCGAATGGGCGGAGGCCGCGCAAAAAACAGTCCGGGAACAGGAGGGACACCTTTGAAAACCATCGTGATCAACGGCAGCCCCAAAGGGGAGGGCAGCAATACCGTAAAGCTGACCCGCGCGTTTCTATCGGGCTTAGGGGAAGCGGACGCGCGGTTTTACCATCTGGCGGACATGGAAGTGCGCCCCTGCAGGGGCTGCTACGCCTGCTGGAAAACCACGCCGGGCGAATGCGCGGTCCGGGACGGCGCGAAAGACGTAATAGAAGCGCTGCGCGGGGCGGAGCTTGTGATATGGAGTTTTCCGCTGTATTATTTCTCGGTTCCCGGCCTGCTGAAAAACCTGATGGACAGGCAGCTTCCCAACCTGCTTCCGTTCATGGCGGAGCGGCCGGACGCGCACGGCAGCGGTTCGCACCACCCGCGCTACGACGTCAGCGGCCAGCGGCACGTCGTCATTTCCACCTGCGGGTTCTACTCGCCGGAGGGGAATTACGACTCGGTCTGCGGGCTGTTCGACCATATGTGCGGCAAGGGGAACTATGCGGGGATATTTTGCGGGCAGGGGGAACTGTTTTCGAGGCCGGAACTGCGGCGGCGCACGGATGAATATCTGGCGCTTGTCGAGACGGCGGGGGGAATACAAAAGCGCGGGTTCCCTGTCGGGGGACACGCGGAATTCGATGGGGCAGCTGCTTTACCCGAAAGAGGTGTTTGAGGAAATGGCCGGCGCCGGCTCCGTTTTGCTGTGCGCCGCGCTTCCCCTGCTCTGGCTGCGCTGCCGGCCCACGGTGTTCGAATATGTCAGCGTTCTGGCTGTTTCCTGCGTTGCGCTTTTCACGCTTTTAGGCGCGGACGTCCGGCTGACGGTTCCGCTGTCTTACGCGCTGTTCGGCCTGATGTGGTTTGTGACCGGCTTCATGAAAATCCCCCTGACGGCGCATTACTCGCAGAACGCATACGGCGGCGGCAAAGCCTTGTCAAATCCGCTGTTTGTCAGGACAAACCGGATCCTTACCTTTTGCTGGGGCGCGCTCTACATGGTCACCCCGGCGTGGACGTTTGCGCTTCTGGGGACGGACGTTTCTTATCTGACCGGCGCGTTCAACTCCGTCCTGCCCGCGCTGATGGCTTTGTTCACCCTGTGGTTCCAGCGGTGGTATCCGGCAAGATACGCGCGGGGACAGCGGCGCGGATAGCTTTCGGGTTCATCAGGCGTGCGTCCCGTCCCCCTGCGCCCCAAGCTCTTTGTAGCCTATGTGCGGGTTTGTGTACCGGCCGCGCCCCTGCGTTTTGTTTTTGTAATCGATGGCGCGTTCCGGGCAGTATTGGATGCACGCCACGCACTGCTCGCAATGATGTTTGAACACGGGCTTCCCGTCCTGAAGCGCGATGTTGTCCACCGGGCATACTTCTTTGCAGATTCCGCAGGAAACGCACTTGCCGGACACCGTGTAGCCCTTGTCCATGGCGGGGATGCTTTTCGCTTTCCCCTTATAATACCATTCCAGCAGCGGGTTGACGCCCCCGGTTTTTCTTGCCGCTTTGTTTTTAATGTCGTCTATGACCGGAACGGCCGCTTTGTCTGAACGGGCAGTTTTTTCATCTACTTTTTTGCTCATGTCGTACAGGACGACGTAGTTTGAAAACATGTCGATCTTGTTCCCGTAGTCTAAGCGCATCCCCCTCTGCCCAAGCAAGGCGGCGGCTTGGGCAAGCGCGTTGCCCGCTGTCCTCCCGCACGTCGTGACCGCGTAAATATAAGCTTCTTTGTTCGCTCCGAAATCGAGTTCAAGGAGAAACTCCCTGACTTTCAGGGGCAGCCCGACGAAATAGGTCGGGTAGACAAAGCCCACGCTGTCATACGCGCCGTCCAAAACGCAATGATGGTTTCTTCCCATGGAAACGATTTCACAGCCCGGAAGCTCCCTGGCGATGTCCTTGGCTAATTTCAGGCAATTTCCCGTGCCCGAAAAATAGAAAATCACGTTTTTATTCATTTTCGCCGTCTCCTTTGTCAATATTATACCTTACTGCGGCGGAAGTATCCACTAAAATATATCCTGCGGAACCATGCGCAACCATTGCGCGTAAGATTTTGTTGCCGCGCTTGACTTCGCATAGTATAATATTTAGGGGGTCATGGAGGACAATATGAACAAAACCATCCGCTGCACCTGGGGCGATACGGACGACGCGCTTATGCGCGAGTACCACGACACGCAATGGGGCAAGCCGTGCCGCGACGAACGCGAGCTTTTTGAAATGCTCACGTTAGAGGGCGCGCAGGCAGGTCTGTCGTGGGCGACAATCCTCCATAAACGCGAGAATTACCGCGCCGCGTTTGACGGTTGGGACATTGCCAAAATCGCCGCCTATGGTGAGGACAAAATCGCGGAGCTGCTCCAAAATCCGGGCATCGTCCGCAACCGGCTGAAAGTGCGCGCAACCGTGACGAACGCGCAAACGGTCTTGAAACTCGGCTCACTGTCGGAATTTATATGGGGCTATGTGGACGGCAAGCCGATAATCAATACTTTGGAAAATCAGGCAGACCTGCCGACGACCTCTCCGTTGTCCGACCGAATCAGCAAAGATATGAAGAAGCTCGGATTCAAGTTTGTCGGAAGCACGATAATTTACAGTTACCTCGAAGCAATCGGGGCAATCAACGACCACCTGACTTGGTGCGAATTCAGGGGGACATGAATTTTCCGGAGGTTTCCACTTGTATAAAAAAAATCTAACCCCGATCCTGATCGCCGCCCTGCTTTTTATGTCCGCCCCCGCGCTCTCGGCGTCCGGCGCCGGCACGGACGCGCTGCGCTTCACAAACTGCCCGGCGGAAAATTTTACGCTCTCGCTGGACGGCGGCACGCTCCGGTTTGCGGGCCTGCCTGATTCCAAAGTTTTTTCGGAGCTTCTTGTCTGCATTGTAAACAAAAATAACGTCGTCCTGGAGGAACTCCTGCATCCCGCCGGCGGCAGCGCTTCCCTGCGCCTGGACAACCTGCGTGACGGGGATTATTTCATAGAATTTTACAGGCCCTCCCTTACCGCCGCCAACAGCTACGATTCCTATGTTTTCGGGGACGACATACAGATGCGCTGGCGAAACGGGCAGGGCGTTCTCGCGGAATCCCCGGCGCTGCCCCATAACCGCGCGGTATACGGAAGCAAACGGACGGATGAAAAAGCGCTGCTTTACTACCTTCTTCCGGAGATCGACATACAAAGCACGGACGCGGAGATCGTCCGTCTGTCCCAGGAAATCACCCGCGGGATTGCCGACGGCTACGGCAAGGTCCTTGCCGTCCACGACTGGGTTGCCGCCAATATCTGGTACGATGACGACGTGCTCCTCGGCATTGCGCCCAGAGGTCCCAACGACGCGCTCGACACCTTGAAAACCCGGCGCGGCGTCTGCGACGGTTTTTCTTCCCTGACTGCGGCGCTGCTGCGGGCGGCCGGCATCCCCGCCAAGTTCGTCTGCGGCTACAGCTTCAGCGCGGGCGCCCCGAAAGACTGGACGGCGGCCAGGATCGACGCCACGGAGATGAACCACTCCTGGAACGAGGCGTTCGTTGACGGACGCTGGCTGATCATCGACACCACCTGGGATTCCGGCAACCTGTATGAAAACGGCCGCAACACCGCCAGCGACGGCCTGCGCTGGTACCGTTATTTCGACGCCACGCTGGAAGCTTTCTCCTTGGACCACAGCATTCAGGCATATTCCGAGGCGGCCGTGGACGCGTCGCCCGAAAGCACGTCCGCCCCGGTCACCCGGCCCGCTTCGGTTTTTGGCGGCGCCGTGGTGCTTGACGGGAATCCCGTTAAAATGAAAGCGTTCAACATCGAAGGCAACAATTACTTTCAGCTCCGCGACGTGGCGCAGGCCCTGAACGGCAGCAGCAAGCAGTTTTCCGTGACCTGGGACGGCGCGCGCGGCGTGATTGACCTGGTGCGCGGGGCGGCTTATTTGCCGGACGGCGGCGTACAGCCCGGCGGCGGCAGCGCCAGGCAGGCTTCCGCGGCGTCCGTGCGCATCCTGCTGGACGGCAACGGAGTCTCCATGACAGGCTACAACATTGACGGAAACAACTATTTCAAGCTGCGCGACCTCGGAAAGATTTTCGATTTCGGGATCTTCTGGGACGCGGCGGCGAATACCATACGGATCGACACGCGCGCCGCTTATTCACCGGCCGAATAGGTCCGTACAGGCGGATTCGTAATAATCCCGCAGCGTTCCCCAGTATCCCGTCCCAGCGGCCTCATCCCCGCGCACCCCGCCCCGTACCCCGCAAAAAAACCATTTGCATTTCAATTTCCCTTGCAGTATAATAATAAGGCACGTATAAGCTCTCTGCCCCGGCCGGCGCCGGGGCCATTTAGCCCACAGGGAGGTGAAAAGAAAGGTATGACCCATTACGAAATCATGTTCATTCTTGCGGCTGCTTTGGAAAAAGAACAGAAAGACGCCATGGTGCAGACGGTCCAGGAGATCATTGCAAACGGCGGCGGCACTGTCACCAAAACAGACATTCCGGGTACGAAAAAACTGGCCTACCCCATCCAGAAGAAAAATGAAGGATACTACGTCATCATGGAGTTCGAAGCCCCGCCGGATCTTCCGAAAGAATTAGACCGGAGGCTCAGGATTTCAGACAACGCAATCCGTCACCTGATCGTCAACAAAGATGAAAAATAATAATAATTTGAGGTAAGCGCATGAATCAGGTAATTTTGATCGGGAGGCTGACAAGGGATCCTGAAGTCCGGTACACGGCGGACCAGATGGCCGTCGCCAGCTTCAGCATTGCCATTGACCGGCCCGTTGCGGCAGGCAAAGAAAAACAAACGGATTTCCCGCGCGTGACCGTGTTCGGGAAGCAGGCGGAAAACTGCGAACGGTATCTGGCGAAAGGCCGGATGACGGCCGTCCAGGGGCGCATCCGGACCGGAAGCTACAAAAACAAAGAAGGCGCGACGGTTTATACCACGGAGGTTGTCGCGGACCGGGTTGAATTTATTGACTGGGGCGACAAGGGCGAGCGCGGCGGAAAGCCGGAAACCGCCTTTTTTGACCAGGATTACAACAGGCCGCCCGATGTGGCAGGCAAGCCGGGCGTCAGCCAGGATTCGCAGATTCCGGAGGGGTTCACCGCTCTGGACGACGATGACGACGATCTTCCGTTTTAAAAGGAGAAACTCATGATAGACAGAAAACGCGGCGGGATGCGCCGGAAAAAAGTATGCCAGTTTTGCACGGACAAAACAGATAAAATCGATTACAAAGATTCCGAAAAATTGAAAAGATACATCACCGACAGGGGCAAGATCCTCCCCAAACGGATTACGGGAACCTGCTCCACCCACCAACGGGAAGTGACGCGGGCAATCAAGCGGGCACGGATTGTGGCACTCCTGCCTTACACGGCGGACTGAACCTGCCGGGACAATCCGGAAGCCAAACAGAACGGCTGTTTTGAACCATGTCTAAAACGGCCGTTTTTTATAGGTGAGCTGAAGCATGGGAAATAAAATCCTCAAAACCATTACCGGGCCTTACTTGAAAGGGAGCGCCGCCGCGCTCGTCCTGCTGGTCGCCGCCCTGTTTTATTACGGCCGGATCGCGGGCCACGGCTGGATCACAGGCCTTTGCGCCCTCGCCGTCGCCTTGGTTTTCGGGGCGTTCTGCCTCATCCTGCGCGCGCGGCAGCGCGTCTGGGTCAACACGTACCTTGAAAACATCGTGGACGAAATCGACGCAACCATGCGCTACGCCACGCGGAACCACCCGCTGCCCCTCTGCATCTTGGACGAAGAAGGCGTCGTTTTGCTCGCGAACCTGAAATTCAAAGAGCTCTACCCGGACACGGTGATCATGAAATCGAACATTTTCCAGCTTACCGGCAAAAAACAGGGGGATTTCCTGCCGGAAGAGCCGGACATCCCCGCGCTTCTGCAGACCCATGAGCGGATCTACCGGGTCATCCCCGCCTATATGAACGCGGAGCTGCACAAAACGGCGATGCTCTACTGGATTGACGTCACGAATTACGAAAAACTCAAAAAGATCTATAACAGTGAAAGGAAATGCGTCGCCCACATCCAGGTGGACAATTACGACGATCTTCTGTCCAGCTCCCCCGACGACAAAAAATCCCTCATCGCCGCCAGCATTGAAAAGGTGATACGGCAATGGGCCGCCAAGATGGACGCGTCCGTCATACGCTATTACACCAGCAAATATTTTGTTGTTTTTGAACATAAGGATTACGAAAAATTGGTGGCGGAAAAATTCAATGTTCTGGGCGAAACACGGGCCATCGAAACCGACGCGGATTTTCCGGTTTCGCTGAGCATCGGCGTCGGCGTCGGGGGCAAGACCCCGCAGCAAACAGACGAATACGCGGTTTTCGCCTTGGATCTGGCCTTGGGGCGCGGCGGCGACCAGGCCGTGGTCAAGCGCGGCTCCAAGGTGGATTATTACGGCGGCACGCTGCAGGTCGTCGAGCGGCGGAACAAGGGAAAATCGCGCGTCATGGCGCATGCCCTCCGGCAGCTCATCGACCAGTCTTCCAAAGTGATCATCATGGGGCATAAAAACCCGGACATCGACTCCTTTGGCGCGGCGGTGGGCGTGGCAAGGCTCGCCATGAACCAGCAGCGGGACGCCTTCATCGTCGTCAATGAGTACAACCATTCCTTAGACGATTTTTTCCAGGCGGCCGAGCGGAGCGGCGAATACCGTTTCATCAGCGGCGAAGCGGCGGCGGAAATGCTTGACCGCGACAGCCTGCTTGTGGTCGTGGACACCAACAAACCAAGTCTTGCCGAATCGCCGGGGCTTCTGGGAAAAACCGAAAAGACCGTCGTGATCGACCACCACAGGAAATCCGAAGAGTTCATTGAAAACGCCACGCTCTCCTACGTGGAGCCGGCCGCTTCGTCTACGTCCGAGCTGATCACGGAAATCCTCCAGTACTTAGCGGACAAAAAGAGCATCCTCCGGCTGGAAGCGGAAATGCTCCTTGGCGGCATCATCGTGGACACCAACAGTTTTTCGGTGAAAACGGGCGTGCGCACCTTCGATGCGGCCTCCTGGCTGCGGAGAAGCGGCGCGGACACCGCCTTGGTGCGCCAGTACCTGCAAAACGACATGGAAGATTTCCGGCAGCGGGCGAGCATCATCTCCAACGCCGAATTTCTGGACAACGGCATTGCCATATCGAAGAACGAAGGCGCACACGCCAACGCGCAGATCATCAACGCGCAGGCGGCGGACGAACTGTTGGACATCAAGGGAATCCGGGCCAGCTTCGTGGTGGGCGAAACCGCGTCGGAGGTCGTGGTCAGCGCCCGTTCGCTGGGGGACGTGAACGTGCAGACGCTCATGGAAAAGCTCGGCGGCGGCGGCCATCTGACCATGGCGGCGGCGCAGATCCGGGGCATGACGGCGAACGCCGTGATCGCCCGGCTGAAAAAGTTATTGCTTGAGATTGCCGGCAGCGGCGGCGGTCCCTTTGACGCCCGGCGGTAAAAAAAAGAGGTAAACTATTATGATTGTTATACTAACCCAAGATGTAAAAAGCTTAGGCAAGGCAGGCGACGTAGTGAAAGTCCGCAACGGCCATGCCAGAAACCTGCTGATTCCGAAAGGATTGGCGGCGGCGGCGACGGACGGCAACATCCGGGACCTGGACAAACAGAAAAAATTGGTGGCGGAAAAACAGCAGCAGAGTTTAAAGGCCGCGAAGGAGCTTGCGGGGCGCATCAACGGGCTGAACGTGAAAATTGTGACGAAGTCCGGCGAAAACGGACGCCTTTTCGGCTCCATCACCTCCAAAGACATCGCGGACGCTTTAAAGGAGCAGCACCGGATCGAGGTGGACAAGCGCAAGCTCGTCCTGGAATCGCCCATTAAAACCATCGGCGAATTCCCCGTTGAAATCAAAGTTTTCGCGGAGGTGAACGCGACCTTGCAGGTTGTCGTGGAAGGATGAACGAACGCATACCCCCGCACAGCGACGAAGCCGAAAAATCCGTCCTCGGCGCTTTGATGCTGGACAAGGATGCGTTGTTTGACGCGATGGAAATCATCCGCGCGGAGGATTTTTACGCCGAAGCGCATGCCGAAATCTTCCGGGCGGCCTCGGATTTGCATAAAAACAGCGAGCCCGTGGACACGCTGACGGTTTCGGACGCGCTGAAACGGCGCAAGTCCCTGGAGATGGTCGGGGGAAGGGGTTACATCGCCGCCCTTTCCACCATGGTCCCCGCCACCGCCAACGCGGCGCAGTACGCAAAAATCGTCGCGGAAAAAGCGGTCCTGCGGCGGCTGATCAAAGCCGCCTCGGAGATCATGGAGGCGGGCTACCAGGACAGCCGCGACGCACAGGACGTGCTGGACGGGGCGGAGCGAAGCATCTTTGAGATCGCCCAGTCCGGGCAGCGGAAAGAGTTTGAGCATATCAAGGATCTGCTGTGGCGAAGCGTCCAGCGGCTTGACGAGATTTCGAAAATCAAGGGTCTGACCGGCCTGACCACCGGCTTTCTGGACCTGGACCAAAAGACGTCCGGGCTGCAGAAATCCGACCTGATCATCGTCGCGGCGCGTCCCGGCATGGGCAAGACCGCCTTTGCCCTCAACATCGCCCACAACGCCGCGATCCGCGCCGGCGCGAAGGTGCTGGTCTTCAGCCTTGAAATGTCGAAGGAACAGCTTGTCAACCGCTTGCTGAGCTTAGAATCCCACGTGGAGATCACGCGGCTCCGGGACGGGCGGGTCAATGAAAGCGACTGGCTCCAGATCCATGAAGCCCTGACCGTTTTATCGGGCGCGCCCATTTATATCGACGACACGCCGGGCATCACTGTCATGGAAATCCGGAACAAATCGCGCCGCATGAAAGCCGAAATCGGCCTGGATCTCATCGTGGTGGACTATCTGCAGCTCATGTCCTCTGACGGCAAGAGCGAAAACCGCCAGCAGGAGATCACCGCCATCAGCCGCATGCTGAAACAGCTCGCCCGCGAGATGGACTGCCCCGTCATCGTCCTTTCCCAGCTTTCCAGGGCGGTTGAAATGCGCGGCGGCAAGAAACGGCCCATCCTGTCGGACCTGCGCGAATCCGGCGCCATTGAGCAGGACGCGGATCTCGTCGCTTTCCTGTACCGGGAGGATTATTACGACGAAGAAGCGGAGGAGCAGAACGACTGCGAGGTGATCATAGCCAAACACCGGAACGGCGAAGTCGGGTCCATCCATCTGTCATGGGTCGGACGTTACACGAAGTTCGCCAACAAGCTCACCGAGACGGCGGGGGATTCTTAGCGGGCGACGCCCGCGCCGGACACCGCCCGTCTTTGCGAGCGGAGCAACCCAGCGCATACGGATTGCGGCAGGGCGGGCGGGACGGAATCACCCAGGGTCGGGCGAACCCCTGTCATTGCGGGGGGTGAAACAACGAAGCAACCCTACTGGACACTGGATTGCTTCGCGTTGCTCGCAACGACGGAAGTGTGACGCCCGCGCCGGACACCCCACCAAATCACACAGAAAGGAAGAACGCAAGTGTCAACTTTAGCGATTGTAGGCTCCCAATGGGGCGACGAAGGAAAAGGAAAAATCATAGACTACCTTGCCGTAAAGGCGGACATGGTAGTCCGGGCGCAGGGCGGCAGCAACGCCGGCCATACCGTGGTCATCCAGGGCAAGAAACACGCCCTGCACCTGATCCCTTCCGGCATCCTCAGCGAACACACGGTCAACATCATCGGAAACGGCGTCGTTTTCGACCCGGAAGGCTTTTTCTCCGAAGTGGAGCAGCTTGAAAAGGACGGAATTTGCACGGACCGGATATACGTCAGCGACAGGGCGCACTTGGTCTTCCCGTACCACAAAACCTTAGACGCCCTGTACGAAGCGGCGCGGGGCGCCGACGACATCGGCACGACGAAAAAGGGGATCGGCCCCGCTTACACGGATAAAATCGAACGAAGCGGCCTGCGCGTCTGCGACATGCAGGACCCGGAAAGCTTCCACCGGAAACTTTCCGCGCAGATCGACCGGAAAAACCAAATCGTGACCGCCATATTCGGGGCGCCGCCCTTGGACAAAGAGGAAATCGTCGCCCGGTACCTGGAATATGCGGAGCGGCTGCGCCCGCGCGTCCGCGACACGGGCGTCATGGTGTACGAAGCCGTGAAAGCCGGGAAAAAAGTCCTGTTTGAAGGCGCACAGGGTTCCCTCCTCGACGTGGATCTCGGAACCTATCCCTATGTCACCAGCTCCCACCCCACCTCCGGCGGCTTCACCACCGGCTCCGGCCTCGGCGCGGGATCGATCCGGGACGTGGTCGGGATCACAAAAGCCTATACGACGCGCGTAGGCAAAGGCCCTTTCGTGACGGAACTGGAAAACGCCACAGGCGAACGGATCCGCGAACTGGGACACGAATACGGCGCCACCACGGGCAGGCCCAGGCGCTGCGGCTGGTTTGACGGCTTGGTGGTCCGGTACTCCGCCCGGATCAACGGCACCACCGGCCTGGCTCTCATGCTGCTGGACGTGCTGAGCGAATTCGATGAGCTGAAGCTCTGCGTCCGCTATGATTACAAGGGGGAAAAGCTGGAGCATTTCCCCGCCAGCTTGGACGTGGTCGCCGCGTGTACGCCGGAATACCGCACCCTGCCCGGCTGGAAGCGCGACATTTCGGGATGCAAAAGCTTCGAATCGCTGCCGGACAAGGCAAAGGACTATGTGAAAGCGGTGGAAGAAATCACGGGCGTCCCCGTAAAAATCGTCTCCGTGGGTCCGGACAGGACGCAAACCATCGTGCGGGAAGAAGTTTTTTGATGCTTTTCAAACGAGAGATCACAAGGGAATATTATCTGGGCGACACCCATGTGGAAAACATCTTCATCAACGAGATGATGGCGGGCGCGCCCGGCGATTATGTAAAGGTCTACCTCTTCGCGCTGATGTACACGGATCTGGGCATGATCATGGGCAATCCCGATATCGCGCGGCATCTTTCCATGCCCGTCGAGGACGTGCTGAAAGCCTGGAGCTACTGGGAAGAACAGGGCGTCGCCAAGAAGCATTACGAAGACCCCGGAAACAAACTGCTCTACACGGTGGAATTTCTGAATCTGAAAAGCCGGGTTTACGGACGCCAGGCAAGCAAAAACCCGTCCGGCGCCCTTCCGCCGGACGTAAAGGACCTGCTGGCAAACGAAGACCTGCGCGCGCTCTGCATCGAGGTGGAAAGCATCGTCGGCAGCCCGCTTTCCCCGTCGGAGCTGCAGGCGACCATGTCATGGGTCACGGAGCTGGGCGCGGCCGCGCCCGTCGTCGCCTATGCCTACCGCTATGCCGCCGACAAAAACCGCCAGCATCCGGGCGCGCCGGAACGCCGGACGAATTATGTGGCGAAGATCGTAAAAACCTGGACGGAGAAAGGCTTCCGTTCCGTGGCGGAGGTCAATCAGTATCTGGAAGAAAATGACAATCGGCATTACCAGTACAAGCGGATTTTACGGGCGCTCGGCATGAGCCGGGGCGCCGCAGAGGAAGAGAAACGCATCATGGACGTCTGGTTCGATGAGATGCGCCTTACGTTGGACGCGGTGCTGGAAGCCTGCAAAAAAGTCTCCGGCATCACGAACCCGAACATCAACTACATCAATGCGGTTCTGAACCCTGGCTCCGCCGCGGCGAAAAAGAAAAGCGCGGACGGCGGCAAAAACCAGATCGCCGAAGTGTACCGGCATTATGAACGCCTCCGCAATAAAGAGGAACAGGACGCGGACGGGCGAAGGAAAGAGGTATACGCCCGCGTCCCGGAGATCCGGGAGAAGGACGCGCTGATCCACCGGCATACGATGGACATCTCCAAGCTCATGCTTTCCGGCGCGGGCAACGCCCACGCCAAAATCACGGCGCTGCGCAAGCAGATCGAAGCGCTCCAGCACGACAAGGCGTTTCTGATGACGGAAAATAATTTCCGCCCTGACTACATGGATGTTTTATACACCTGCGCCATATGCAAGGACACGGGGACGAAGGACAGCGGGGAACAGTGCGCCTGCTTCTCCGACCGCCTGGCGGAGCTTTCATAAACTGCCTCGCGGCAGAGACCGCGAGGCATCCGGCATACGTCCCGATATTCAAGCCGCCCGCGCCGGAGAAAAAGCTAACGGCAGGAATTGTCGGCGCTTCTTTTTCAATATCATCAAGACGCTCCGTTGTGCCTTCAACAGGAGCTATGTCAGAGTAGCCCTCATAGCGAAGCGCGTCGTAGGTCAAGCCTTTCTTGCGCAGTTCGTCCGCAAGGGGCGTTTCTTGACGAATACACCGCTCTATAATCGCGATTTGCTCGCCCATCGGTAGTTTGTTTTTAAGAATATTCATTGCGCAATCTCCTTGATGGCTGATAGATATGCGTCCATAGCTTCGGCACGTGAACTAAAATCATCTTGCCCCACACGTTTGAGCCATTTTATGTAGTATATGTGGATACTTCGGTGACAAGAAGGACACAGCCCTACAATGTCACGCAATGACGTACCATTCGTTGTTATCGCAATACTTGATCACCTTTTGCCGCTATCTTTGTGAAGCAAATGGATGGAAGGCATCGTGCGTCTTTATTATACAGCGTGCCGACGGAGAAAGCAAGTATTTTCGAACCTATGTTCTCGTCGTTATTTTTGCGAATAACGACGAGAAAATTACTGGATGGAAGGCGTCATGCGAGGATTCCCCGGTTTTAACCGGCTGGAACCTGCCGCTGCCGCGCCTATCCACGGCGCATTTGTGAAGAATGTGTGAATTTCAATCTTTCTTAAAAAACGGTTTGAAAAATGCTGCGAATTGTAGTATACTAATATTGCTCCGGCCATCAAATACAGCTATTCGTGGCTACATTTAATGGCCGGAGTAATAACGAAGTCAAAGGAGCCCTTACGGGTTCGCCGGAAATGCATTCGTCTGACGAGCCATGAAAGCGGAAGGAAAGAGCCTATGACAACCGGAAATTTTTTACGCAACGTCCGCACCTTTGCCTTGACTGCCGCCGGCGGCTTTCAGAATACCCTTTTGCAAACCGGAAATAAAATATCGCAAGCCTTCACAGCCGGGACTGAATCCGCGCTGGACCGTTTTCAGGCCGCAGTTGAACGGGGCGACCCGGCGGCCCTGCGGGTCCTGCACCTGCTCCGGGCTTCTTTGCGTTTCACCTACAGGCAGCGCAAACGCCTGCGCCGGCACACGGCCGGCTTCAAACAGAAAACAGGCGCGGCGACAGCAGCCCTGCGCCGCTTAACCGCAGCCGCCGGACGGGCCTGCCGCCTGGGGATTCTGCGCACCTGCGGCGTTTGCAAATCCGGGTTCCTGTGCGCCTGCGGAATCTGCAAACCCGGACTCCTGCGCGTCTGCGGGATCTGTAAATCCGGGTTCCTGTGCGCCTGCGGGATCTGCAAATCCGGGTTCCTGTGCGCCTGCGGCGTTTGCAAACCCGGACTCCTGCGCACCTGCGGAATCTGCAAATCCGGGTTCCTGCGCGCCGCCTTGGCAGTATCCGGCCTGTGGCATTCCGTGTGCGTTTTCGCGGAACTGCATAAAAAAGCGTTCTTCATCGCTTCGGCGGCCTGCATCGCTGGCGCGGTCTGCACCGTTTCGGCCGTGAATTACAATTCCGCATACGAATACATGTACAACGGCAAAGTCCTCGGCATGGTAAAAGACACGCACGTGGTCTACAGCACGGTGGAACTGGTGAGTGCCCGGCTTTCGGAGGCTTACGGCGCGGAAATTCACATCGACAAGGACAGCGACAACAGCTTCAACCGCGTTTATCTGCCCCAGGCGGCCATCGACACGCCGGAAGACGTCCTGGACCGCCTGACCTACATGAAAGACATGAAAGTCAAAGGCTACGCCATCGTGGCTGACGGGCAAAGGCTTGCGACGCTGGACAATGAAGAGACCGCGCAGACGCTCCTTACGCAGGTGCAGACGCAGTTTCTGGACGCGGACAGCGGCACGGTTTCAGAATACATAGACGTTGATTTCGTCGAAACCGTGGAGATCCGGGAGGTGGATACCAAACTGGCGCTGCTTGACCGGCCGGAAGAGGTGCTGGATTACATCCTGACAGGGGCGGTGGAAGAAAAGCTGCACCCGGTGGAAATGGGCGACACCCTGTCCGGCATCGCCCAGACATACGGCATCAGCCTCGATGAGCTCTTCGCCCTGAACCCCGACGTCGTCCCGGAGCGGATGCGGGTCGGGCAGGAAATCAAGCTGGAGCGGATCGTCCCCCTCGTGACGGTGGAAACCAAGGAAATTGCCACTTATGTGGAAGCAATGCCCTTTGAGATCGACTACGAAAACACCTCCGCCATGTATCAGGGCGAACAAATCGTAAAATCGGCCGGCGTCAACGGGGAACGGCAGGTCACGGCGGAAATCACCCGGCAAAACGGCCTGGAGACCGGGAAAAACGAGCTGTCGGCCGTCACGCTGGCAGAACCGACTACCCAGTACATGCTGGTAGGGACGAAAGAAATTCCGCCGCTTATCGGCGTGGGCTACTTTGAATATCCGACGCGGGGACGCCTCTCCTCCCGTTTCGGAACCCGGTGGGGGCGCATGCACAACGGCATAGACCTGGCGGCGTCCACCGGCACGAGCATCCGGGCGGCCGACGGCGGGAAAGTCGTCTTTGCCGGCTGGAACGGCGCGCTCGGCTATACGGTCAAGATCGACCACGGCGGCAACAGGGAGACGCTTTACGGCCATTGCAGCAAGCTCCTCGTCTCCGTCGGGGAGAGCGTATACCAGGGCCAGCACATTGCCAACGTGGGAAGCACGGGCAACAGCACGGGGCCGCACCTGCATTTTGAAGTGCATATAAACGGCGTACCCAAAAACCCGCTGAATTATCTGTAGTCAATGACGGGGAGGGGTGACGCTCGCCCCCGGCGCCGCATCTTTCGTCATTGCGAGCGGAGCGAAGCAATCCAGTGCATGCGGATTGCTTCCCTATTGTACACCAGGAGGAAATGAACGTGGATGCAAAAAAAGTCCTGATCGTCGAAGACGAAAAATCGATTTCCGACATCATACAGTTCAACTTAAAAAAAGAAGGCTTTGAAGTGGAAACGGCATACGACGGGGAAGACGGGCTGGCGAAAGCCCTGAACGGCAAACCGGACCTGATCCTTCTCGACGTCATGCTGCCCGGCCTGGACGGCTTCGAGATATGCAAAAAAGTCCGCGAGGTGAGCGCCGTCCCCATCCTGATGCTGACCGCCAAAGAAGAAGAAGTGGACAAAGTCCTGGGCCTGGAACTCGGCGCCGACGACTACATCACAAAGCCTTTCGGCATGCGTGAGCTTGTCGCCCGGATCAAGGCAAACATCCGCCGCATCGACCTGAACGATTCCGACAAGGAAGAACCGGCCAACGTGCATGAATTCGGCAATCTTTCCATCGACATGAACCGCTATGAGATTCGCAAGAACGGCCAGCCCCTCGCCCTCACCCTCCGCGAATTCGAGCTGCTCCAGTATTTGGCCGAAAAGGAAAATAAAGTATTTTCGAGGGAACAGCTCCTGTCTGATGTCTGGGGCTATGATTATTTCGGCGACATCCGGACGGTGGACGTCACGGTGCGGCGGCTGCGCGAAAAGCTGGAGGATGATTCCAGCGATCCGAAGTACATCATGACGAAGAGGGGGATCGGCTACTATTTCAGGAGGCCCTGACCCATGGCAGGCAAAAAAAGATGGAGCAGCATCCGGTGGAAGATTGTCTTCATTTATATTCTTTTGGTTTTCATCGCGACCACCATCATCGGCGTCTTCATCATGAACCAGCTGGAGTCCTATTACGACGCGTCCATCCGGTCCAACCTGCGGAAAACGGTCAGCGAAACCACGCTGCTGACGTCCTTAGAAAGCTATGACTCGCTTTCCGGGCACCAGGAAGAGATCCAGACCAGCGTGGACGCGTGGGCCCGGACCCTCCAAAACGAGATCTTCATCACGGACGGCAACTGGGACATCATCGCCGCCACCAACGAATACAAAGGCCGCAGCGCCCACGGCGTTTTAGAGGAAGCACTGATCTTCAAGGCTCTGAACGGGGAATACGCGGAATACGGCGAATACAACGCCACCTATTTCCGCGACGATGAGGACATCCCGACGAAAAACGTGGTGTTCCCCATCAAAAACAGGAACGGCGGCGTCATGGGCGTCCTGTATTTCAGGACGGACATGACCAGCATCCAGGACGCCATCAACGAATCCAAGATCATCTTCATACGCGCCATGGTCCTGGCGCTGGGCATCACCATCGTGCTGGGTTTTCTCATTGCCAGGAGCATCACCATCCCCATCAACGACGTGACGGAAAAAGCGGAGAAGATGGCGCAGGGGGATTTCAGCCAGGAAGTCAGCGTCAAGTCGGACGACGAGATCGGGCGGCTTGCCGAGATGTTCAACCTGCTGCGCATCGAGCTGGACCGCACCCTTTCTGAAGTTTCCAACGAAAAAAACAAATTAGAAGCCATTTTGAAAAACATGGCGGACGGCCTGATCGCCATCGACCTGTCCGGCCATATCATCCACGCGAACCTCGCCGCCAAGGAAATGCTGAAATTCAGCGAAACGGACGTCGAAAAGAAAAGCTACGACCAGATCATCGAAAAGTTTTCGGACAGCCTGAACCTGAAAAATCTCCGGAAAAACTGCGAAAAAGGGGCGGCGATGGAGACCTTTCTTTATGCCGGCGCGACCTATGCCGTCCGTTACGACCGTTTCCAGGGCGAAACGGGGCGGGACATCGGCTTCATCCTGCTGCTGCAGGACGTCACGGAGCAGCAGAAGCTGGAAAACATGCAGACGGACTTCGTCGCCAATGTCTCCCATGAACTGAAAACGCCCCTGACCACCATCAAGAGCTACACGGAAACCCTGCTGCTCGGCGGCATCGAAAACGAAAGCACGGCCGTGGATTTTCTGAAAATCGTAGACGCGGAAGCAGACCGCATGAACCGCCTTGTAAAGGATCTTCTGCAGCTGTCAAGATTGGACTATAAACAGGAAAAATGGTACAAAAAAGAAGGCAATCTGATCATTCTGCTCAAGACGAGCGTGAAAAAAATGGAAATGATGGCGAAAAGCAAGGAGCAGCACCTGAACATCCTCTTTGACGAAGAGACGCACATACAGGTGGACATGGACCGGGACAGGATAGAGCAGGTGTTCTTGAACCTGATCAGCAACGCGATCAAATACACGGCGGAGAAAGGGCGCATCGACATTGACGCCTACGTGAACGGGAAAAGCGCGCGGATCATCATCAGTGACAACGGGATAGGCATCCCGGAGGACCAGCTGTCACGGGTGTTTGAACGTTTTTTCCGGGTGGACAAGGCGCGTTCGAGAAGCGTGGGCGGCACGGGGCTGGGCCTGGCGATATCCAAGCAGATTGTCGAGGAGCACAAGGGCACGGTTGAACTGGAAAGCCGGGAACACAAAGGCACCAAGGTAACGGTAACGCTGCCCCTGGCGCCCATCCGGGGCCAGCAGAACATCGACTGAGGTACTGCGGGGCGGAGCGGGCGTAACCCTCCGGTCGGGTCGCTGACGCTTGCGCACCTATCCCCATTTGCACAGCAAATGGTTGGCAGGTGCCACTCGAGAACTCTCCGGCTTTAGCCGGATAAGAGTTCACCGTGCGCGGGCGCTACATTCGCTTCGCTCATTCCGCTCGTATGCGGCAGCAAAGCTGCCGCATAAGGTTCGCTTAGCTATTTCATGCCTACGGCAGGAAATAGAGCGAGACCATTATGCCCGCAATCCCGCCTCCGGGTTACGCCCGCCCCGCAGCTACGTGATTCACCGGCAAGGCAATCCAGCGCATAAGGCATCCCCCGTCATTGCGAGCGAAGCGAAGCAATCCAGTGTGCAGTATGGATTGCTTCGGCGCTCCGCTTCTCGCAACGACGGGGGATATGCCCTACGCAAATCACGCAGTGGCGGAACATACCTAAGATTCATAACAGTAACAGGGGCGTCCTACTCCGTATCGATCGCCGCCAGCAAAACGCGGATATACTCCTTGCTTTTGTCCGCAAGGCCGTAGAAACTCGCGCCCGCTGCGGGGTCGTAAACGCCCTGCTTCAGCTGGCCTTCCAGATCCACGGTTTGCTGGTACAGCTTTGTCAGGGAGAGATTCCCCGCCATGCCCTTCAGGCCGTGCGCCGTTGCCGCCGCCGCCAGAATGTCGTTGCTGCTCAGGTTGTTCCGCAGGTTTTCAAACTCCGCGCTGTCCAAAAAAGATTTCATGATCTTAATGTAGATTTTTTTGTTCCCGGCCACCCGCCTCAGACCGGAGTCCACGTCCACATATTCTTCGAAATCTGCCGGATACTGCGCCGACGCTTTGATTAAATCCAATAATTCGCTCATGTTAAATTCCTCTTCAATTTGTATTTTTTTCGTCCGCCTTTTTCATTTTCCCGATATATCCCGTTTTTTCTTCGCTTTCCTCGTTTTCGAAAAGCGCATGGATATCTGTTTCATAGGATTCCGCTCCGCCGGATGCGCCCGTCATGGTAAGCGCCAGCGTGATTTTCGGGTTTTGCCGGTTCAGCTTCAGCACTTCGTTGAGAATCCGTTCTTTCTGTTCTTGCGTAAGCGCGGGCATGCTGAACAGCACATGCCGGAAACCCGGAATTTCCTTGCCCATTTCGGCAAGCGGCGGCAACGCCTTGGAAAAGTGCATGACGTCCGTCCGCGAATCGTAGTCGAAAATCAGATCTTCTGACATTTCTTTCAAGGTCCGGATCTTCGCCCGTTCCCATTCCAGCAATTCCAGCGTGCGGCCGGAGAGCAGCGCTTCGTCCGCGAATTCCCCGGCGGCGCTTTTCCCGGAGGCGCTGCTGGCAGGCTCGGATTTTGCCTTGATCATTTCCGGGTCCAAAAACAGGTGCGCGCTCTTTTCGAACGAAATCAGAAGCTCCGGGTTGAAAACGCCGCACTCGCCGCCCAGA
>JAITOE010000033.1 GCA_031290135.1 Eubacteriales Family XIII. Incertae Sedis bacterium
CCGCGCAACGCGTATAATGGAAGCGAGGAGACATGGGAAAGAAACGCGCCCCAGAGGCGAAATGGCGCAGGCAGATGAAGGTCAGCTTTGACAAGGATTTCATTTCCACGCTGTCAGACCCGGCGTGGTCCGCGCTGTTCGCGAACGTGAAGGTGGCGGGGCTCGCCGCCGAAAGCCTGACCAGGGCCGTCGTGTCGAAGTTCGGGCTGGGCTTCGGGAAGGTCGTCCGGGTGACGCCGCAGAAATATGAAAAGAGCATCCCCGGCCTGAAAGGCAGCCGCGTGGACGTCGAAGCCGAGAGCGCCGACAACGAACTCGCGGTCTACGAGCTCCAGATACTGTACGACCGCGCGCTGCCCCGGCGCAACCTGCTGGCGGCGGCGCACAGGATAAGCGGGAGCATGCCGGAGGGCACGGACACAAGCGGATACCCAGCCATGATGCCGAAGATAACGGTAATCAACATCTGCTGCTACAACGTCCGCGACGACGGCGAGAACGCCGGGGCCATACAGCCGGTCCAGCTGAGGTTCGGGGCACCGCCGCACGGCGTCGCCGACGACCGGTACGCCGTGTTCTACGTCCAGCTGCCGCAGTTCCTCGCGAAGGAGCCAGACCTGGCCGACGCCTTCGACTGCTGGATGTATATGATATGGAAATCCCACGAGTTGCGCAAAAAACCGCAGGAGGTGGTGGACATGCACACGGAGCTTAAGGAGTTCGCGGCCCGCGACGGCGGGTTCGCGCAGTTCTGCCGGCGGTTCGACCGCGTGGCGGCCGACGAGGACGCGAGGAAGGCATACATAATGTGGCTCGACGAGAGCATCCGCCAGCGCAGCATCGTTGACAGCGCGGTGGAGGAAGCGGTCGCCCCGCTGCTGGAGCAGCTGTCGGAAAAGGATGCCCAGCTGTCGGAAAAGGACGGCCAGCTGTCAGAAAAGGACGCCCGCATAGCCGAGCTGGAGGCCAGGCTGTCCCGGAAGCAGTAAGCGTCGAATTTGGCGCCTGCGGGACAGCTTCCGCCCGGTCTTCGCAGCCGCCTGCGGGGCAGGCGTATTTTGCCCTGCCGGGCCGGGCCGCGCCTACGTCCTCTTTCTTACCCGGCTGATAACCGTCATCATAATCTCCGCCCGCATTACAAGCAGCAACAGCCCGTAAACCGCCGCGCCGCCGCCCGCGATAACGGCAGTCCAGAGCAAGGTCTGCATATAGGTCCCGCCCACGACCGGCGTGAACATCCGGCCTGAAATAACGGCGCCCGACATCACGACAGTTGCGGCAATAACTTTGATTAACTCCGGAGCCTCCTTTCGGAATCCAAGGTCTCCCACAGTCTTTTTGAATACTATGAAGAGAATTGTGCAGTTGATGATGCTGGAAACGCTCGTAGCCAAAGCAAGGCCTCTGTGCGCCATGAAGCGCATCAAAATCAAATCAAGCACGATGCCTACCGCAAGCGATATGGCGGATATTATCGTCGGGACTTTCGTTTTCTGCATTGCGTAAAACGCCCGTGTCACAAGCGGAATCAAGTTGCCGGACAGAAGAGATATCGAATACATGCTGAGGCATTGGGCAGTCATGGCCGTATTGCCTGCGTTGAACTCGCCGCGTTCGAGCAAAATGCGGGTGACCGGCAGTCCGAGGATGATCATCCCGGCAGTTAACGGCAAAAGTAAAGGAATGAGCGTATAGACACTTTTCATTGCCCTGTTTTTGAGTTTATCTATCTCTCCCGAAGCGCCATACTCGGAAATTTGCGGGAACATCGCGGTCCCGATTGCGGTTCCGAGAAGCGCGGCGACGACATTATTGATCCTTGCCGAATAATTTAGCGCTGAAATTGTGCCTGACACCAGACTTGACGCGAAGTTTTTGTCAACGATTTGGTTTATCTCACGCACGGACATCGCCAGGACGAGCGGCACCATCAGGACCAACATGGTTCTCAAATTAGGGTCGTTGAAGTCGATTACCGGTTTATAGCGCAGCCCCTTGCGGCGCGAAATCAAAAACAGCAGGATTAAAGATATGTAATTGCCAAGCGCGGCACCGTAACCGAGGATGATATAATATCCCGACAGTTTTCCAAGGAACATCGCGCAGATGATAAAGACATTCACGCATGAATCAAGCGCCGTCGCAATAAAAAACACCCTGTTGACCTGAAGATAGCCGCGCAAAACCGCCATCAGCAATATCGGGACGGATGACCATACGATGACCCGCAACAACTGTGTTGCCATGTCGAAAGATTCTTTGGACAGCTTCATGGCGAACAGATAAGTGAGGGCTTGCGGGAATACAGTGAAAATTATCGCGAACACGAGTCCGATTACGGCAAGAATCGAAATCAGGTTATTTGTAAATCTGCTTTTTTGATCGTCGGCACGGGTATATTGCGGAATGAACAGCGTCGAAACAGATGTTGTAAATAACTCAAGCACGACTGTGGGGAGCGACATGGCAATGACGAATGCGTCAGACACGCTCCCCGCGCCGTATGTGGCGGCAAGCGTCATTTCACGCGCAAACCCAAGCATGCGATGTAGCAGGGTAGCCAGCATCACTGCAAATGACGCTTTCAGTATCGTGTTTTTCTCATTCTGTCCCATCATTCATCCCTGCCCAAAATTATTTTTTTTACGTCTTGTGTCACCGCGGCTTAGATGGTGAAAGGCATCTTGCTATTTGACTCACGGAGAAACCGCGAAACCACTGCGGTGCCCATGCCAATAAAAATTCCCGCGGTTCCCAAAATCAGAACCGAAGGAACAAACGGAAGGCCGATGCCTTAATGCTGAACCGCATCTCGCAATGAATTGGTTATATTTGACGAACAAAACTCACCGCTTTTTCTTTAGCCCGGTATGTAGTAATTCTGACGGATCAACAACATCATGTGGCCCTGACTCTTGTTTTTTATACAGCCAGTATTCCGCATTCTTTTCCAAATCCTCGCACATGTCCTCGTATTTACTTTTTATGTCCATGAGCGAGGCTCGTTCAGCCTCGAATCTTTTCTTTTCTGAACGAAAATTATCCATAGCTATTTTCGTTAATGTAACCCGGGCAAACCAGCCAATAATCAATCCAACGATTAAAAACCCGATACAGTATATCCAAAACTTAGCAATGGTTTCCGGGTCGAGATTTGAAAAATCAAACATTGGTTAATACTCCACGACATTCAACAGGGATTCAACGTAACAGATCATTGCTTCTTTGCTTATGTCCCGGTGCATAAAGCTGTAGACGAGAACGTCAATGTTTTTAGGAGTAAAATAACTCATGATATCACTACGCGAAGAAATCTCCTTGGCGTATGAAATTATGCAATAAGCTGCGAAATACTCATTTATGGTACAGTTTTTCTGATTAAATAAAGAATACGCCTTAAGTACGGGCAGGGACAGAGGTTTATACTTAAGCACCCAAAATGCCATCAGCGACATCTCTTTCGTCTGAGACATCTCCATCGGTTTATCCGGTCTATTCGGATCTGTGTGGAAATACAAATAGTAATCGGCTCGTTGATCTATTCGTTTATAGATTTCGTATACCAGCGGTATCGAACAATCAATATCACTGAATGCCACTTTGAAAAAGGAGCCGAATTCCGCCAGCATCAACTTAAACTCATTAAGGCGTTTTAGCATTATTGCATCGGATAAATTATTATAGATAAAGCCATTCCTGTCTTCTCTCATTTAGGATACTCCAAATCCATTTTGTACAAATCCGAATCGGCAAATTGGATGTTAAGCTTTTTGCTTCCCGCTAAGAGAATCTCCATGAACTCCCTGTCGCCATGCCGATGATTGTGCTCGCGTGTGTTCTTGCGGGTTACACGCAAGTCTTCGATATCTTTTTCAGTGAGTTCCTCAATTGAAGTCTTTAAAAGCACGTTATTCACCTCCATTTTCTGTGAGAGAGTCCTGTCGAAAATTCCGGATCCGACAAATACCCCTTAATTCTATTACATTTCTTGTAACATTACAAGAAATGTATGAATATGAAATCACTTTGTGATACGCTTGTAATACGTTTGTAATTTTATTGCTCGGATTTATAACAAAAAAGCTTTTTCAACAACCTCAAAACCGGGATAACGTCAAACACAAAGACGGAATTTGAGACTCGGTGGTCGCGTTGACATTATAATGCCTTCAATAATCTTTTAGCTTGTCACGCAATAAGGTTGAGCTTGTGTTTTCGGTGTAAGGTAAATAGACCACTGCCGCGCCTGCTTCTGCAAGTTCAGTTTCGGTTTGCGCCCAGCGCTCGCTGCCTTTCCAGTCGTCGCCAATGAAAATCGCGTCAAAGCGGAGCAAAGCATGGATTGTGCGTTTATCAAGGCTGTCGGTGATAATGGCTTCATCTACATATTTTAGCGCTGAAATAATAGTCAGCCTCTCTGTCTCCGGCACGACCGTTCCTTTGTTTTTGTAAGAAGAAACAAGCGAATCGGAATTAACCCCGACAATTAGCTTCTCGCATTGCTCGCTCGCCGCTCTTATTAAATTCAAATGCCCGATGTGGAACATGTCGAATGTACCCTGTGTAAACCCCAATCTATATTTAATCATTGCGCAGCCTCCTTCCGTTTGAGCAGGGAACGCCCACGGGATAGCAGACTGCAAATATGTAAATACAATATAATAATAACAAAAATGGTAATTACTGGGGTGGTGCTTCAAGTTGCTCTTTGATGAAATTAGTCAACGCCGTGCTGGAAATTCCATCTGTGTGCGGAAGATAAACTATCTCCACCCCCAATGGTGCAAATTGTTCCTCAAACTGCTGCCATTGCGGAGTCCCTTGCCAGTCCGAGCCGACAAACATTCGGTGGAACCCGTATTCCCGCCACGCACCGAACTTGTCTTTGTCCTTTTGCGGCACCACTCTGTCAACAAACCGCAGGGCTTCGATGATCGCGGCCCGCTCGTCGTATGGAATCACAGGTGTTTTGCTTTTTTCATGCAGCACAAGTTCGTCTGTGCTAACACCGACTATCAGGTAGTCGCAACGCTCTTTTGCGGCGCGTATGACATTCAAGTGTCCGATGTGAAACATGTCATACACGCCGGTTGTGTAGCCTATTGTCATATAATTTCCTCTGCTTTCCTTTACGGTCATCATCATAAATCAGAACCGCTATGACTGGCTTCCCATAAACATATGTCCCTCAACTTCTATATCGGGATAGTTTTCAAACGGAAAGATGTATTCGCTGAGTTATTTTTGAATTACAGCAATATCTGACTTATTGCGGAACGACAGTCCATTTTTGTTTATACGACACAATCAACGCATCGAAATTAACGCCGACAATTAATTTGTCGTACTGTTTCCGCGCCTTATGTATTAAGTTTAGATGTCCGATATGAAACATATCGAATGCCCCCTGCGTATACCCGATGATCATCGTGTATTCATCCTTTCTTCATCATTTTACTCGCATTCCCAAAAAAGGGATCACCTGCTATATCGGCATCTGGATACTCTTCGAAATGAAACAAGTATTCCGGCAACTGTTCTTCAATATATCGAATTTCATCGATGTCATTTGGGTATTTTCTAATCAACTGTGTATTGCTTATCGATCGAGCGGGATCAAAGCTTGACCGGGGCGTTTTATGATCTTTCACCGCCAAAAAATTAACCACTTTTTCCACTGAAATATCATAATTATAGATTAAATCCTCAAATCGCAAGAAAAGGATACGCTCAGAATTAACGCGTTTTTGACCTTTACGGATACTCTGATAATAGGCAACGAAATCTTCAACATTCTGTCTGGGCATAAATCTGCCTCTAGACAAACAAATGTATTTTGCGTGCAGATATAAGTCGCGTGGATCACGGTCAACGATGATAGCCATCGGGTCATCAAAAAACGGAAAACTTTGTTCGGGTGCATTACCTTCAAATGGTTGATCTAAAGCAACAACGCCATCCGTATCCGCGCCCATTGCCAGCAAAATATCTTTAATGTATTTTTGCGCCTTATCGTAAAATCCTTCCGGCTTCACACACACGTACATATCCCGGTTCGGCCATAAGTAACAAGCTCGCCCTTTCCGTTTTTCATAAATATTTGGCAGAATAATTCTTTTCATGCCCAATGCCGCAATATTCCTAAGAATATTCCCTGATTTAGTGTCAATGTCGTCCATTCCCTTGTATTTTACCTGCACCAGGCTATCAACGAATTCGTGAGTGATCTCTATAAACTTCCTTGAATTCGTAGGCTTATTGGTAAAAGGGGTTTTGATTGACTGAGCAGCGTATAAAAATCTGGAAATGGCAGCGTCACCCGAAATGTTTTTTGCATTACTCTTCATCAAGTGATGTTCTAAATCCTGTAATCCGTCTACCTTATAACAATAGGTGAATTCAAATTGGTCGTACACCTGAATGCCAGAAAACTCTCTTAACAAATCCGTTATCACAGACGAACCCGTTGCCCCATAACCACATGTGCCGATAATCATAATTATGACCCTTTCAGAATGCATATTGGAATAATACTCTTACATAGCGTTCTCATAGTTAGGCTGAAAGTAACAAGTTGCCTAGTAAAGCCCTTTTCAATTAAGCCTCCCCCGCGAATGTCAAGTACATTTCCGCCAACTTCCACGCCTCGCTGTTTATGTCCCACAACTCCGCACAAGACCGGCCCGTCTCGTAACGATCTTTATCTTTCTGGCTTTGCTCCAGAACAGCCTTTGCCCATTTGTCCGCACCTGTATTAAGCGGAATAAAATCAACATATTCGCAGGCCTTCGTTTCTTGGGGAACCTCGGTTGACAGGACACATGCCAGCCCCGAACACTGCGCTTCGAGGGCTACCAGCCCGAATCCCTCATATAGCGACGGCAGAACAAATATGTCCATTGCCTGATATAACGCGCTAACGTCATCCCGTGCGCCGAGAAACATTATTGAATCCGTAAGTCCAAGGTGCCTTGCCTTTTCTTCCATGGATGATTTCAACTCACCGATGCCAATCAACAGCAAGGTACAATTCGTATTCAGCTTTTTAATTTCAGCAAATATGTCAAGCAGGAACGTATGATTCTTTTGCGGCATAAATCGTCCTACGTGGCCGATTACTAACTTATCCTCAATGCCCAGTTCAAGCCGGACGCGCTCGCGGATTTCCCGGTTGAACTGGTATTTTGCGGTATCAATTGCGTTGCGGATCACCGTAACTTTACTGTTATCGAACGCTCTGTTGCCGAACAGCCAACGCCCTGCGTGTTCCGAACAGGCAAATAAGTGCGTCGGAAACAATCGCGAGAACCGCTTAAGCACGGATTTCATGACATTCCGGGTAAATTCACCCTTGCCTGATGTGCTGTGGCTATGCGCAATCCGAACAGGCACAACTGCACGTTTTGCCGCAAACAGCGGAAATATTGACAGCGCATTTAAGTGGGAGTGAACCATTTGGTAGTGTCCGTCAGCCATGATTTTTTTTAAAGACTTTATATACGAATTCAAATGTTTATATGATGGCGTTTTATAACATTTGCAGCCAAGCACCAATATGTCAGCAGGAATATCGCTCAATGAGTCTTCGTCAATGACGAAATCAAATTGAACTTTAGATCTATCAATAGCCCGATAATAATTATAAGCGACAGATTCCGTCCCGCCGCTTGTCGCCTGACCGATAATATGAAGAACTCTAAGCGAACTATCCTGCATACATTTCGCCGCCTTTCGTTTTAGTATTACATATTGACATCTCATTATAAGATCTCTTTGGCATTGGCGTAGAAATTAGTATCAACATCACACAAAACCATGTTAAATGATGATTTAAGTTATGGTTATTTGTTGCAAACCAAAGGACATGTAAAATCGCCAGGCTTTTTACTTTAGATAGAAGTTCATATTTTATTGTCTGAGGAGCTTCAATAATGCTTTTCTTGCCGAGATGGATATTTCGGATTATTACGAATGTAATGGCAAATAATATTAACCCAGTTAAACCTATTTCGCATAGAAGTTGCAAATAATAGTTATGTGTATCAAGCAATCTCCCAAACCCCACTCCGAACATTGGATTATCACTGAAATATTTCAAGTTTGACATCCATGCCTCAATTCTTGACCCGGTAGAACCATCTAATTCAACGAATGAGTTGAATCCTGAAACAAAAATTGATTTGATGTCATATAAAAACCGCTGTACTATTACATATACAATTACGAATAATGCAATCATTTTTAGCAACGTATTTACCTTTTTTGAACGTGCTTTCTGAGTGTAACTTATGAATATGAGCGAAAGTACAAATGATATATAAGCTGAACGCGTTGTAGCTAAGAATAAAACCGTAATTGATAAAATCCAGCACATTACATAAAACGCAGTTTGGGTCCTTGTTATAAATAATATTCTTTCACGTAATAATTGTTTTTTATTAATAAACAGCAACGTTATCACAGACAAGGCAAAGCTCGAAACCGTACCATACTCGTTAGGATAAGAACCGGGTGAAATTCTCAAAAGACCGCCGGCGCCAAATTGAACCTGAACTTGAAATTTCAAAATAAAATCAACAGATAAAAGATGAACATAATATCCAACAAAGAAGAATATCCCCACAACCGCAGTTATTAAAAATCCTTTTAAGTAAAGCAAAATCAAATCGAACTTAAAATCAATTGTTTTACGGTTTATATCTGATGAAATCAATACAGTTGATATAAAGAGGAAATATAGCAGAGCAAACCTAATCAACGGATTTTGTGCGCTAAATGCAGGTATACTTTCACTATCTACGTAAGATGCGTAAATTGCTGATATTAACAAATATAAAACAAGAGGAAAAGTAACTATAATAATTTTAAATTCTTGAATTCTTAACTTTCTGCGCAAGAAATAAACAACAATGACTGGCAATAACAGATGATAAAATCGAATTGATTTCAATGCACTTGTCAAGGGTATCAAATTGCCCAAAATCCCGATAAAGATGTAACTTTTTATTAATAATATTGAGAGTGCTGTGCCATGTTGTGTCGTGCTGTGCAAAACTCTCACCAGCCTCTCTCAATTAATACCACCCTCGTTATTTCGCCTCTCATCCCGCCCCCCTCCGGCCCAGCACTACGCCGACGGTCATGAAAATCAGTTTGATGTCAAGCCCAAGGTTCCACTCGTCTATGTACTGGGTGTCCAGCCGCACCACCTGCTCGAAGTCCGTGATGTCGCTGCGGCCGCTGACCTGCCACATCCCGGTGATGCCGGGGCTGATGCTTATCCTGCGGCGGTGCCTGCGCTCGTACAGCTTCACTTCGTCAACCGTGGGCGGGCGCGTCCCGACGATGCTCATCTGGCCCCGCAGCACGTTGAGGAACTGCGGCAGCTCGTCTATGCTCAGCTTGCGGATGACCCTGCCCACCTTCGTCACGCGGGGGTCGTCGTCCATCTTGAACATCAGGCCGCCCTTGACCTTGTTCTGCGCGGCAAGCTCCTTCTTGCGTTCCTCCGCGTCTATGTACATGGAGCGGAATTTCAGGATCTCGAAGGTCTTGCCGCTGCGGCCCACCCGCGTCTGCCGGAAGAACACCGGTCCCGGCGAGTCCAGCTTTATGGCGACTGCGGCCGCGAGCATCACCGGCGACGAGAGCGTGACCGCGATGACGGCGCCGCACATGTCCATCAGTTTTTTGAAAAAGATCTGAGCCTGGTTTTTCGACACGCTGTGGTAGGTGACCACCGGCAAAGTTCCTATGCCGGAAACATACTTTTGGGAAAGCTCCGTGTCAAACAGATCCACGATCAGGTGGACGGTGATTCCCATGTCCTCGCAGACTGACATGTAGCTCCGGAACGCGGGCTCCGCGCCCGGCTCGTAGGCGATGACAACCTCGTCGGGGCAGATCTCAGCGATGCGGTCCTCGAACTTCTCCGCGGAGTTGATCCGCTCGTCGGCATACGCGAAGCAATTGTCGAAGCTGCAGCTGATGCTGGTTTTTTCGATGTACTTTTTGTAAGCCGCGAACGAACTGTCCCGCCCGATGAACAGCACCGTGGTTTCGCCGCCCCTGCGTGACGCCCGTTTCAGTTCTCTGCCCAGAAAGCGTTCGCCCAGCAGCAGCACGAACGACAGCAGGATGAACAAGCCGAAAAACATGCGGCTTACATACGTCATTTTCAGCAGGAAAAGCATGGACGATATGCAGAGCGACGGCACGAACACCGAAACCGTCACGCGGATGATCATCCGGTCCATGTAGGTGAACGTGGTCACGTCGTACATCCGCAGGAAAAACATGAGCAGGACGTAGATCACGATGAACGTCGCCGGCAGCCACGCGTACTCCCCCAGAAATCCGGGCTTAAGCGCAAACCCGCGCAGAAACGCCGAAAGCAGGTAGGCCGCGACGACGAAAAGCATGTCGCAGAAAATCCGGAAAAAGCTGATTGTCGCGAAATCGTTGTTCCTATGCATCGCACGCCGCTCCTTTCCTGAACCGCCCCGTTTATCATGAATATAAGCCCGCCGCATTGTCATTCCGGCGGTTTCCGCCGCAGCAGGGCCCAAAGCCCCATGGCCGCGCAGACGGCTGCCGCGCCGGACATGTCAATCAGCACGTCGGCGGCGTTCGCGCTGCGGCCCGTGAACGACTGGTGGAATTCGTCCGTAGCCGCCGCTGCCAGGACGACGGCCAGCACCAGCGAACACCGCGCCGCGCCGTTTGTCCGGGGGCTTTTCAGCGCGCCCGCCAGAAACACGGCCAGCAGGGCAAAAATACCGACATGCGTCGCCTTGCGGAGGAAATAGTTCACGGCCGGCAAAGCGGCATCCTCCGGCTGGCTGCCGGACAGCCATAAAAAAGCGCCGTATGCCGCCCGCGCGACCCGCATCGTGTACCCGTTTGAGGTCTCCGCGTCCTGCGAAGACGAAACGGCAAGCACGGCGACGACCGCAAGCGCGGCGGCGGCCCAGACCCAGGGGCGGCCAAGCATTTTTCGCATAATCACCCTTGTCCGGCAAAGAGCCCGTCTTCCGCCGCCTGCAGGGCTTCCAGCCTGCCGGGCGGCAGCTTCTTTTTCAGCAGGGCGGCAAGGGCGCCCATGTTCGGGGGCCTGTCATGGGTGTCGTGGCAGTCGCTCCCGAAAACATGGATGCGCCCGGCGGCAAGCATGCCGAACGCGCGCCGCCGCGTCCCGCGTTCAAGAAAAAACTCCGCGTTGCTCTGAATTACAACGCCGAACGAGATGAGCCTGTCCAGCGCTTCCAAGTTCCGTTTGTGTTCCATGTACCGCTCAACATGGGCGATGACCGGCGTGATCCCGCGCGACGAGACAATCTGGTACACCTCGTTGACGACCGCGGCCGGCCACGGGGCGAAAGGCATTTCCAGAAGCAGCATGTCCGTGCCGCCGATGCAGAGCCTGCGCAGGCCGGGTTCTTTTGACATGTCCGCGAAGAACGCGGCCTCCGCGCCCAGAACCATGCAGGGCGGGGGCGCGGCGCCGGCCTCCCCGGCCAGCTTTTCCGCCGAATGCCCGCGCCTTTCCGTGAATTCCGGTATCGTTTCCCTTTGGCGGTAATAGTGCGGGGACGCTATGAGCCTTGTCACGCCCTGCGCCCGGAGCATGCCCAGCATTTCCGCCGACTCCCCGGCGCTCCTGCTCCCGTCGTCCATGCCCGGCAGGACATGCGTGTGGAAATCCGTCATGCCTTCATTCCCCTGCATGCCTGTAGTAAGCGTAGTGTTTTTTCCTTGCGCCCGTGTGCTGCGCCCCGTTCAGCACGAAACCGATCACGTTGGCGTCCGCGAAGCGCAGCCTCTCCAGCGCGTGCTTCACTTCGTCGCGTTTGGTCTGCCCGGAACGGACGACCATCACCAATCCCGACATCCATTTGGAAACCGCCACCGTGTCCGAAACCGGCAGCACGGGCGGCAGGTCAACGAACACGTAATCATAGCTGCCGGACAGGGAGGCAAACAGTTTTACCGCCCTCTCCGAGCCGAGCAGTTCGGACGGGTTCGGCGGTATGTCCCCGGACGGGATGACGTCGAAGCGGACGCCGCCGGAATCCATTTGTCCCAGCGCCTCCTTTTCGCCGCAGGCGCCCGCCAGGATGTTGCTGATTCCCGGCGCGGAGTCGCGGTTCAGGGACTGCGCCACCGTAGGTTTTCGTAAATCGCAGTCGATCAGCAGGACCTTCGCGCCCGTCATGGCAAAGGCGACTGCGAGGTTCATGCAGGTTATGCTCTTACCCTCCGAGGGCAGCGGGCTGGTCACGCCCACGGTTTTGCCGCTGCCGCTTCCCACCGACGCGGCAAAGGACACCGCCGTCCGCAGCATCTTGTATTCCTCCGTCACGGAGAAAGGCGTCGCCTCGGTAAGGATATGCCTTGCATTGCCCGCAGGCTGCGGGACGTCCGCGGCTTTGCGCCTCATTTTTATGTTCATATGCCTTCCGCCTTTTCGGGACGCTCCGCATCCGGCCCGGCGGCCGGTCCCGCATAGCCGTAGCCGTATTCCGGCTTGTCCGCGTACCTGAAATCGGATATGACCCCCAGTATAGGCAGCTCCGATACCGCGCCAAGGTCGTCTTCCGAGCTTATGCGGACGTCGAACACCGCCATTATCACGAGTATCGCGCCCACTATGAACAGCCCGGCCAGCGCGCCCAACGCCGTGTTTTTCCTGTAATCCGGCGAGGACGGCTTCGTCGGGATTTTTGCCCTGTCAACAATCTTAACCGAACTTCCGTCCACGATGTCCGAGAGGTAATCGGGCGCGACGTCCGAGATGGAGGACGCAAGCTCCAGGGCTTTCAGCGGATACGGGTTCGTTATGGTGATGTAGAACACCTCGGTGGCGTTCAGCGCGCCCGCCGTGAGCATCTTGTTGACTTCCTGGGGCGTGTAGTCAGCCCCCGTCCGCTCTATGACCTCGTCCAAGATCATGTCGCTGCGGATGATCGTTATGTACGTTTCAACGAGCGACTTCGACGCGGTAATGTCCCCGGAGGTCACGGAGGCGGCCGTTTCCGTCGAGTTGTTGACGTACAGCTTGACCGTGGCCGAGTATTCCGGGATCACGAACATGTAGGTGTACGCGAGGGCGATCCCGCCCCCGACGCACACCGCCAAAAGCAGCAGCCACCAGCGCCGCCAAAGGGCGGACGCGAGTTTTTTCAGGTCTATTTCTATTTCTTTGCTCTCATCCATTGCTTAGGAAATGGTTATGGTCACGGTAATGCCGTTGCCGCTGTTCAGCGTAACCGTGCTGCCCTTGCCGACAGCTGAAACGGACACGCTCTTATCCTGCGCCGCCGCGTTGCTCACATAGCCGCTGAGCGAAGGCAGGCCGTTGAACCAGGTCTGTATCTCGCTTACATAGTCGCTGCCACTCAGGCCCAGGCCCGCGGGCGCCGCGCTGTCCAATGCGGCGAAAACGCTGCTGTACAGCCCCGCCGAAGCCGTCAGCCCCGCCGCGTTTGCGGTTATCGTGCTTGTGTTTGCGCTGTAACGGCTTACGTTAACGGTATACGTGCCGCCGGACAGGGTGACGTTCACGTTCAGGTTGACGTTGAACGTCCCATCGCTGTAGTTTATGTTGAACAGGCCTTTGTTAGCGACGTCCGAAAGCCGCGCCGCTGCGTTCCTGGCTTCCGGCAGCGTTACCGCCGTGCTTCCGTTCAGGCCGTCCGCCACGCTGCTTGCCACAAAATTGCTGATCAGCGACCGGAAAGGTTCGGCGGCGCTGTTCCGCAATACCTCGCCCAGCACCACGTAGAAGCTCGCGTCAACCGTGCGCAGCTCCGAAGCGCTTCCGCTTGTTGCGGCGGTCGCGGATATGTTCAAGCTGTACGTCGCGGCAGCTGACCCGCTGCTGCCTCCGCTGCCGGTAGTGGTACCGGGCGCGGGAGTCGTGGGCGTCACGTCGTCAGGCAATGCGGTCAGCGGGGTTTCGGGGTTGCCGATGGCAACGACCAGTCCGTCTCCCGTCTTTACCGAGCCGGCGATTTTGGTGTTGTCGCTGATTGTCACATCGCCTGCCGCGACGCCGCTTCCCAGCACTACATTGCCGGCTATCGTGCTGTTATCCAGCGTCGTTCCCGGCTGCGTAATGATCACGCCTCCCGCGCTGCTGTTCTTTAACGTAACGCCCTTTGCGCGGATAATTACGAAGCCTGTCGCGTTCACCGTGTATTCGCCCGGTTCCGTGATGTATTCCGAGACGACATGGTACATCAGCTGCGCGAACTCCTCACGGGAAATGTCGTTCAGCGGCCGCAGCGTACTGTCCTCGTAGCCTTTCATATAGCCTGCCGCCACAAGCGCGGCGACCGCTTCCGACGCCCATGAAGCAACGGCTCCCCTGTCCGTGTAAGCCGACAGGGCGGCCCCGCCCTGCAGGGAGAACGCGCGCGTAAGCACTACCGCGACTTCCTGCCGCGTGATGGCGTCATTCGGGCGTATTGTGGCGCCGTCGCCCTGGAGCAGCCCGCTTCCCGCCGCCGCCGACAGTTCCGCGTAATACCACGCGCTCGCGTCAACGTCCGTAAAGCTGCCGAGGTTTCCGGTTTTGGACTGATATCCGAACGCCCTTACGAGTATTGCCGCTAACTGCGTCCTTGACAGCTGGCCTTTCGGGTCTACCTTTCCGTTGTCTCCTTGCAGCAAGCCGTTTTCGACGGCCGCTGTCACGGCGTCATGGGACCAGCCGCTGGGTATGTCCGTTATTTCCGACGGCGACGCGGCGAACGCGTTCGACGTCAGCGCCAGCGTCAGGATCATGACAGCCAGCAGCGTCCTTGCAAATGTCTTTTTCATCGAGTACCTCCATTATGCGTATTGGTTTAGATAATATGATTTTTTCAAGGATTTTTCGTCCTTGTATGCCTGACGTATTTCCGCGACGATGTTTGTGTCGCCGCCCGTTTCAACCAGCAGCGTTTCCAGCTCCCCAAGTATGCTGTTCATCTGCGCGTCGCTGCTGTCTTCAAGCGCGAACGCTTTGTCCGTGCTCCGCTTGATGATGTCCTGTTTTACCGCGGCTGTCCGCTGTTCCGCCGGGATGGAGTTGTAATCCGCTTTCGCAGACTGCAATATCGCGTCTAACTGCCCGGTCATGACCTCACGCAGCACGTAGATGTTCGCTATCAGTTCGGCTGTGCGCTGCTGTTTTTCATCAGCCGCCGGCGCTTCGACCTGCCCGGACCCGGCTGCTTCTCCCGTCACCGGGGGCGCGGCACTTAACGGCGGCGGCGCCAGGATCAGCACCGCAAGCTCTGCCCCAGTAAGTTCCCCGCTGCGGAGCTTTGCCTTTTCGCTTTCCGTCATCGGCCTGACGTTTACGCCCGGCAGTCTTTCCAGAATCCGTTCCGTGCCCGCCTCGTTCTCGGCGAGCATCGCCGCAAGTTCAGCTGCGGAATACTGCCGGGATACCCATAACGCCTGGATGTTATCGTGCTGCCACGCCGCCAACGCCGCGCCGCCAACAATGACCAAGCATAGAACGCCCAGCAGGACCCGCAGCCATATTCGCTTCTTTGGTTTGTTCATAAGCATTCCTCGATCCTCTAACGTACAGATTTGATACAAAACTTTAGCAATATGATCTATTATACAAAACTTTGGTAACACTTTGGTAACACTTTGCATCTTTTTGATTTTTTTGGGGTTTTTTGGTTACATCGCATTTTGCCGGGGGGAAATTTGCCGTGCCGCGTGTCCATGGAGCCTTTTTCTGTTATAATGGAAGAAAAGGCACGTTCCGGGACAAACAGGAGGAATCACATGGAAAAATCAAAGGTATATTTTACGGACATGCGCTGCGAAGCCGGCGTGAGCCTGCTGGACAAATTAGACAGGCTGATCTGCGAGGCGGGGATTGAACGGATCGATTTTGAAAGAAAGTTTGTCGCGGTCAAAATGCACTTCGGCGAGCCGGGGAACCTGGCGTTTCTGCGGCCGAATTTCGCGAAAACGGTGGCGGACCGCGTCAAGGCGCTGGGCGGGCTGCCGTTTCTGACCGACTGCAACACCTTGTACGTCGGCAGGCGGCGCCACGCGCTGGAACATCTCGAAGCCGCGCAGGAAAACGGCTTCAGCCCGGCCTCAACCGGCTGCCAGATCATCATCGGCGACGGCCTCAAGGGGACGGACGACCTGGAGGTGCCGGTGGAAGGCGGGGAATACTGCAAAACCGCAAAGATAGGCCGCGCCGTCATGGACGCGGACGTCCTGGTTTCGCTGAACCATTTCAAGGGACATGAGCTTACCGGCTTCGGGGGCGCGCTGAAAAACATCGGGATGGGCAGCGGCAGCCGCGCCGGAAAGATGCAGATGCACAGCGAAGGCCAGCCCGTCATTTCGCAAAAACGGTGCAAAGCCTGCGGCCTGTGTTTCAGGTTTTGCGCCCAGAACGCCATTTATTACGGCGAAGACAAAAAAGCGAACATCGACCCGGGGAAATGCGTCGGCTGCGGGCGCTGCATCGGCGTGTGCAATTTCACCGCCATTTCGAACAAAACCAGCGCGGACAACGACACGCTGAACTGCCGCATCGCGGAATACGCCAAAGCGGCCATGGGCGGCAGGCCCGGCTTCCACGTCAGCATCGTGAACCAGGTGTCGCCCTACTGCGACTGCCATAGCGAAAACGATGCCGCCGTCGTGCCGGACATCGGCATGTTCGCCTCTTTCGACCCGGTCGCCATCGACAGGGCCTGCATCGACGCCGTAAACGCGGCGCCCGTCATCAGCGGCATCCTGCCGGAGGGACAGCGCGGCGCGGGGGACCATTTTACGGCGATCCACCCGGTCACGGACTGGCGCAGCCAGCTAAGCCACGCGGAAAAGCTGGGGCTGGGAAGCAGCGAATACCGGTTGGTTCCGGTGAGGTGAAGAACCCTCCGTCATTGCGAGGAGCGCAGCGACGAAGCAATCCAGATACACGGCGGGGATTACGTGCGCCCTGCGGTAATTCCACTTGGCGCTGGATTGCTTCGCTTCGCTCGCAATGACGGAGGTAACATTTTTTCTTAAAAATTAATAAATTTACCTATTACACGGGCGTTCAAAAATGTGTTACCATAAGTATCTAAACGTGCAGTTTGCTTCGCGGACGTAAGCCCAGTTGAAGCAGGCTGTTTTTTTTCGCCCTTTTATAAGGAAGAAATCCTGCAATCAGAAATGGAGAAATGAAATTGTCTACTACTAAGTTTAAGCCAAAGACCTTTATTGCCGTTGCCGCCCTCGCCATATTCGTGGCGACTTTCAACGAAACATTCCTGGGCGTGGCCTTCGCCCCCATCATGAACGAATTTCAGATCGGCGTTTCCACCGTGCAGTGGCTCGCCAGCGCCTACATGCTGGGCGCGGCGGTCATGGTGCCCGTTTCCGCGTTTCTGTACCGCAGCGTCCCGACGAAGCCGCTGTTCCTGTCCATCGTCGCCTTGCTGGTCGTCGGCAGCGTCGTCGGCGGGCTGGCGGCAAGTTTCGCGGCTTTGCTTGTCGGGCGCGTCATCCAGGCCTTCGGCACGGGCCTGCTGATCCCGGTGGCGATGAACATCACGCTCGACGTCGCGCCGCGGCACAAGCTAGGGCTTTGCATGGGGCTTATGGGCGCCATGACCACGCTGGGGCCTTCGGTCAGCGTCATCCTGTCGGGCGTTTTGCTCAATGCTGCCAGCTGGCATCTGCTTCTCTGGTTTTTCGCGGGGCTGTCCGTGCTGTGTTTCCTGCTGGGGGCGGCGCTTCTGGGCAACGTCGCCAAGCTGACCCGCCCCAGGCTGGATCCGCTCTCCGTTGTTTTGGTCAGCCTGTCGCTGCTCTGCATTTTCTACGGCCTGTCCACCATTTTTGAGGGGCAAGCCGCCGTCTCGCTGGCTGAGATCGTGGCCGGGGCGCTTGCCTTCGTCTGGTTCGCGGCGCGCCAGAAGAAGCTCACGCACCCGCTGATCGACCTGAACGCGCTCAAAGTAAAAGCGTTCTCGGCGGGCGTCGTCATCAACATGCTTACGCTCATCATCGTTTTTTCGCTCAACATCCTGATCCCGCTGTTCCTGCAAAATTCCCTCGGTGCCTCCCCGCTGGCGGCGGCGCTGACGCTGACGCCGGCGATCGTCTTCGCGGTGGCGGTCGCCCCGGTTGCCGGCAGGCTCTATGACAAGCACGGCGCGAAAATGCTTTTGGCGGTGGGCTTCGTCCTGATGTTCGCCTTCGTGTTCATCCTGTCGTTTTTCATCAGCAGCGGCAGCCTCCTGCTTCTCGCCCTGCTGTACATTCCCGTCATCGCCGGGTCCGGGCTCATCATCGGGCCCGTGCAAAGCTACGCGCTTTCGCGCCTCACGCCGGAACTGAACGCCCACGGCGTGACCGTCATGAGCATGGGATTTCAGGTCGCCGGGTGCATCGGCCTCTCCGTGTTCTCCGGCGTCTTCGCCACCGCCACGAGCTTCGCGCTGCGTTCGGGCCTGGCGCAGGGCGCCGCTTCCGGCCGGGGCTTCTTCGTCATGTGCCTCCTGCTGGTGCTTGTCGGAATCATAGGCTTCGTCCTGTCCCTGCGGCTGAAGCAAGGCAAGGAGCCCGCAAAAGCCGGGGCGGCGCTTTCGACGCTCATGCAGATCGCGAAACACGACATTTACACGCTTCGCCCGGACGACACGCTTCTTGACGCGCTGCGCGGTTTCGCGGGGAAAAAGGTGTCGGGGATGCCGGTCGTGGGGGATGCCGGCAAAGTGGAGGGCTTTCTTTCCGACGGCGACATCCTGCGATACCTGTCGGACCAGCACATGGCTTTCACGAGCCCGTATTCTTTCGTCGTGGAAAACTACAACGGGAAATTCGACGACAAGCTCGCGGCCCTGCTGAAGCTGCAGGTGTCCGAGATCATGCGGAAACGCGTCGTCAGCGTGGACGCGGCCATGGATCTGGGGGAGGTCTGCGAGGTGCTGGACAAGCACCACCTGCGGAAGGCGCCGGTGCTTGAAAACGGCGCGATGATCGGGATCATCAACCGCTCAAACATCATACGGTATTCGCTGAACCACTATCTGGAGGGCGTAGGCGCGGCGACGTAAGGCATGACTGTTTTCCCACAATTTGTTATTACAGTAATGAAAAATTTGCGTTGGACTTATTCCGCAAGATGTGCCATACTGGAATAGCCATTCTATCATAAATGTTTGTCGTTTATGATGTTGCCGTCTCCGGCCCCTTGCTCCCCGCGGGGAAACTATCCATGCCTTATATAAAGAAGGGAGAAAGTATTTTATGAATCCGGTAGTGATCAGCCTTATTGCAATCGGGATATTTCTCGTCCTGCTGGCGCTCGGCACGCACATCGCCATCGCGCTCACCGTCGCGGGCTTCGTCGGCATGACCGTGTACCGCGGCCTCGGCCCGGCGCTGTCGGAGCTGCAGACCATACCGTGGAACACGGCGGCTTCGTTCAGTTTTGCCGTCATACCGCTGTTCATGCTGATGGGCAATTTCGCGTTTTTCTCAGGAATCAGCGCTGAGCTGTTTGACACCTGCTACAAGTGGATCGGCAGGTACAAGGGCGGCCTCGGCTTCGCCGCCATCGGCGCGACGTCCCTGTTCCACTGCCTTTGCGGCAGCGCCACGGCCACCACGGCCACCATGGGCAAGGTCTGCCTGCCCGAAATGACGAAATACAAATACAAGCCCGGGTTCTCAACCGGCGCCATCGCGTCGTCGGGCGCCTTCGGGCTGCTCATACCGCCCTCCGTGGGCTTCATCGTCTACGGCACGACGGCAAGCATCTCCATCGGCAGCCAGTTCGCGGCGGGCATCATCCCCGCGGTCATGGTGATCATCATGTCCTTCATCACCATCGCAATCATCACGAAGCGCGACCCGGAAGCCGCGCCAGCGGGACACAGGTTCACGTTCCTGGAGCGGCTGTATTCCCTGAAAGGGATCATCGGCTTCGGCGTGCTCTTCATCTTAGTGCTCGGCGGCATCCTCACGGGCTTCATCAGCCCCTCGGAGGGCGGCGCGGTCGGCGCTTTCGGCTCTTTCGTCATCATGATCATACGCAAACAGGCGACCGTCAAGAACATCATCAGTTCGCTCAGGGACTCCATCAAGACCACCGCCATGATCTTCTGCATCATGATCGGCGCCAACATCTTCGGCACCTTCTTGGCCATGGCGGGCCTGCCGAAAGCCTTAGCCAAGTCGCTCACGGGCGGCAACCTCAATGAGTACGTCGTTCTTTGGATCGTCATCGTGCTCTTCGTCATACTGGGCTGCTTCGTTGACTCGCTCCCGCTCATCATTATCCTGACGCCCATCTTCCTGCCCTTGGTCAAGGCCATGGAATGGAATTTGTACTGGTTCGGCATCATCATGGTCATGTGCATGCTGATCGGGCTCATCACGCCCCCCGTGGGCATGAGCGTCTATGTCATGGCGGGCGTCGCGAAAGCGGACCTCATGACTGTGTTCCGCGGCTGTACCCCCTATCTCTTCATGTTGATCATCGCCATGGTCATATTGGTGTATGTGCCGCAGCTGTCCACATGGCTGCCGAGCTTCATGCGGTTATAAGGGGGCTTAAAGAAGCGCAAACCATGTTGCCGGGATTACGCCTTGCAGCATGTTTGTTTGGATGGATATCACTTAGTTAGTAGGAGGAAAATGAAATGAAGAAAAAGTTAATGCTCGTATTTGCGCTGGTTCTCGCGCTTTCGATGGTTTTCGCCGCCTGCGGCGGAAGCGGCGGCAGCGGAACCGCGGATGCACCGGCGGACGCACCTGCCGACACCGGGGATGCCGTCGTGGAGGACACAGGCTTTGACGGCGATTACTACGACAGCGGCGCCGCGAGCGGCGCGGAAGTGACGCTCACGCTGACCCAGCATGACCCCGACGAAAGCCTGCCGGGCAAGTATTGCTACGCATGGGCCGAGGCAGTCTACGCCCAGAGCGAAGGCCGCATCTACGTTGACGTCAACAACGGCGGCGCAATCGCAAAGCCGACCGAGTCCCTTGACAAGGTGAAGAACGGCGCCGTCGATCTCGCATGGGGGCTCCAGTCTTTCTATCCCGGACAGTTCGTCCTGACGGACACGCTGTCCATCCCGATGGTTCCCTACACGGATTCCGTCCAGGCGAGCCAGATCATGGAGAGCGTGTATGAAGCCGGCCTGCTTGACGGCGATTCGGGCTACGAAGGCACGAAAGTGCTCCTGATCCGTTCGGGCAACGACGCGCCCATCATCACCACCGGCAAGAAGCTCGAAACGGCGGCGGATCTCCGCGGCATGACGCTTCGCGGATCCGCGGCGCCCATCCAGGCGTTCCTTTCCGAATTCGGCGCCACCGGCAGCGGCTGCCCCATCAATGAGCTTTACCAGAATCTCCAGAACGGGCAGTTCAACGGTGCCATCACGGACTGGCACGGCGTGGACAGCTTCTCGCTCTTCGAGGTCGCCAAATACTATGCGGACGAAGCGATCACGTACAACACGTACTACTTCCTCATGAACGAGGCCAGCTACAACAAGCTTTCCGATGAGAACAAAGCGGTCATAGACGCTCTCAGCGGCCCCGGCGCCTTGGACATCATGCTCAGCGACTGGGAAGCGATGGAATCCAGCACCAAGGACAAGATCGCCGGCGACGGCGGCGAAGTCTACACCCTTTCCGCCGAAGAACACCAGAAGCTTCTGGACGCGGCGGCCAAGGTCACGGACGCGTATCTCGCTGCCAACAGCGGCGCGCCTGAAGTCTATGCCGCCATCCAGGCGGGTCTCTAAGCCAAGGGACTTGTCCTAAAGACGAACGAAGTACCACAAACGAACATAGTTGTCCGTGGCGGGCGCGCGCGCCCGCCACGGAGATCCAACGGGAGGTATGCGCCTTGGAAAAATTTTTGGGAATTATAGACAAGATTAACTTCAAGATTTGCCTTGTGGCCATGTGGGCCTGCTTCTTCTTGATGTGCATGACGACCCTCCACGCCATCCTGAGAAAGTTCACGATGTTCGGAGGGTTCACTGACAATGTCGATATCACAAACCTGACGATGATCCTGATCGTCTTTTGCGGGCTCGCGTTCATGGAATCCGAGCGGGGGCATGTCAGGGTCAATGTCTTTGTGGACAAATTCCCGGCAGGATCCAGGCGCGCGGTGCAGGCCGTCATGTACTTCCTCACGGCCGTCATCCTGTTTGTCATGTTTTTTGCCGTCGTGAAGAATATCGCGCCGATGATGCACAGCGGCGCCGCCACCACCACGCTCCGCATCCCGAACTGGCCCTTTTCCATCATTCTGGCCATAGGCGTTTTCTTCTACGCGCTCACGACGCTGCTCCACGCCATCGGCTTTTGCCTCAAGCCCCTCGAAGAGAAAACCGGCATCGGCGAAATCGACGTAACGAACCAGATGTAAGAGATCAGGAGGACAGGAATATGGCAGCGAAAATCACGGATTTGCGCACGGCGCTCGCGTATTTGAAAACCATACCGGGCCAGTTTGCCGAGACGAGCGTCGAGGTGGACCCGATAGGCGAAGTGTCAAGCGTATACAAGTATGTCGGCGCCGGCGGCACGGTCGTGCGGCCGACGAAGGAAGGCCCCGTGCTTCAGTACAACAACGTGAAAGGCTTTCCGGACAGGCCGATCGTCATCGGCCTGCTCGCGTCGCGCAAGCGCGTCGGCTATCTGCTGGACCACGACCCTGACAGGCTCGGTTTCCTGCTTTCGGAGTCCGTCCAGAAACCGATTAACCCCGTCCTGACGGAGGATGCGGCGCCTCCCTGCCAGGAGATCGTGTACAAGGCGTCCGACCCCGGCTTCGACATCCGCAAGATCGTCCCTGCCTCCACCAACACGCCCGTTGACGGCGGTCCCTACATCACCATAGGCATGGCCTATGCCAAGGACGTCGAAACAGGCGAAAAGGACATCACGATCCACCGCCTGTGCGTGCATACCGAAGACGAGCTCGCGATGTTCTTCACGCCGGGCGCGCGCCATATCGGCGCCATGCGCGAAAAAGCGGAACGCCTCGGCAAACCGCTTCCGATCTCCATCAGCATCGGCGTGGATCCCGCGATTGAGATCGCTGCGGGCTTTGAGCCGCCGACGACGCCCATCGGCTATGACGAGCTTGGCGTCGCGGGCGCGATCCGCGGCGAAGCGGTCAAGCTTGCGAAATGCCTGACCGTGGACGCGGAATGCATCGCGAACGCGGAATACGTCATCGAAGGCGAGCTGATCCCCGATTATTACGTCAGGGAAGATCGCGTGACCGAAAACGGCAACGCGATGCCGGAATTCCCCGGTTATGTGGGTCCCGCGTACCCCCGGACGCCCGTCATCAAGGTCAAGGCGGTGACGACGCGCAAAAACCCGATCATGCAGACCTGCATCGGCCCTTCGGAGGAACACCGGAGCATGGCTGGCATCCCGACCGAGGCTTCCATCCTGATGATGGTCGAAAAGGCGATGCCGGGCAGGCTCGTCAACTGTTACGCGCA
>JAITOE010000130.1 GCA_031290135.1 Eubacteriales Family XIII. Incertae Sedis bacterium
CTCAGCGATACCATTCTTGCGAATTTTTTCAAGGAAGCGTATGCGGTAAACGCGCAGCAGCGGGGATTTATTGAGATTCCGCGCGAATCGCCGGGGGTGATTGCCATTTTGTTCATGGCGGCAATTTCATCGCTGGGAAATGTGCGGGCGGCTGTCATAGCGCAGTGGGTGAGCGCCGTCGGAATGCTGGTGCTTGGGATTTTCATGCCGCGATACGCGTTCATGCTGGTTTTTTTGTTTATCTACTCCAGCGGCGTACACATGTACATTCCGCTGGGAGACAGCATCGGTCTTTCTCTCACGAGGGGAGAGAGCATTGGGACGACCATAGGGCGTTTTAACAGTGTGCGGATGGCTTTTATGATGCTGGCCGGCCTGATCACCTTTGTCGGCTTCCATATGGGGTGGCTCGATTTCGAAAAGCCGGTCGTCGCATTTGTCGCGAGCGCCTGCTCGTTCGCGCTTGTGGCGATGCTGCTCCTGTACCTGTATCGTTCCGATATGGCGCGGGAGAGCACGCATGTCAACGCTCCCTTTGTCGTCCGGAAAGCGTATACACGCTATTATATCATATGCGCGCTTTTTGGAGGCCGCAAGCAGATCATGATCGTGTATAGCCCTTGGGTGCTTATAGATTTGCTGGGTTTCAAGGCGGACACCATGTCCATCTTGTCGGTTCTCGGTTCTTTGGCGGGCATTTTTTTTATTCCGAGGGTCGGCAGGTGGATTGACAGGTTTGGCGTGCGCAGCATCATGATGACGGAAGCGGGGGTTTTTCTCCTCGTTTACGTCGTTTACGGGTTTTTAAGCAAGTCCATCAACAATAGCGCGCTGGAGGTTTCTTTTTGGGTTTTCCTCTTGGCTTGCCTGCTCAATATCGCAGACAGAATGACGATTCAGATGGCGATGGTCCGGTCGATCTATCTGCGCGCCATTGCCGTCACGCCGGAAGATGTGACGCCGTCGCTGACCATGGGGATGGCGATCGATCATATGGTGGCCGTTCCGGTAGCTTATTTTTGCGGCAGCGTCTGGTTTTTCTGGGGGCCGGAATACGTGTTCCTGATAGCGGGATTTCTTTCGCTGGCAAACCTGCTCGTTGCGAGGGGGATCCGTCTTTCGCCGCGCTGCACCGCGAAAAAACCATGCTTGCAGACTTGAGAAACAGGGGGTATAATAACCGCAGGCCGGTTATTATACCGGATTGGCATGCCCTCCGGCAGAGCCGGAGATGGCAATGCCATAAATGCAAGCATTTATGGCACAATAACCGCAGGCCGGTTCTTATACCGGATTGGCATGCCCTCCGGCAGAGCCGGAGATGGCACAATAACCGCAGGTCGGTTATTACAGACGGAAGCAGGGAACGGTTCCTTGCTTCGGATTTTTCTGGGAGGAAGGAATTATGCCGCACAGGATCGCGTTAGCGACAACAGACAGGCTCACCCTGTACCAGCATTTCGGGCAGGCCAAAGAATTCCACATCGTCGATCTGGGCGACAAAGACTACAGCTTCGTTGAAGTCCGCACGGTGGAGCCGCCCTGCGACGGCGGGCAGCACAATGAAAACGCCTTTGACGCGGTGCTGGAAATCCTGCATGACTGTGAGGCGGTCGTCGTGGGAAAGATCGGCGCGGGGGCGGCGGAGTACCTGATCCGCCGCAACATGCGGGTGTTCGACGCGCCCGGCGTGGTGGAGAACGTGCTGAAGGCGATGATAGAACAGCGGCTGTTGGATAAAAAATCGGACGAACCGCCGGCTGAATAGATCTCCGGCGGCACGTCGGGCACTCTCCGCAAAAATCCCCCTCCAACAAAATCCCAAGTTACTGTTATGAATCTTAGGTATATAGGATCGCCGCTGGGGGACACCGCTACGTCCTTTGTCGTTGCGAGGAGCGAAGCGACGAAGCAATCCATACTGCGCACTGGATTGTTTCGCTTCGCTCGCAATGACGGAGGATGTGACGCCCGCCCCCAGACGGACACACCTTTGAATCCTTTGAATAGTAACATATCATACTTCATCCGCAATCCGCAAAAAATCCTGAAAATTTATCTTGACACCCTTTCATCCAAGTGGTAACATATAGAAAACATAAAAATATATATAACATATATATTTAGTATGTAAAGCGGCTGACCGAACATGTCGGAGGACGCTATTCGCAAACGTAGTTTTCAAGGACTGCGTTTCGCTACTTTTATGTCCTTTGGATGTAGTGCAAACAAGGAGGTTGCCAACATGAAAAAGACTATTGCTTACAGAAGAAACAGGATTCTTATGTACACATTTGCCCTGCTGCTCGCCCTTTCGCTCGCGGGCTGCGGAAGCAGCGGAAATAACGCTTCGACTTCGAACGGCGACACGAACGCTGCCGCCGATACGGGCAGCGCGGACACGTCTTCCGAACCCGAACTCTTCCCGCTGCGCATGGTCACGCAGACCACGAACAGCGAAACCATCATCGCGGACCGGCTCGGATTTTTTGAGGACGAAGGCATACGGGCTGAATTCATCGGGACGCTGGGACAGGGCGTGACCCAGGTCCAGGCCATTGCGACGGGCGACCTTGACGTGTTCACGCAGGGGCATATCACCGACGCGGCGCAGGCGCGGATCGCCGGGCTGACCCCCAAAGTCGTCCAGCCCGGATTCGTGGACGACCCGGAGCTTTCCCATGTCATGTACCTCGTCCGGGAAGACAGCGACATCCAGTCCATCGAGGATTTTGCGGGCAAGAAGATCGGGATCAGTTCCAACACCGTCTGCATCGATGGTTTTATCAATAAATATTTTGAAGAACACGGCCTTGATTCCTCCAAGATCGAATACGTGCTCCTGCCGCAGGCGGGCCAGGCCGAACAGGCCGTCGTCCAGGGTCTGATCGACGTCACGACCTCACATTCGCCTTTCGGCGGCGTTGCCCTCGCGGCGGGCGGCGTCAGGAAAGCCGCGCAAAGCTGGGATATTTTCGGGAGCCCGGCGGCGGGCATGGCGACGCGCGGCTTCAGCGACGCGTTCATCGAAGCGCATCCTGACATCGTGCAGGGCTGGTCCAACGCGGTGTACCACGCGCGCGTGTTCATGGAAAAATACCCGGAATACGCGCGGGAAGTCGGCGCAGATTATCTGGGGCTGGAACCCAAAGACGTCAGCCTGAACCGCTGGCCCTTGGAGAAAAACATTCCCCAGGAGTGGGCGGAGCTTTGGTTCAGCCTCTCGGAAGAGATGGGGTACTGGAAAAACGGGGACATTACCGTTGATGAAGTCGTCACGAGCGAATTCGTGCCGACGGACTATCCGGACGCATACGATGAAATCGCCAATACGCCATATGTGCCCAAAGGAAAGCAGGATTAGCGCATGGCTGTAGACGAAGGCAAATCCAAGATAGAGCTCGACCGCCTGCGGCAGATCTACTATATACGGAACCAGCAGACCAGAGGGCTTGAAGAGTTTGTGGCGCTGGAGGAGTTTTCGCTGTCCATCCGGGAGGGTACGTTCGTCGCAATCGTAGGCCCCTCCGGCTGCGGCAAGTCCACGCTGTTGGACATCATCGCGGGGCTGACCCGCTCAAAGGGCGGCGGAAGCATACAGATTGACGGGCGGCAGGTGACGGGCCCCGCCCTCGACAGAGGCTTCATCATGCAGGGCTACGCGCTTTTCCCCTGGCGGACCGTGCAACGCAACATAGAATACGGGCTTGAAGTGAAGGGGGTTTCGCGCAAAGAACGCGGCGAAATCGCGCGAAAGTTTATCAAGCTGGTGGAACTGGAAGGATTTGAGGATCGCTATCCCAATGAGCTGTCAGGCGGCATGCGTCAGCGCGTCGCCATCGCGAGGGCGCTGGCCTATGACCCCGAAGTCCTGCTGATGGACGAGCCTTTTGCCGCCGTTGACGCGCAGACACGGGAGACGATGCAGGACGAACTGCTGAAGATTCAAAGCAAGACGAACAAGACGGTCATCTTCGTCACGCACAGCATCGAAGAAGCGGTGCTGCTCGCGGACCGGGTCGTGGTGATGACGCCGCGGCCCGGACGCATTAAACAAATTGTGGACGTGACCCTGCCGAGGCCGAGGACCAACGCGGACATGCGGGCATCGGCGGATTACGACGTCATCGTGCGCAGGATCTGGGAACTGCTGCACGACGCCGAAATACCCGGTGCCGTGGACGGCGCGGCGACAGGCGGGGACATTGCCGACGAGATTGTCCCTTCTACTATACTATAGGTTGGTTGACATGACGAAAAAAGAAAAAAAAGAAATCATCATAGACCCGACGCAAAAACAAAACCCCGTGATTGCGGCGCTGAAACGGATCTTCATGGCAAGCTTTGCCATCGTGGTTTTCCTGATCATCTGGGAGGTCGCGGCGCGGCTCGAACTCGTTTCCGTCCCGGCGTTTTTTCCGCCGGTCACCAAAATCGCGGCGGCGCTGGCGGACGAAGCGGTCAAAGGCTATCTTTGGAAAAACATCCTGATCAGCCTCCGCCGCTCGCTGCTCGGCTTCGGGCTGGGCTTGCTCGTCGCGATTCCCCTGGGCCTAGCGATCGGCTGGTTCAAGCTCTTCGGCGACCTCGTCAACCCGCTGCTGCAGGTGTTCCGGAATTTGCCGACGCTGGCGCTGCTGCCGGTCTTCGTGATGTTCTTCGGCATCGGGGAACTGTCCAAGGTCATGGTAATCCTGTGGGGCGTCCTCTGGTACACGCTGCTCAACACGATTTCCGGTGTGAGGAGCGTCGATCCGCAGCTGATCAAGGCGGCCCGGTCCATGGGGACGGGATCCCTGCGCCTCTTCGGGACCGTCGTCCTGCCGGCGGCGCTGCCCTTTATCTTCACGGGCATGCGCATATCGGCGACCGTGTCCATTTTGATCCTGATCGCGGCCGAGATGATGGGAGCGAACAGAGGACTCGGCTACGCGATGTTCTTCTATCAGGGCAATTTCCTGATTCCGAAGATGTTTGGCTACATCGTGGTCATGGCCATCATCGGCACCGCTTTGAGCTTCGTCCTTGAACACATCGAAAAACGAAGCTTCCGCTGGCGCGACGAGACGGGGTCTACGTAGGTATGTCTCTGGCGTCGCCGGAGGACGGGCATAACCCGCCAGCGGGTCGCTGACGCTTGTACGGGCGCTACACTCGCGATGCTCGTTCCGCTGGTATGCCCGCAATCCCGCCTCTGGGTGATGCCCATCCTCCGGCTGGGTTTCATCCCGCAGCGGCGCCGGATGTACCCAAGATTCATAACGGCAACATATGCGCACAGATACGAGAGTAGAAAGGAAAAGCAATGGCAAAAATTGTAGACAGCTTGACCGAACTGATCGGAAAGACACCGATCCTGCGCCTCAACCGGTATGCGGAAGGAAAGAACCTCTCCGGTTCGATTCTGGCAAAGCTGGAGTATTTCAACCCCCTCGGCAGCGTCAAAGACCGCATTGCGCTTGCGATGGTGGAGGACGCGGAAAAGCGGGGGGAGATCAACGCGGAAAGCACGATCATCGAACCCACCAGCGGCAACACGGGGATAGGTCTGGCTTTCGTGGCGGCGTCGAAGGGATACAAGATCATTCTCGTCATGCCTGACACCATGAGCATTGAGCGGCGGCGGCTGTTGAAATCCCTCGGCGCCGACCTCGTGGTGACGCCCGGCGTACAGGGAATGCGCGGCGCGATCCGGAAGGCGGAAGAGCTTCACGCGGAAATCGAAAATTCCTTCATTCCGCAGCAGTTTGAAAATTTCATAAACCCGGCGATACACCGGGCGACGACCGCCATTGAAATCCTTGAAGACACAGACGGGCAGGTGGACGTTTTCGTCGCAGGCGTCGGCACGGGCGGGACCATTACCGGCGTGGGCGAGACCCTGAAGAAAGAAAAGCCCGGCGTGCGCATCGTGGCGGTGGAACCCTATGATTCCTCCGTGCTTTCCGGCGAACCGCCCAGCCCGCACGCGATCCAGGGCATCGGCGCGGGTTTTGTCCCGAAGGTTTTTGAACGAAAATACGTGGATGAGATTTTCCGGGTAAAAAACCAGGAAGCGTTCGACGCCGCGCGGGACGTCGCGCGGAAAGAGGGCTTGGTCACGGGCATTTCCTCCGGCGCGGCCCTGTTCGCCGCGACGAAGATCGCGGCTCGGAAAGAATACGAGGGGAAGAACGTCGTCGTGATTTTGCCGGATACCGGCGAGCGTTACCTGTCAACGGCGCTTTTCCCGGAGTAGGGTGCGCCGGATATAGGGAATCTTAGACTTGCGGAACCGAATCATCCAGCGGCGCCGTTCATACCTACCATACTGAAAGGAGTTTTATATGGCAATTTGTGACAGGCCCATCGAACGGCCGAGGTTTTCATGTATGCTGGGCGGCGTGCTGGCTACGGTCAGCGCACTTCCCAAAACGATACCCGTCATCCACGGGGCGCAGGGCTGCGGCGGCTCGCTTGCGCAGGGAATCGCCCTGGGCGGGAGCTTCGGCACCGGCTATGCCGGCAACAGCGCCGTCCCCAGCACGAACATCACCGAATCTGACGTCATATTCGGCGGCGAGGACAGGCTGCGCGAGGAAATGCAAGGGGTCTTCGAAGTGATGAAAGGCGAGCTTTTTGTCGTCACGACCGCCTGCATGACGGACATCATCGGCGACGACGCCAAGGCGGTCGTCGATTCCCTGGCGCCGCACCCCAGTCCGGTGGTATTTCTCGAATCAGGCGGCTTCAAGGGCAACTCCTATTACGGATACGGGCGGCTCATAGAAGAACTTTTCCTTCAATATATACCGAAAGCGGAGAAAAAGGACCCGAAAGCCGTCAACATCTTCGGGCTTGTGCCGGGATACGACCCGTTTTTCCGCGGCGACCTGGACGAACTGAAGCGGCTCCTGAACGCGCTGGGGCTTACCGTGAACACCTTTGTCACAAACGACCAGACGCAGGAGAATCTGCTCAGGGCCGGCGAAGCTTCCCTGAACATCGTGCTTTCCCGCGTGTATGGCGTGGACGCGGCGGAAACGATCAAAAAAAGCCACGGCATAGACTACTTCATCACGGACATTCCGCTCGGCGCCGTTGCGACGCAAGTCTTCATCCGGGACGTGGCGGAAAAATTCAACCTCGAAAAGAAGGCGGTGGACGAACTGCTGTCTGCGGAAACCCGCAATTATTACACATATATCGACAGGGTGACGGACATCGTCGCCGACACGGATTTCCAGAACTACGCCGTGGTCGTGGCAAACGCGACGCAGGCGCTGCCCTATGCGAAATATTTGGACAACGAAATCGGATGGATCCCGGCATACGTTTTCATCACAGACGACTTGGACGAAGACCAGCAGGCCCTGCTCCGCACCGCGTTTGACGCGATCACTTTCGAAACAAAACCGGAGCTGGTGTTCGAAACGGACACGTTCAAAATCCAGCAGTACATCGAACAGCAGAACCCGCAGTTTCTTGCCGACGAGTATTATCCGACCATTTCACCGGCATTCGTCCTCGGCAGCACCATAGAACGGCGGCTGGCGGAAGTGCTGAACGGCGTGTTCCTGTCCGTGAGCTTTCCGGTCATCAACAGGGTCATCATCTCAAAGGGCTATGCGGGTTTTCGCGGCGGGCTGAACCTGTTCGAAGACCTGATCGGCGCACTGCTTGCAGGGAGGTAAAGAAATGGCGGCAAACAAGAACGAAGAAACAAAGGCGTCCAGGGACACACGGATTCTCGAAATTAATTTTAACACGAAATACCCGGAGAAAAGGGAAATTACGCGGCGGACGGGACATTCTTACGGCGGGGACGTTGACGAATTGATGGACAACGCCTGCGCGGGCTGCTTAGCGAACTGCGACCGGGTCTTTTCACAGACGTCCTTCTGCCAGATGGGCGTCGCGACGCTGATAGGCTTTTCCGTAAAGGACTCCGTCGTCATCATGCACGGGCCGGTCGGCTGCGGCGCACAGAGCCACTTCATGGACTTCACCATCCGGCTCTACGGCGCACAGCGCGGCAAGCAGATGTCAAACGCCCGCTGGTTCAGCACGAACCTGACCGAATCCGAGGTCATAAACGGCGGCGAGGCGAAACTGCGCGCCACGATCCTCGAAGCGGACAGAAGGTTCCGCCCCAGTTCGATCTTCGTCCTCATGACTTGCACCC
>JAITOE010000154.1 GCA_031290135.1 Eubacteriales Family XIII. Incertae Sedis bacterium
ATGACAACGGGCAATATTCTTCGCCCGGTTTGAATTCTATACGATAAGACATAAGTCCGGTCAGAAATGGCGCGCGGTCTCATGGTAGCGAACGATAGGTTTGCCGCTTTAAGATTACGCGCTCTTTTTTTGGAAGCAAATGTCAGCTGGGGCTAATGAAGAACCTTGCTCTAAAGGGACGGGAGGTACAATGAAGAAAATAGCGTTCTACGGGAAAGGGGGAATCGGCAAATCCACGACGGTTTCGAACCTATCGGCGGCTTTGGCCGCCATGGGGCTGACGGTTCTCCAGATCGGCTGCGACCCGAAAGCGGACTCCACGCGCAATCTCACCGGCGGCGCAAACATACCCACGGTACTCGATTTACTGCGAAAGCGCGGCGACGTGGCGCTTGATGACCTTGTGACTGCCGGATCAGGCGGTGTGCTGTGCGTGGAATCGGGCGGGCCGGTGCCCGGCGTGGGCTGTGCCGGGCGCGGAATAATCACCGCCTTTGAAAAGCTTGAGGAACTTCATGTGTTTGATGTATACCGGCCCGACGTCGTGATGTACGACGTTTTGGGCGACGTGGTCTGCGGAGGGTTCGCCATGCCGATCCGCGGAGGTTACGCCGATGAAGTGTGCATCGTGACTTCGGGAGAGATGATGTCGCTCTACGCGGCGTCCAACATAGCGCAGGCCGTCAAGAGTTTCGGGGTGCGCGGCTACGCCACGTTGAAAGGGCTGATACTGAACGCCAAGAACATAGAAAACGAAGACGAACTTGTGCAGGCGGCGGCGGATGAGATGGAAGCGCCCATTCTGTACCGTCTGCCGCGGGATTCGGTTGTCCAGCAGGCGGAAGCGTTAGGCAAGACCGTATCGGAGGCGTTCCCCGAAAGCGTGATGGCCGCAAAATACCGCGAACTTGCCGGGCTATTAATGGAAGAGGGCGGCACGGATGACTGAAACCTCTCACCTCAAACGTCTGTCCGAGCTAAATTCCAACACGGGGATCCACTTCCTGACCCCTGCCGCCCAGCCCGGAAACCATTGTCCGTTGTATACGGCCATGCGCTTCGCGGGAGGGGTTGACGGGCTTTCGACGCTGCTTGTAGGAACCCCCGAATGCAGCACGTACAGTAGGAAAAACGTCGCCCGCGACTCGGCGGGAAACGGCACGCTCCACTGGAGCTACGTCCTGGACTCGAACGACGTGGTTTTCGGCTGCCACGACGGTTTGATTGACGCAATCATAGAGATGGACAAAGCCGGCGCCCGTGCCATCCTCGTCGCCGTCACCTGCGTCCCGGAACTCGTCGGCGAGGACGTTGGCGCAATTCTCCGCGAGACCAAGGGAAGGGTCAGCGCAAAGCTCGCCCATGTCATGCTGGGCAATTTCAAATGCATCGACACGGCTTCGGGAAGCTGGAAGTCACTTGAGGCCATGGTGGATTTTATGGAGCCGGAAGCCAAACAGCCGGACCTGATCAACATGCTCGGCGACGATGACGGGCAGGCAACGCTTCCGCAGGCTCTCGAAAAACGCGGGTTCCGCCCGAGGTTCATAGGCCAGGGGGCATCGCTCGGCGAATACGAAGCCGCACCCGGCGCGGCGCTGAACATCATCGTTTCAACGTCAGCCGTGCAGATGGCCGGACGGATGAAAAAGGAATTCGGCACCCCGTATGTCGATATGTGTGGTTTGTACGCGCCCGAAGATTTACGCGGCGCATATGCGGAAATAGGTGAAATATTGGGCATTGAGCTTCAAGATGAATTTGACGCCAAACAGGCAATCCTTTTGCAGGAGGACATGCGCGAAAAACTCGCGGGAAAGACGTTCATACTCCCAAGCATGAGGGGTGGGGCGGGCCTGGCGCTGACCGCGTACCTTACCGAACTCGGCATGGTACCGCTGCTTCTCGATTTGTCGGATTTTTCCGCGCAGGACAAGAAGTGGGCGGCGCGCATCACGCAAAAGGGCGTTGACCCGCCCGTCTGCCACATGATAAACGGCGAAGCCGACAGCCAGGTCCTTGCCGGGTTTGCCCCGAATTTTCTGCTCAGCGCACAGCGCAGGGGCGGACGCCACGGCGGCCAGGGCGGCGGGAGCAGACATCACGGCGGCCAGGGCGGCGGCAACGGACGCCAAGGAGGCAGCGGAGGCGGTTCGTCAGCGGACGGCATGAACGGATTCCCAGGCTACGAACGGACGGTTTCGCTGTTAAAATATCTAGAAAACGCGGCAGCCCGGCCCGCAGAACCCAGGCAACCCGGAGGTAGGAGACGATAATGGGACTTTATAAATTCAAACCGCTCCCCTCGGGACGGATGGGGACGTTATGGACGCTTTGCCCGGTCCGCGGCGCGGTACTGCTGGAATACGGATGCATGGGACATATGAACTACGCCGCGCGCGCGATCTCGAAGGCAGGGATAAATGCCTGCAAGCTGTACTCCACGCACATAGACGAAACGGACATCGCGCTTGGCGGCATCGACAGGATCAGGGCAGCCACCGCCCGGATCGCCCGGCAGGACAGGCCAAGGGTCATATTTTTTCTTCCCTCGTCCCTGCCGGAGATGATCGGGACGGATTTGCCCGCGATAACAAAAGAACTCCAGCCTGATTTCTCCGGCACAAAACTGATACCGTTCGGTGCGGGGAATTTCAAGGCGAGCACGGCAAAAGGGGTAGCGGAGGCGCTTTTGACGCTCGTAAAAACTCTCCCTGTTGATCTTGCAAGGACGCAGGTCCCGTCCTATAACATAATCGGTTCCTGTGCGGATATTTTTTCATACGAAGCAGATGCGGCCGAAGCCGTCCGTATAATGCGGGGGGCGTTCGGCATGTCCGCCGTATGCGTGCTTACATCGGACACTTCCGTGACGCAAATCGAAAAACTGGGAAGCGCCCACGTCAACCTCGTGATCCGGCGCGAAGGGGAAGCGGCGGCGAAGCATCTCGCGGAACGCTTCGGCACGCCGTATGTCCTCGCACGTCCCTACGGGACGGACCAAACCGTGTCCTGGATTGAACGGACGGGCGAACTGGCCGGGCTTTCGCCGGACCGCGGTTTCATTGACAACGAGCTCCGTGCCGCGCGGCGCGCCGTTTCGTCCGCAACGTCAAAAAATCTCCCAAAACTGACGCTCGGCGGGCATGTTGACGTCGTGGATGGCATCCGCGGATACGCCGAAAGCGAGCTGTCGTTAGGCATCGGCGCATTGTGGTGCGACAGCCCCGAATTTGCCACGGCCGACATTCCGTATTTTGCGGAGGACGACTGGGCGCGGACCGTCGCGGAACGTAAAAACGAACTTATCATGGCCAGCGGCGATGCCCTGCGCGCCGCTGGGCGCGACTTGCGCATGCAGATAGCAAACCCCAGCGCGGACGTACTCCTAACCCCCGGCGAACACCCGTTCATCGGGTTTAGGGGCGCCGCGAACCTTGCGAATCTCTGGAGCGGCGCTTCGCGGCGCTGATGGTCGGGCAATAGGGCCGGCCCATAGCATTCCAGTAACGCCGAAACGGATAATTACCTGGGGGAAGCATTCAAAAAACAGCATGGCAATAAACCCTAATTAACACAAATGGACAGGCTTACAAGCTGTCTACATAATACTGTTAATTTTTAAAAAAACAAGTCACGCAGTCGCTAATTCCTTGCAATATACGCAATTACGTTTGAGAGATACACGACTCGAACGTGCCACCTTCAGCTCCGGAGGCTGACGCTCTATCCAGATGAGCTAATCTCTCGCGTTCTTTATAGACTACCTGATTTGATATCCTTCTGTCAAGCCAGGTGAAAGGCCTCGTTTATCTCCGCTACCTGCTTGCCGTCTATCATGACGATGTCTCCCAGTTCCCGGGAAGCGATGACCGCTTTGGCGCTGTATTCCGCCACTTCAAGCCGGTCAAAGGCGTTGAGCAGGCTGGTACCGGTGGCGATGACGCAGTCGTT
>JAITOE010000219.1 GCA_031290135.1 Eubacteriales Family XIII. Incertae Sedis bacterium
CGGCAGATCCGCTCCGCAGTACACGCATTTTTTGTTTATTTGCATTGCAGTACCTCCCGCTTACATTTTACCGCAAGGGCGGGCGCGCGGGTAGGTACCTCTGTATTTGACGCTTACAAAAAGTTTATTGTTTATTTTTGATTTTGAACAAATTGTAAGAAATTTCAAAAAACATGGTAAGAAATTTCAGAAATTTCAGAAAACAGATCAGGAACAGGAAACAGGTGTTACTATTCAAACATCCGCCCAAGAAAGGGTGGCACGTCGGGATTTCTCGGAGAAGAGGCATCCACGGCGTACTTCTTAGCCGCCGTTAGCGACAGAGCTTCCCCTCATGTTCCCTGTGGAGCGAAGTTAATGCTATCCGCCCGGTATGTCGGGTTGGCCTTTCGAAGAGACATCCCGGCGGGACTGCCCCCCAGACGGACACACCTCTGAATCCTCTGAATAGTAACAAACAGGTCAGAAACAGGTCAGAAACATGGTAAGAAATTTCAAAAACGATGGGCGCGGAAAGGCAAACAGGACAAATGAACCGTCCCTTTTGTCCCATGAACCGTCCCCTTTTGTCCCCCTTTTGTCCACCTTTTGTCCGCTTAGCAATTCGGGATGTTTACGGAGGATTTTTACGGGTATGATATAGAGGAGCCGCGCATATTTGCATATTTCAGCGATTCCATAAAAAACAGTTGCAAAACGCCCGGAATTGTAGTTTAATAATAATGGATCGAAGATCGATAATTTTTTAACAATCTCTGCAAAGACAGAGCTAACAACAGCAAATAGTACCATAATGGTATTAGATGGACAAATAAAAAATGGTTTTGTGCGATGAATAAGGAGGCGTTTGCATGGACTTCCAGCTTACAAAAGAACAGGAGTTTGTACGAAAAATGGTGAGGAGTTTCACGGAAACCGAAGTGGAACCGATTGCCGCCGACATCGACAAGGAACACAGATTCCCTGAAGAGACGGTGAAGAAGATGGCACGTTACGGCCTGCTCGGCGTACCGTTCCCGAAAGAATGGGGCGGCGCCGGGGGAGACCACATTTCCTATGCCATTACAGTTGAAGAACTATCCCGCAGCTGCGCATCGACGGGCGTCATCTGCTCCGCCCACACCTCGCTTTGCGCCTGGCCCATTTTCGCATGGGGAACGGAAGAACAGAAGAAAAAATACCTGCCGGATCTTCTCAGCGGAAAGAAATTAGGCGCTTTCGGCCTTACGGAGCCGAATGCCGGCACGGACGCCGCAGGGCAGCAGACAAGGGCGGACGACAACGGGGATCACTGGCTGCTCAACGGGGCGAAGGTGTTCATCACCAACGGCGGTTACGCGGATACCTTTGTGGTCATGGCCATGACGGACAAGAAAAAAGGCACGAGGGGCATCAGCTCTTTTATCGTGGAAAAAGGATTTGAAGGCTTTTCCATCGGGAAAACGGAAGAAAAGATGGGCATGTGCGCTTCTTCCACCACGGAGCTGGTTTTCCAGAACTGCAAGGTTCCGAAAGAAAACATCTTAGGCGGCGTGGGAGACGGTTTTAAGGTTGCGATGAGTACGCTGGACGGCGGACGCATCGGCATCGCCGCCCAGGCGCTGGGCATCGCGCAGGGCGCCTTTGACGTGACGGTGGAGTACATGAAGGCGCGGAAGCAGTTTGGGAAAAAGCTTTCCCAGATGGAGCCGCTCCAGTTTGAGATCGCTGAAATGAAAACCCGGATCGAAGCTGCCCGCCTCTTGATTTACAGGGCGGCCGACCTGAAAGACAAGCATCTGCCCTACGGCCCCGCCGCCGCCATGGCGAAGCTTTTCGCCTCAGAAACGGCCATGTACGTGACCACGAAAGCGGTGCAGCTCCACGGCGGCTATGGCTACACGAAGGATTACCCCGTGGAAAGAATGATGCGGGACGCCAAGATCACGGAGCTTTACGAAGGCACCTCGGAAGTTCAGAAGTTGGTCATATCGGCGGATGTATTTAAAAAGTAAAACAACAAAACAGGCCGAGAGGGGGTTTTTATAAAATGGCTTTTAAAATAATCGTCTGTGCAAAGCAGGTACCTGACACAAATGAAATCAAGATCGATCCCGTAAAAAAAACGCTGATCCGCGAGGGCGTTCCCAGCATTCTGAACCATGACGACGCGAATGCCCTGGAAGAAGCGCTGAAAATAAAGGACGCGTATCCGGACACGCACATAACCGTGGTTACGATGGGGCCGCCCCAGGCGCGGGACATGCTGATAGAATGCATTGCCATGGGCGCCGATGAAGGGATCCTGCTTTCAGACCGCGCGCTCGGCGGATCGGACACCTGGGCGACGTCCAACGCCATCGCCGCCGCCATTGTAAAACTGAAAGACTATGACCTGATTTTCGCGGGACGGCAGGCAATAGACGGCGACACCGCGCAGGTCGGGCCGCAAATCGCTGAAAAATTGGGCATTCCGCAGGTCACCTATGTGGCGGAATTCGAATTGGAAAAAGACATGAAACACATCACGGTGAAACGTGCCTTAGAAGACGGATACGAACTCATCAAGATAGAAACGCCGTGCATGCTGACTGCCATCAAAGAACTGAATACGCCGCGCTACATGTCCATAGGCGGCATCTTCAGCGCGGTACGCAAGGAAATCCCCGCATGGGGCGCGAAAGAGCTGGGCGTCGATGTAGACAAGGAAGTCGGGCTTGACGCTTCGCCAACCAACGTTTTCCGTTCTTTTACGCCCGCGCCCAAAGGCAAGGGCGTGATCCTCGAAGCGGATACGGACAAAGAACTGGCGGACAAGCTTCTTATCAATCTGAAAGCAAAACATGTGATTTAGGGGGTGTATGAATTGGCAATCAATGTTATAAAAGAAAAATGCGTGGGATGCAAGCTTTGCATCAAAGCCTGCCCCTTTGACGCCATCGACATGGACGGGAAGCTGGCCGTCATCAACGAAAAATGTACGGCGTGCAACCAGTGCATCGCGGTCTGTAAGTTCAGCGCCATTGAGAAAACGGAGGATGAAAGCGGCCCCGCGGATCTTTCCGCCTATAAAAACGTCTGGGTCTACGCGGAACAGCGCGCCGGAAAACTCATGAACGTGGCGTTGGAGCTGATCGGAGAAGGCCGGAGGCTGGCGCGGGAGATCAGCGACGACACGAAGGTTTACGCGGTTCTTATCGGGGAAGGCGTCGGAGCCCTGAAGCAGGAATGTTTCGAGTTCGGCGCGGACGGGGTTTATCTGATCGACGATCCCTTGCTGAAGAATTTCACAACGGACGGCTATACAAAGGTTTTGTATGACGCCGTAACCCAGTACAAGCCTGAAATCGTGCTCTTTGGCGCCACGCACATAGGAAGGGATCTGGCGCCCAGAGTGGCTGCGCGGCTGAATACCGGCTTGACGGCGGACTGCACGAGGTTAGACGTAAAAGTAAGCAGCTATATCGACTACGCGGAAAAGAACACGACGCTGGATACGTCCACCTTAGATCCGGCTTCGGAGGACAAGGGTCTGAAACAGACGCGTCCTGCCTTTGGCGGCAACCTGATGGCAACCATCATTTGTCCCAGGACGCGGCCGCAGATGTCCACGGTCCGGCCGGGCGTCATGACCCGGCGGGAGCAGGTGCCGGGCGCAACGGGCGAAGTCGTTCAGGTAAAGCCGGTTCTTTCTGAAAGCGACATCAGGACGAAGATCGTCGAGATCGTAAAATCCGCGAAGGAGATCGTTTCCCTGACGGACGCGGACATCATATGCTCCGGCGGGCGCGGCCTGGGGGATCCTTCAGGCTTCGACCTGATCCGCAGGTTCGCGAGCAAGGTGGGCGGGGTTGTAGGCTCTTCCAGGGCTGCGGTGGACGCGGGCTGGATCGAGCAGTCCCATCAGGTCGGGCAGACCGGAACCACGGTGAAGCCGAAAATATACTTCGCATGCGGCATTTCCGGCGCCATCCAGCATCTGGCGGGCATGCAGACGTCGGATATCATCGTGGCGATCAACAAAGACCCGGATGCGCCGATATTCGAAGTCGCGGATTACGGGATTGTGGGGGATCTCTACAAGGTCATCCCGCAGATCATCGATGAATGGGAGAATGCGGACGCGCTTTACGAATCCAGCGTGCGCTGAAAAAGCGTGAGGAACAATAAACCCCCCGGCGTAGGCCAGGGGGTTTTTCTTTTGCGGTGCAGTGGATTGCTTCGCGCACCTAACCCCGTTTGCTCAGCAAACGGGGTTAGGTGCCGTGCGAGAACTCTCCGGCTTTAGCCGGATAAGAGTTCACCGCCGCTCCGCTCGCAATGACGGAGGGAGTACGTCCGCCCTGCTGCAAAGCGGTCAGTAGTTCTGGGAACTTGGTTTGAGCCAGTCCGGCATGCCCTCGGTGTCTTCCTGCGTCTGTCCCGCGTTTTGGCCGGATTCCCCAGTGCCGTCGTCGGGCGGCACTTCGGGAATCGGGGGAGACGGGTCCGCGGTTGTACTTGGATTCGGCCAGGGACCGATGCCGACATCCGCAGCATCGTCTTCAGGCAGCCCCTCGGTGAAGGGGGCGTCCGTGCCGTCTTCTTCAAGGTTCAGGTTTTCATAGTAGCTGTCGTCCCGCAATATCCCGTCCCAGTTGAAATCCGGGTTCGTCGTCTGCTCCGGATCAACGGGATAGGTCTCGGTTGCGTTGTTATGCAGATGGCAGTAGTAGCGCGGCCGGGGGTTCGGGTTTTCCTCGTCTTCGCCCAAGCTGTACAACACTCTGGCGGGACAATAAGGCGTAGCCAGATACCCGGAGATGGGGCAGATATAGGATGGCGCACTATAGGTATCCACCGCAGTGGGTTCTGTTCCTTTGATGAAATATTCAGAACGCGTGGCACTGTGTGAAGAAGGAAGGAGGCCGGAAACGGCGTCAACCGTCAAACTGGTGATGTTCGACGGCGCAGCCGGGAAAACGCCCCGCTCGGTTCCGTCGCAGATCTGCTGCATGATCTTGCTCCACACACGGGTCGCCGCGCCCGATCCCTCGTTCAGCTGCAATTTCACGTCGTTGCCGATCCAGAGCGCCGCCGAATACTGCGGCGTGAAGCCGACGAACCAGGCGTCGCATTTTTCCGTCGTAGTGCCCGTTTTTCCGGCGACAGGCTGCGAGGGAATGGCCGCCCTGCTCGCGATCCCGTTCGTAACGGTGGAGTGGAGGATGTTCGTGATCAGGAAAGCCACGCCCTGGTCCATGGCCTGATCCTTGTACGGTTCAGGCGCGATGATGGTTTCACCGAGCCGGTTTGTGATATGGCTGTACGGGCGGGGTTCCACGTAAAGCCCCTCGTTTCCGAAGGCGCCGTAGCCTGCCGCCATCTGCAGCGGCGAGATGCCGTGGGTCATGCCGCCCAAAGCCAGCGCGGCGGGGTTCATGTCGTTGACGTCTCCCGTTTCCACCACCGTGGTGACACCGAGCTTTTTCAGGAAGCGGAGGGAGCGTTCCGGGCCGATGTTGATCTGGACTTTTACGGCGTTCACGTTGACGGACTGCTCTATGGATTTTCGCAGGCTCTGCATGCCGCGGTAGCCGGTGTACCAGTTTTTGGGCCAGGTGTTGCCCTGGAAAGTCATGGCTTCGTCCACGATGCCGCTGGAGGCCGTCCAGTAATTGCCGTAGCTGGCATCGCCGTCCACGACCGGCTCCAGGTCAGCCCCCATTTGCAGGGCGGGGCCGTAAACCGCCATCGGCTTGATGGCGGAGCCGGGCTGCCTTGGGCTGTCGGCGCGGTTGTACAGAAGCCGGCCCTCGGTATTCCTGCCGCCCACCATCGCCTTGATGCTGCCGGTCTTATAATCTAAGACCACCATGGCGGACTGGGGCTGCACCACGCTCTGCCGCATGGAATAACAGCCCGGCCCGACGACGAAGCCCGCATCCTGAAAACGGAAACTGCCGGTGTTTTCCGTGTAGAAATCGCTGGTGAAGAAATCGCTGCTGAGGATGAGGTTCCCGTCGCCGTCCCTTGTTTTATAGGACTGCGGGATCAGGATTGTTCCGCCGCGTATAATGTAGTAGGTTTTATCTTCCAAGAGATATAAATCTTTAAATTCAACGCTGTAATCCGTGGCGCCCTGCACCTGCGTCGCATAAAAATTCAGCCGTTTCCCCGCCAGAAGCTTCAGGCTGCCGTCAGGCTGCGCCTCGTATTCCTCCGGCGTCAGGGTGAAAATGCCGTCCGCGTCGAAAAAATTGTCGAACGAGAAAAGAAGGATGTTGCCGTTGGCGGCGAGGATGTTGCCGGCGGCGTCTTTCTTCAGGCCGGCGACGGCCGGGAAATTGCTGTTGTCGGAGAATTCGTTTTCGATGATGCTTTGCATGCTGGAATTCATGGTGGTGTAAATCCGGTAACCGCGGTTGTAGATCCGGTTCAGCGCTTCGTCTTCGCTGATGTCATAGAGCGCCATCAGATCCGCGGAAACCCGTTTGACGGTATAGTCGGCGAAATAATTGGAATCGGTGTTGTCGATATCGACGCGCGGTTTGACGGAATCGCGCAGGCTGACCGCCAGGGCTTCGTCATATTCCTGCTGGTCGATGTAGTCTTGCGCCAGCATGGATTCCAGCACCAAGTCTTTCCGGCTTTCCACCGCGTCGTTATAAAGGTAGGCATAGCGGTCGCCGACCGCGAGCAGTCTCGGATCCTCCGCCGCGACGTCTTCCCTGCTTATCGTCTGCACCAAGGCGTATCTGCTGGGCGCTTTCGGGAGGCTGGCCAGCGCGGCACATTCCGCCAGGGTCAGTTCCTGCACGTCCTTGGAGAAATAGGCCTGGGAGGCCGCCTGCACCCCGAAGGAGCGGTTGCCCATGGATATCGTGTTCAGGTACGCTTCGATGATCTGTTCTTTGGTCAGCTTGTTTTCAAGCTGGATGGAATAATAGGCTTCCAGGATTTTACGGCGCAGGTCGTAATCATGCATGCTGTCCGGAAGCCAGAGATTGCGGGCGAGCTGCTGGGTAAGAGTGCTGGTGCCGCTGATGTTCCCGCCGCCGAAAAGGCTTTCGCGCACGGCGCCCATGATCCGGATCAGGTTGAAGCCGTGGTGCGTCCAGAACGTCTTGTCCTCAATGGCAACGAAGGCGTCGATGAGGTTTTCCGGCATGTCGCCGTAAAGGATGTTCGTCCGCATGCCGTCCCCCATGTAAATGTTGTCTATGACCTGCCCCGCGTCGTCGTAAAGGGTGGAGCTCTGCGTCAGCATGGAAGAAATGTCGTCCGGGTCGATGGGCGGGGCATTGCGGAGGAGGGTCGTGACATACAGGCCCCCGCTGACGGCGCCTGCGATGAACAATAAAACGATGACGACGAAAATAAAGCGTCCGACGTGGAAACGGTGCTTTTTCTTGCCGTCTTTTTTTCTTTTTGTATGCTTGTCCGCGCTGCCGCCGGGACGTGCGCCGCCGCGGTTGCTCCGGGCCGGGGCGTTGGTCTGGGCGGAAGCCATGGACAGGGCCGCGCCTGCTCCGGGACGGGCCGGCATGGGGACGGAAATGCCTGCGTCGGGACGGGCCGGCATGGGGACGGAGGCGGCCGTGTTTTTTTCGGAGAAACGCAGACCGCTGCCGGGAGGCTGTTCCTTGGGCCTGGCCGTGCGTTTTTCAAAATCACGGCTGATCTTATCAAAAGCCTTTAAATAATCCGCCATGTCCTGGGTTTCGTTTTCTTCAGTTTTGTTTTTTTTGTCGTCCGTAGCCATAACGCCTCTGTTTGGTTTTGTTTGCAGTTTATTATTTTATTATAACAAAGACCGCTTAAAATTTAAAGTGTTTTTACAAAAAAGTGAGGACCCATGCCATTTTTACGTAGCCCGGAACCTCGTGTTGTTTTTGAGCGGCGTTTTCGCGCCCGATGCCGGGTCTGCCGTGCTTACCAAAGATGTCCCGCGAAAACGCCTGCTCGTTCATTGGACGAAAAAAACGGGCTGCAAGTTCCGTCTTTCGTAAGAAAAGCCATAAAAAAAGACGCGCCGGCAGCCCTTGAATAATGCATGGAAACGCCGTATAATAGGCTCAGGGATTGCCGCCTGCGCGGCAGACAAGGAGAGCGTTATGTATGACAGTGTGGATGTAGCGAAAGCCGCCATTCGGCTGGCGATCACCGGGAGCCGTCAGACAGAGGAACAATTGATAGCGACATTGCTTGAAAAAGGGATACGGGGCGCCGCCGTGGACGTGGGCGGGGATATGGTCAACTCGATCCACGTCATCATCGAACGGGCCATTACGGTCTCCCGAAAAAACGGGCTCACAAAAGAGAACCACGTACAGGACGGGGCAATCGCCGGCGCCGCCCGCGAGGCGATGACGCAGGTGATCCAGAAGGCCACCGGACTGAATGTGGGGGGAAAAATCGCTATTTGCAGACACCAGGAACATCTCAGTGTCTGTATCTTCATGAGCATCGGCCTATTGCACCTGAACGAGGTCGTGATAGGGCTTGGGCACCGTTCGCTGCCGTATGACTAATCACCCGGCCGGGGGGCGGGCGTACTCCTCCGTCATTGCGAGCGGAGCCTTTTTAACCAAGCACAAAAAACTCCCATAAAAGCCGGTTGACAAATAATGGAATCGATGGTAATATTAACCTATGAGAAGACCATTGAGCCTGACATTTTTATTTTTTGCGGCAGGGATCTGCATGGAATACCTGTTTTCACCGGCGGCGATTCTGTATGCCCTGCCGGGCGCCTCCGCCCTTGCCCTGTTTTTTCATATCCGGCGCCAAACCCGGACATATGGGCTTGCGCTGCATCCGGGGCTGCGGCTGACGCCCCTGTTTTTGGCGGTATTTATAGCGGGAGGCCTGTATTGCGGGGCGCAATTGGACAGGAAAGACCCCTTAGAGGGTCAGGTAGGCGCCCTGGCGGAGATCCGGGGGACGGTGGTCGCCGTGCAGGCCAAGAAACCCGCCGCCTCCCCCTTTGCGGCGCAAGAAGAAGCGGAGGCCGAAGACGAATGGACGGGAAAATCCGATTACCATAAAGTCACGGTTTCGCTGAGGGGCGGCCCTTCGGTTTCAGGCAGCCGGAAGATCCTTGTGAACGTTGCGGGCGCGGATTTGGAACCTGCGGATCTGATCGGGGCGGAAGTGACGGTGCGGGGCCGGGTGTCGCTGCCGGCGACGAAACGGAACCCCGGATGTTTCGATTATCGCCTGTATCTGAAAACCATGAACATCCGCGTCATCTTGTCATGCAACGATAATGATATTACTGTAAATAATCCCGGCCGTTATTCGCCGGCGGGTTTTGCCCTGAACCGGCTGGCTTCCTTAAAATACGCGCTGCTGGAACGTTTGCGGGAATACTTGGACGCGAAAAACGTCGGGATTTTGGCAGGCATGCTGTTCGGCGACAAATCCCTGATGGACGAGGACTTATATGAGGCATTTCAAAAAAACGGGACGGCGCATATTTTAAGCGTAAGCGGAATTCACGTCGCGATCATCTACGCCTGCGTGATCCGGCTGCTGGGAAACCGCAGGGGGCCGTTTCCCAGCCTGATCGTCGCCCTTACCTTGCTTTTGTACGCCGCGATGGCGGAATTTGCCCCCTCCGTCGTGCGGGCTTCGGTGATGATCCTCACCCATGTGGTCGCCATGCTGCTCCGGCGGCGCTACGACCTGCTGACGGGAGCCTGCGCGGCGGCGGGCGCCATGCTCCTCTGGAACCCGCTGCAGCTCTTCCATACGGGCTTCCAGCTTTCTTTTCTGGCCATCTTCACCATGGCTTTTTCCATCCCGTTCCTTGACAGGTACGTGGCGCCCACGAAAGAAGAGCAGCAGGCAAAGCACGGGAAACCCGGGCGAAACCATGCGGGGACGAAAGAGGTTTTGCGCATGGAAGCGCCCAGGCGGATCCTGCGGGGCGCGCTCCCTCTTTTTGCCATCCAGGCGGGCATGGCGCCCTACACGGCCTATGTTTTCAACTATTTTTCCCTGTCTGCCTTCGTACTGAACATCCCCGTCATTTTTCTGGCGAACCTGATCATCCCGATCGGGGCGGCGCTGCTGTTTCTCTTGCACGTCAGCGAGACGGCGTTCGGCGTGGGCGCGTCCGCGGCGGAAATCCTCATCAACATGATGACGGCGCTGAACGACGGGGCGGCGGCGCTGCCCTGGGGACACATGTCCGTGACCAGCCCGCTTCCGGGTGCCTTGGTTTTGTATTACGGGCTTTTTTTCCTGCTTTCATCGGAAAGCTTCCGGGTCGCGTGGGCCAGAAAAAACAAAAGGGCCTTGGGCGCGCGCGCCGTCCTTCTGCTGTTCTGCCTGGCGCTGACGCTGGCGGCGCCGGGGCTGGGGAGGGACCGAAGCGCGCTGGTTTTTGTGGACGTGGGGCAGGGGGACTGCCTGCATATCCGCACGCCGGACGGAAAAAACATCCTGATAGACAGCGGAGGCAGCCTTTCCTATTCCGTGGGGAAGAACGTGCTGCTGCCCTATCTGCTGAAAAACGGCGTCAAACAGATCGATCTCGCGCTCATCACCCATCTGCATACGGATCATTACCTCGGACTGGTTGAACTGGCGAATGAATTCCCGGTCAAAAAATTGGCGGTTTACGAAGGGAACCGGCTGCGGCAGGAAGAGATTCTGCGGGATACCGGGCTGGACCCGGCGGACCTGCTGTACATATACGCCGGCGAACGCCTGACGCTGGGAAAGGACGTGTACGTGGACGTGCTTTTCCCCGAAAAACAGGACGAGGACGCCTACGAACGGCTTATCCTGACGGAAGAGGACGAGAACAAAAGCAGCCTGCTGATGAAATTGGTGTACAGGGGCGTGTCTGCGCTCATGACGGGCGATTTGGGTTTCGAAGGGGAAGACGCGCTGATAGCGGCGTGGCGGGGCAATGAGGCGATGCTCCGCTGCGACCTGCTGAAGGTCGGGCATCACGGCAGCCGGTATTCCACGGGCGACGCATTTTTGCGGGCGGTCGCGCCGCGGGCCGCGGTTTTTCAGGTGGGGGCGACGAATACTTTCGGGCATCCGCATCCGACAGTTCTTGAAAAATGCGAAAAATCGGGTATAATGATATTTAGGAACGATCAATCGGGCGCAATCCTGTTTCGGATCGGCAAGGACGGCGAGATCGGCGTGAGGACGGTGATCCCATCGGGCGGATAGGCGTGCGGACGGTGATCCCCTGCGGCGAATAGCCGCCGCAGGGAGTTCCAAATGAAAAGAGGCGTACATGGCAGGCGGAAAACAAGAAGAACATGCATTCAGAAAGATAGGAGGCGATTTATCGGCGGGGCGGCTCCCTTCGGCGCTTTTGCTGTTCGGCAGGGAACAGTTCCTCGTAAAGTGGGCGGCGGGCGCCATTGCTGAAAAATACGTCCCGCCGGCGCTGCGGGAGCTGGATTTTATCCGTCTGGACGGCGGGGAAACCGATGTGGCTGCCGTGGTCGCGCATTGTGAAACGCTGCCGCTGAGCGGCATAAAAAAGATCGTGCTGGTGGAGGGGGTGGCCTGTTTTTCCGCGGACGG
>JAITOE010000006.1 GCA_031290135.1 Eubacteriales Family XIII. Incertae Sedis bacterium
TTCAGCGACGGCATACAGTCCAGCAGGACGTAATCGTACCCCTCTTTAATGTATGCGATGAATTTCTTCAGCACATTCTCGCGGCTGATTGCGTTTACAAGGATGTTTTCAGTCTCCGCCAGTTCAATGCTCGACGGCACAAAGTCGATGCCCTGTGCGCGCAGTATGTATTCGCGTCTCGCGAGAAGCTCGGAGTCAGTCTTGCCTTTGGTTCTGATAATCTCGTTCATGACGGGGGGCAGGGTTACGGGAAGTTCGTCTGGCTGCGGGCAGCCGAGCGCCATCGTCGCGTTCGCTTGCGGGTCTGCGTCAACGATCAGGACTTTATGCCCCGACCTCGCCAGCGACGCGCCGAGGTTCAGGCAGAGAGTGGTCTTGCCGCAGCCGCCTTTTTGGTTGCTGACTGCGTATGTTATGCTCATAATTTTGTGTCTCCCTTCATCATTTCGTGAATTTGCCTCGCGGCATAAAAATTGGACTAACGCGGCAACCCCCTATTTGCAAGGGTTTTGCTGGTTAGTCCTATTATGACACATTCCTATCTGCATATCATTCACGAATTGGAACATCAAGATGTCGAGTTAGTTATGAGGTCTTTGTCTGGGTTGAGCTAATATCGTTGTTTCTGAGGTTACACATGAACTCACGCTGATGAAGGGTGATGAGGTGGTCGAGGTTGGCGAATAGCTGCCCGATTTGGGCTTGCTCTGCCATATCCGGCACCACAATATCCTTGTCTTTAACCAAGTCCGAATTGAGGTTTACTTGACTTCCTGGCTGTCCGTATTTTAACCATTTAGGACGGAACATTTCTAACCATTGGAACATAAATTCACGGTCGAAATCTGGATTTTGAAAGATTAAGAAACCATCGTGTACACCTGTCTTAACATGGTTAATTACAGGCTTTCCGACTGTTGCGGCTATGCTTAAAAGTAGGTGAGGTTCAGTTAGTACACGGGTCTTTTCTTGCCCTGCTTCTGAAATGCGTTGTTCAAGGAAATGAACGCGCCCATCTTGTTCAGTCACGTCTGAAATGCGTAGCCAACCGATGTCAGATTCATCATCGAACCACTTCGGGTCTTTGATTGGTCGAGGGCTTGCGCCACGGACAATATCCGTCAGCTCCCCCAGCTTCCGCTGTTCCCAAGCAAAAGCAAAATGCCAATATAATTGCCATCGAATACGAAGGACGTGAGGTGTGGCGTGGAGCAAAATGCAGGCCTGCCCCGAATCAGATTATGATATAATAACTCAGAACTTGTTTTTACGCGGGACGCAATATGATGATTGACAAGACTGGCATAACTACGAAAATCTATCAGGGCAATACAATGCCGCACGAGGTGTATAGGTTAGATTGTCCCAACGAAAGCGAGGATATATAGTTGAAATCATACCGCAAAGAATTGCATTTCCACACCGAGACCCGCCGTGTCTACGTCAACATCACAACCCAAGTCGAAGCCGCGCTTGCCGAGAGCGGAATCCGTGAGGGTTTATGCCTCGTGAACGCGATGAACATCACGGCGAGTGTGTTCATTAACGACAACGAAAGCGGTCTGCACCGCGATTTCGAGTGCTGGCTCGAAAAACTCGCGCCGGAGAAGCCTTACGACCAGTACGACCATAATGGCTATGAGGATAACGCCGACGCGCACCTGAAACGCACCGTGATGGGGCGCGAAGTAATTGTCGCCGTCACCAACGGCAAGCTCGACTTCGGGACGTGGGAGCAGATTTTCTACGGCGAGTTTGATGGTATGCGCGATAAACGTGTGCTTGTGAAGATTATCGGAGAGTAGATACGTTATGACGTTTTGGGATTTCTGCGCACCGTTTTACGATTTTGCCCAGCGCAATAACGGCCAGACATATTCGCAAATGCTGAAAGCCGTGCGTGAGCATATACCGCAAGGGGCGAACGTATTTGATGTTGCTGCTGGAACAGGCTCGATTAGCCTCGCAGTGGCGGACAAAGCGACGCGCGTTCTCTGCACCGATTTGAGCGAGCGTATGCTGCGCGTTAGTCGGCGCAAAACGGTTAAGCGCGGAGCGGAGAATATCACTTTTGCCGTCCGCAGTATCTTTGAACTTGGAGAGCCTGATGCTTCATGTTAACCCGAAACGAAATTCATTCGTCATCCTGCGGCATACCTGACATGCTTGGCCTTGAAGTAACTGGCGACATGCGCTTGGTTTCGCTGGAACTTCTTCATCGTCCCGCGCGCCTTGCTTTCAAGCTGGCCGACGGTTTTTGACGCCCCTTTTTTGCCATTTCGCGTTTCAGGTTGCCGTTCAGGTACTCGTCGGGGTTGTATTCCGGCGAATAGGCGGGCAGATAGAACACCTCTATCTGCGCCGTGCGCCCCGCGAGCCATTCCCGCACGAGCTTGCCGCGGCGGACGCTCAGGTTGTCCACGATCAGGAACACTTTCTTTTCCGCGCCCCTGACAAGCCGGGAGTAGCCTTGGATGCGACGATGGAATGCCTGAGTGATTCACTTGCGTCTATAAAGGTATGGTATGGGATTTTTGTTAGAGGTCATTCATTATGTTATATGCATTTCCGCTTAACTAAATGACATTGATTCATAACAGTAACGTTTTTAAAAACAGAGGGCGCTTTCGCAGCCGCCCCCTGTGTTCCCAAACTGCCCTTATGCTCTCTGCCGCAATGCGGTTTACTTCGCGAATCCCTGGCTCAGGTCCGCTTCTTCCGGCTTGACAAACCTTGTCTTCTTGACGACCTTGTAAATGATGAAGATGGCGACGAACATCACCGCGCCGATGTAGGCCACTAAGAAGCCCATGAAGCTGATGTCGTTGTTGACGTAAAACTGCCCGACAATGACGATGATGCAGAGCGCCATGGCGAAGAAGGGCCCGAACGGATAGAATTTCGCCTTATACTGCAATTCGTCCAGGCTGTGCCCTTGCTTCAGGAAGGCGCGCCGGAACTGGTAATGGCTGATTGCGATGCCGAGCCACGCGATGAAGCCCGCCGTGCCGGACGCGTTGACCAACCACAGATACACGGTTTCGCTGCCGACGACGGAACCGAGGAACGCCGCCAGGCCAATCACCGCGGTAAGGATGAGAGCCGGAAGGGGGACGCCCCTTTTGTTCACTTTTTTGAAGATGGCGGGCGCTTTCCCCTCCACCGCCAGCGAATACAGCATGCGCGTCGATGCGTACATGCCTGAATTTCCGCAGGAAAGCACCGACGTGAGAATGACCGCGTTCATGATGGTCGCGGCTGACAATATGCCGGCGCGCTGGAATATCAGGGTAAACGGGCTTACGGATATGTTTTCCACCCCTGTATGCAGCAGGTTCGGATCCGTATACGGGAGCAGGAAGCCGATGACCAAGATGCCGCCGATGTAGAACAGGACGATGCGGACAAAGACGGTCCGGATGGCTCTGGGTATGCTTTTTTCGGGATGCTCCACCTCGCCTGCCGTAATGCCGATAAGCTCCGTCCCCTGGAAAGAAAAGCCAGCGATCATAAAGATGCTGATAATGGCCGCAAAACCGCCTGGGAAAGGCGCGCCTTCCGTGGTCCAGTTGTCAAAGCCGGGGGACTCCCCGCCCAAGATGCCTAAGATCATCAGGATGCCGATGATCAGGAATACGATGATGGTGATGACTTTGATGCCGGCAAACCAGAATTCGCTTTCGCCGTAGGCGCTGACCGAAAAATAGTTCAGCGCGAAAAGCAGCAGCAGGAAAAGCGCGCTCCAGAAGATCACCCCGCCGTTGCCCATGTTCGGCATCCAGAATTTGAGCACCAGGACGCCCGCTTCCAGCTCGCTGGCGACGGTGATCGCCCAGTTGTACCAGTAGTTCCAACCCAAGGCAAAACCGAGCGCAGGATCCACGAATTTTGTGGCGTATGTCTCAAAAGACCCCGTGACCGGCATATAGGTAGACATTTCCCCCAGGCTTGTCATTAAGAAAAATACCATGATTCCGATGGCGCCGTATGCCAGAAGCGCGCCGCCCGGCCCTGCCTCATGCAAAGAGCCGCCAACCGCGACAAACAAGCCGGTCCCTATGGCTCCTCCGATTGCGATCATGCTTACGTGTCTGACCTTTAGCCCACGTTTCAGACCGCTGTCCTCATTAGCGTTCATTTCACAATCCCTCCTTTTCTGCGATCCCCCTGTGTTTATTCGCGTCCCTTTGTAGGAACGCCTCAAGGTTTTTGAAATGGATCCATATGATTTCCACTCCATACACCTATTGAGCAAGAACCATGCCATTCGTTTTTTGGACGAAAACCGCCTGCGTTCCCTGAAATTTGCGGTTTTAAAAATGACGCGTCTGGCAACGTTATGGCGATATAGGTTCATTTTCCGGTATCTGAACCGGTTTTGATGCCGAAAAATGGTGCTATTTGTTTTGGTACGACTCGATATTGTATTTTTGCTTTTTCCGCATGAGCTGCGACTGGCTGATGCCCAAATGCGCCGCGGCTTTCCGCGTGTTCTTCCACCGTTTCAACGCGTCTTCGATAAAACGCCTTTCGTAATTCATCATAATGTACTCCAGCCCGTATCCGTGTTCATCCGCCATTTGGCGGTCCGGGGAGGGTTCCGCGTCACGCGGGTTTTGGCTGAGCGCCCTGTGGACCACGCTTTCTTCTATTATATCTCCCCGGCTTCCGATCAGCGTCCTGTGAACCGTGTTTTCCAGTTCACGCACGTTTCCCGGCCATCCGTAGGCCAGCATGACGTCCAGCGCCCTCCGGTCGAAGTGTTTCGCCTGATGGTACATATCATTATATTTTCCCAGAAAATGCTCCGCTAAACAAGAAATGTCTTCCGGACGTTCCCGCAGCGGCGGTATCGCGATTTCGCATATGTTCAGGCGGTAATACAGGTCTTCCCGGAATTTCCCCTCTTTGACAAGCTCCTTGAGGCTCACGTTGCTGGCACAGACGACGCGCACGTTCACGTCGATCTGCTTTATGCCGCCGATCCGGAAAAACTGGTTTTCCTGCAGCACCCGCAGCAGCTTCACCTGTATGCCGGCCGGGAGCAGCCCCACTTCGTCCAGAAACAGGATCCCGTTGTTGGCGAGTTCAAAATACCCGGCTTTGCCCGTGGAAACGGAGCCGGTGAAAGCGCCCGCCTCGTAGCCGAAAAATTCCGATTCCGCCAAGGCTTCCGGGATTTCACCATAGCCTTTCTGCGCGAAATAAAACCCAATTTGGAACAGATCCACAAGATTTACAGGAAGCACCGCCTTGCGCGGAGGCGCCCCGCGGACAGCAAAACG
>JAITOE010000018.1 GCA_031290135.1 Eubacteriales Family XIII. Incertae Sedis bacterium
TGGGACGGCGTGCAGGGCAAGCTGCTTCTTGCCCTGGATTCCAAGCAGGCGCTGGAAGCCGTGGAGACCGGGGCCGCGGACTGCGGGCTGGTGTACCGCTCCGACACGGCGGCGATGAAAACAGGCGTGATCATCGGCGATTTGCCGGCAGAAAGCCATGATCCCATCGTTTACCCTGCCGCGCTGATCGCGGGTTCCGAGAACGAGGACGCGGCCTCGGCGTTTTTCAGCTTCCTGCAGACCAGTTACGCGCGGGGCGTGTTTGAGAAATTCGGCTTTACCGTCCTGTGATTTTTGGTTTTGGGCGCCCGGAAAACGGCAGGCGCACAGACGGCAGGGGCGGAATTCGTTCGCCCCTGCCGTTTTTTGAAGAAGGCGTTTGAAGAGAAACAGGTTTTTCGCATGAAAGATGGAAAAGCAAGTGGATAAGTGCTATAATAATGGCGGCTGGACGATGACCGCCGTCATCCTGGCTGCGGGCTACTCGTCGCGCATGGGCGGTTTCAAGCCGCTGCTTTCGATCGGCGGGATGTCTGCCTTGGAAATACAGCTGCGCATGCTGCGGTCGGCGGGCGTAGGCGACATCGTGGTCGTGACCGGCCACGCGCGCGAACGGCTTGCCGGACAGATTGCGGAAGCGGGCGCGCGGGAAGCGTTCAACAGCGATTTCGCCAAGGGGATGTTTGCCTCCGTGCAGGCGGGAATCCGAAAAATGCCGGCCGGTTCGGCCTGTCTGCTGATGCCTGCGGACTGCCCCCTCATTTCCGCCGGTACGGTGAAAGCCCTGCTCGCGGCGCATGAAAAACACCCCGCTTCTTTCATCGTGGCGTGTTACAGGGGGAAAAAGGGGCATCCGCTGCTGATTCCGGCGCAATACACGCAGGAGATACTGGCTCATGACGGCGAGGGCGGGCTGAAAGCCGTCACAAACCGGCACGAAGAATACCTGATCCGCTTAGAAACGGACGACGAAGGCGCGGTTCTGGACATGGACACGCCGGAAAACTACGCGGAGCTGCTTGCCTACGCCGAGGCGCGGCGGCAGGATCCGAAAAAATTTACGGGGCGGCTTTTCTTGGTCAGGCACGGCGAGATCCGGAAACACGCGGAAAAAATATTTCTCGGACAGACGGACGCGCCGCTTTCGGAAGAAGGCAGGCGGCAGGCGGCGGAGGCGGCGGAAACCCTCGTCCGGCGGCACGGCGTCCATGTCGATGCGGTATATTCCAGCGATTTGAAGCGGGCGGCGGAAACGGCGGAAATCATCGCGGCGCGGCTGTGCGCGGAGGATGGCGCGGCGGTCTGCGTAAAGACGGACGCACGGCTGCGGGAAATGCACCTCGGCGACTGGGACGGTCGTTTTATCCGCGAAATAAAAGAGCGGCACCCGGAGGAATATGCGCGGCGCGGCGCGGAACCGCTGACGTGGAAAAGCGGGCATGACGGGGAAAACTACTACGATTTGCGCTACAGGGCGGTTAAAAGCCTAAAAGCGATGTTCGATGTAAGTGCCGAACCGGCGGGCAGGGACGTCCTGATCGTCAGCCACGCCGGAACCATCAAAACGATTCTCGCGGAGTTTTCCGGCGCGGATCCCCGGACGGCATGGGAGATGAAAATCCCGCGCGGCGCCGTCCTTCATCTGGATATAACAGCGTATGAAGCGGAAGGAGCGGATCATGAAGGAGATAGCGGTTCAGGACGCGGCGGGAACGGTTTTGGCGCATGATCTGACGCAGATCATACCGGGTGAATTCAAAGGCGCGAAATTCAAAAAAGGGCACGTGGTCCGGGAAGAGGATATCCCCCTGCTGATCAGCATGGGAAAAAAGCATCTCTATGTGGTGGAAAAAAACGAAACGGACGTCCACGAGGACGAGGCCGCCATGCGGATTGCCGCGGCGGCAGCCGGGAAAGGCATCCGCCTTGAAGCGCCTGGCGAGGGGAAAATAGAGCTTATCGCAGCCTATGACGGACTTTTAAAAATAGACGCAGAGCTGCTTTCACAGGTGATAGAGCAAGATGAAATCATGTTTGCGAGCATCCATGGAAACCAGCCGGTGAAAGCGGGGCAGACGGTGGCGGGCACCCGCGTCATACCGCTTTATGTCAGCGAATCGGTGGTGGCGGGGGCGGAAGCGCTGTGCAAATGCGGCACGCTCGCGGAGATTCTGCCGCTGCGGCACATGAAAGTGGGGCTCGTGACGACGGGCAGCGAGATCTACACGGGGAAGATCAAAGACGCGTTCGGCCCGGCGCTGGATAAAAAGTTCGCGGCGCTCGGCAGCAGCATCCTGCGGCAGATTTTCGCCGATGACGACGAGGGGATGATCGCGGACGCCATACGGACGCTTATCGAAGAAGGCGCGGAGGTGATCGGCGTGACGGGCGGGATGTCCGTGGATCCGGACGACAGGACGCCCGCAGGCATCCGCGCGGCGGGCGGGGAGATTGTCAGCTACGGGGCGCCGGTGCTTCCCGGTGCCATGTTCCTGCTGGCGTACATGGGCGACGTCCCGGTCGTGGGACTGCCCGGCTGCGTAATGTACAGCAACGTCAGCATTTTTGACCTGATCCTGCCGCGCATCCTTGCGGGGGAGCGGCTCACGAAGCGCGACATAAAAAAGCTGGCACATGGCGGCCTTTGCAGAAAATGCGCGGTCTGTACCTGGCCTGTCTGCGAATTCGGCAAGGCGTAAACCGCCGCCTACTCCACGACGGTCAGAACGGCGGAGCGTTCTTTTTTCGGCGGGCTTTTGGGCTCGCCCTCCGTCACGCCGACAGAAAGGAGCGCCGCCATAAAATATCCGGGCTTGTCAAAGCCCGCTTCTTCTTTCATAAGCGCTTCAATTTCATCGTCCGCGTAATTGGCGCTTGTAAGCCAGCAGACGCCGTAGCCCAGCTCGATGGCGCGCAGGTAAAGATGCTCCACGGCGGCGCCTAAGCTTTGCATGCCGGGGTTTTTTTCGTGGATCAGATAATCGGCGTCCATCCCGACCAGGCGCATTTCATGATAGCCTGACGGGTCGTATTGCTCTGACATGACGACGATGAGCAGGGGCGCGTCTTTGAAAAACACGGTGAAGTTCTTGGCGAATTTCCGGAACCTGTCGGCCTTGCTTGGGTCAACGGCGTCCATTTTGACGGCAATTTTCTCATTTGCGCGCAAGGTGGCGTCGGCGACCTTCTGGATCAGGGTCTTATTTTTAATGGCGATGAAATGCCAGTTCTGCAGGTTTTTCGCCGAAGGCGCAATCCGCGCGGCTTCGATCATTTTTTCGATGTCGCCTACGGGTACGTCGCCGTCCGCATAACGCCGGACGCTCTGCCGTTTCTGAATCAAATCCATAAATTCCATACGTAAATCCCTCGCTTTCCTGTTTTCATTATAGCAAAGCAACATAAAAAGTCAAGAGGAGCACAGAGGGTCGCTACGGCAGAGGATGCCTTACGCCCCAATCGGCACCCAGCTTTTGGTCTCAGCATTTTTTTGCCGCCCGGCAAAAAAATCTAACGCCCCTGCCCTCCGGCGGCAAAATTCAAGCCTGAAAAGAATCCGCAGTTTTGGCGGATTTTTTCATATGTAATGAAAAAGTAAATCGATGTGCGTATAAATACAACACAAATAAAATCGCGTCCGGGCGGGGCGGGATTTTGTCTATCGGGCGGAAATTCAACCGTTGGCGGGGGGATTCGGGTAAAAATCGCCCGTCATAGCATGTGATTGATTTGAAAAAAATGTTATAAATAAGACAAAAAATGAATTAAATTAAAAAAATAGTGATAAAAAACACAAAAATAGTGGTATTTTTTAAAAAAATGTGCGATAATGATACCGTGCAAAAATAAAATGCGCTGGGATTTTGCGTAAAAAAATGCGATTTTATATATAATAATGCACTATTATCCAAAAGAGCAGAAAGGACGTGCAAAATGAAAACTGAAACTGCAAGGATGATCAGAACGAACCCCGGCAGGCGGCCCATTGCCCTGCTTCTGACATTAGGCATGATCGCCAGCCTGTTCTCGCCCGTGGGCGTCGTGTTCGCGGACGAGCCGGTTTCCGGCGGCGAATACGTCTCCGCCTTGGCGGATGAAGGAACCGGCAAATCCAGCGGCGGAACCGAACCCGCTGAAACCGGCGGCGGCGAACCTGTCATTTCCCTGCTGGACGAAGAAACCGAAGACGGCACAGACACCGGCGCCCTTCCCCCGGCTGACGGAGAATCCGAAGACGGCACAGATGCCGGTGCCATTCCTCCAGCTGACGAAGAATCCGAAGACGACGGCGAACCCGCCCTCCCCCCGGCTGACGAAGAAACCGAAGACGGCACAGACGCCGGCGCCCTTCCCCCGGCTGACGAAGAAACCGAAGAAAACAAAGGGGCCGGCGACGGCGAACCCGCCCTCCCCCCTGCGGACGAAGAATCCGAAGACGGCGAACCCGCCCTCCCCTCGGCTGACGAAGAATCCGAAGAAAACGAAGGAACCGGCGACGGCGAACCCGCCCTTCCCCCGGCTGACGAAGACGAAGAAGCGTTAGACCTCCCCGAAGAGGAAGAAGAACTCATCGAGGAAGAAGAACTCGCGCCGGAAGAACTCCTGCAGCTGCTGGGGCTGGAACTGCTCGCCGAAGGCGAAGTCGAAGTAAGCACATGGACCGAGCTGCGCGCCGCCATCCGCAGCGCCGACGTGAAAATCATCAGCTTCAAGAACGACATCGCGCGGGGAAGCTCAACGCTGTATCTGACGGAAGATTCGGCAGGTGCGAGATTAGACAGGGACCTCGTGATCAACGGACACGGCTATACGCTTGATTTCAGCGGCGGAGGCGCCACTTACGTCATCCGTCTCTACAACCCCGCCGCCCAAAGAACACTGACCGTGAAAGACATGGGCGTGAAAGGCATCGCGTCAAGTTACTTCGTGTACGGCAGCACAGCCGTCGCAAAAGATAAATGGACAGTCAACCTTGAAAACATACAAAGCTATCCGCAAGTAAGCGATGGCGCGACAATAGCCGGATCCGGCGCCCCATCGTTTGGCCTGGTCCGCGTGGACAACGGCACCGTCAATTTCAGCGGGACGGAAACACGGGTGACCTCGTTCACAAACATAGTCTACGCGCAGCATGTACATTTCCTGCCGGGCTCGCAGGCCACGCTGCGATCCTATGACACGACCATCCAGCTTCATCCGACCACATCGGGCAGCACGGCATTCCCCACGGAATTTACCGTGGAGGGGGGCGCGAAAGTCACCCTCTACAGCGGCACGACCCAGGCTCTCTTCATAAACGGTGAAAATTCTTACAACATACCCAAGGTCCGCGTGGCTGGGGCGGGAACGGTGCTGACCGCCAGCGGCATGGGAAGCGGGACGTTAAACGCGGGCGGCGTCATATCCATAGCGGGCGGGGAAGGAACCGCCACGCGTACAACCGCCGCGCCGTCCGCAAGCACGCCCGGGGACGGCGGAACCATCGAAATTTCAGGCGGCGCCCAGTTCTTGGTGAGCAGCAACGGCGCCCAGCCGGCATTCATCATGCAGATTAAAAACGGCAAGTTTGACCTGACGGGCGAAAATACGCTGTTAGACGTCTATTCGAGATCAGGCAGCAACAGCTATGCCGCCGTGCTGCGCTTCCGTCTGGAAGGCGGGCAGCTCTTCAAGGTTTCCGACAACGCGGTGCTAAAGGTACGGAAAGGCAGCGCCGACACGCACAGGTCGCCGGCCATCCGCTTCGGCGCCGGCCAGTACAACGATTTTGACGTCAGCGGCGGCGGCAAGGTCTTCATTAAAAACGAAGGCTACGGCGACTACGGAAATTCCGGCAACTCCGCCAACGCCGCCATCCAGTACGACGCGAACCATTTCGCGTTTAAAATCGCAGGCGAGGGATCCGCGATAGAGCTGCTCGCTCCCAAGGGGCTTGCCATTGAAGCGACCTACAACACCTACGGCTCGGTGGACATCGGGCCGGACACCATATTCATCGCCGAAGGGCGGACCGGCTCAAAAAGCTACGGCATAATCAAAACCGGGAGCAATTTCACCTTTACGGCGGACAACCCCCTGTACTACAATTTCCAGAACAGGCGCCCGGGCGGCGGACTGGTCTTCGACGTGACGTCCACGGGTTCCTATATCGACGTCAAAAATTCCGATCTGGACGTCTGGCAGTCAGGCACGGACACGGAAGGCGACCCCACCAAATCATGGGACATGCTGGATGAATACATACTGACGGGAACGGACTTCAAGAATGTATACGATATAAATACAAGCAGCGCGGGCTCCGACGCCGCAGCCCTCAAAGCGGATTTCAACGCCTATTACGGGCTGACGAACGCGAGCAGCCTAAGCTCTGCCAAGATCGGCGCAAGCGCCTATTCCCGCATGAGCGGCAACAACGCGCCGCCCAGAATCACGGGCTTCAAGGTGCCCTATAACACGGATCAGCATCTCTACGGCTACGCGGAAGTGCCGGAAGCCTACGAAATCGACATCGAAACCGGCGCAGTTACGACTGTCTGGCGCGCGGCTTTCACGGACGAAGTCTATGTGAAAGTGAGTGAAGCCGGCACGGCGAACACATGGACAGTGCCGACCAAAATCAGCGCGAGCCTCTACGCGGACCAGTCCGATACGAAGGAAGGCGTGTTCGACGTCCCTCTGGGGGCTTTCGCGGTGCCGGACAAGCAATATCAAATCACCGAAGCCTGGCGCGGGACGGCTGTGCGCAAGGTGCATGTCCTCACGGATCTGCCGGGCGCGGTGACCGTCTTGGACAACACGCCGCCGCAGCCCGCGGTCATATCGGACACGGTGCTGTACACTTTCGGAACCGGCCTTTCCGGCACCTGGTCCCTGATGGCAGGCGCCTACAATAATAACCGTCTGACCGCGGACGCCCTGAAAGTCTACAAGACGCCGAACGGCGGCGGGGCGGCGGCCGAAATCATAGGCGGGACAGCCGTCCTGACCGGCATCACCGGGGCAAGCGGCGAGTGGACCTACACCTTCCCGGAGGGCTACGAACTGGCAGCCGGGGACAAGATCCACGTCGTCCTGTCGGATGCGCGGGTCCAGGTGAGCGGCCAGCCGAGCCCGCTGAAAAACGAGAACCCGCTGACGGCGGAGAGCTTCCACGACGCGACCTTCCAGGCCGCGCCGTTCATCACCGTGACGGCCTCGGACTACTCCATCAGCGCGAAGGACGCGATCATCGGCTATGACAAAGCCAAGGAATTTGACGCGCTCCCGACACAGGAAAAAGACGCATGGCTGAAAACCCTGTTGGAGGCAAAGGGCTGGAATTACAGCGAAGTCGCATCCGGCGTGGATTTCCCCGTCAAGGTGAACAGCTCAAACTTCCTGTCGGCGGAGGGCGTCTATACGGTCGTGTTCTCCTTGGTGGGAACGCCGCTTGAATACACCGCCACTGCCAAGGTCCGGGTGCTGCCCAGGGACGTGGTGCTGGTTTCAACAGGCGACTACATCATAGCCGCGAACCACCTCCAGTATGACATTGGAACCGTTGAGAGCTTGATATCGGGCGGAACCCTGGAAAACAGGCTTCTGGCGGATTCCAGGGCGACGGTGTACAAGCGTTCCGACGTGAATTTCAGCGCGGCCGCGGAGCTTGCGGATCATAGCGTCACGGCGGCCACCGGCGACAAAGCGGCGCGGTTCAAAGTCCCGGCTGCGGTGGACGCAGACACGGCGACGCAAGCCATGAGATTGCCGATCATAGTGCGCGTAACCGGCGGGAAGGCGCCGGAGCTGGCGGTGACAAGCCCCGTTGTGATCAGCGTGGACGACGCCTATGGCGACACGGAAAAGAAGACCGGCGTCACGGCGACAAGCTACGTCGGAAGCCAAACCACAATCACGGACTGGTCCAGCTCATACCCTGGCACATTAACCATAACCGGCAACGTGGACACGAGTGTTGCAGATGTATACATATTGCGTTACACCTATACGGACACCGCAGGCGCCGTTTCGGCGGATCGGACGCGGGTCGTGGTGGTGAACGACGGAACCATCGTGGTCGGCCCCGGAACGCCGGGCGAGGCAGATCCGCAGTACATTGTGCAGGCGAAGAATTTCACGGTGCGCAAGGCGGACGTGCCGACAGGCACCGACGCGAAGGAGCAGCAGGTTCTGGAGCTGTCCAAAGCGCGGGCGTGGGTCGTAAGCGACGGACAGGTGAGCCAGATAGACTCCGTGGTGAAGAGCCTGGGAGATCCGGAGGAATATGGCAGCGTAAACGCAGAGTACAAGTTATATAACAGCCTTAAAATAGGCGTGGCAGCCGGCAATGACCCTGTGCGCACCATCGGGGCGTTAGTCATCAACAAGGACGTGATAGATGAAATCACGGTTCCGGGATCGCCCGATTACACCTACATCATCGCGGCGAACAACGCGAGCATCAATACGACCGCCGCCACGACCTACGCGGGTCAGGATGCCGCCACCGCCCAATCCGGCCTGATATATTTGACAGGCGCGCAGGGCTTCAGATGGGAAACGAATACGCTTACTGTGGCGACGTATAATTCCACCGTGGAGCTCAGGAGCCACAGCATCGCGGCTGCGCTGGGTGATTACGAAGCGGTGTTCGGTTTCAGCGACTTCGCGCCGAACAATCCGCCGGAAGCGAAACCCGTCATCACCGTCAGCGACGGATCCGCCCCGGTCCTGCGCCTGCCCCCGCTGAACGTGGACATAAGCGGCGGCCCGGTGCAAATGACCCGCGCCAAATATATGGAAGGCGTGGAGGTAACGGACGACAAAGACGATTCGGTGACGCTCCTTGCGGCCGTCACGTTCGACCCGTCCGCGGTGACCCCGGACGCCCTTCCGGTCGTGGACGATTACACCACCACCCCCGGCGCCTACTCGATGGCATACAGCGTCACCGACAGCGACGGAAACACAACCACAAGAAACCGCGCCATCATCCTCAACGACGGCTCCTTCGTCGTATGGCAGGATCCCGAAGTCCCGGATCCCGAAGACCCCGAACTTCCGATAGATCCCTCCAACCCGCCGGGCGGTTACATCCTCCAGGCGAAAGGCTTCGCGATAAATGTGAAAGACGTCGCCGCCGGCGCCGGCAGGGATCCGCAGATCCTGGATAAATCCGGCGCCAAGGTGTGGAGCATAACCGGCGCCCCGCTGAGTTCCGACCTTGCGGAAGTGAAGGATGCCGGCGGCTACCAGCCCACCCCTGCCGACGATCCACCCTATTCAATAGAAATCATCGTCAAAGACGCGCCGCAGGTAACAAGGACAATTAAAGCGGCGGTCCTTAGCGACGACTATACAGTGATTGAAGGAAACGACTACTACATCATATCCGCCAAGGATTTCTCCATTACGCCGAGCGATGTGCTGGCTGATAACGCCGCGCTCATAGAAAAGGCGGGCGCAGAGGCATGGAAGCGCGTGGATATGAGCCCTGCGAATCTGTCTGTCTATTCTACGACGCTTACTCTGGGAAACACAAACACAGCAGGCACATATTCTGCGATATTCGCGGTAGACGACGACGCCTCACTGACCGCAGAAATCGTCATCACCGTCACGAACGGCGCCGCCCCGGTGCTGGAAGTCCTCCCCGTCATCCCGATAGACCTTGGCAAGGAGAACTTTAACGTTCTGGATTATGCATCGGCAACGGACGCGGAAGACGGTAACGACGCCATTACTGCTGCGATCACATACAGCGGCACCCAAGACGGCACGGGCGGCGTGGACGTGGACACCGTGGACGTGTACCCGGTGACCTACTCCGTCACGGACAACGACGGCAACACCGTCACGGCATCCACGCTCTTCGTGGTGGGCGACATAGATGACATTGAGATCACCCCGCCCTACATCATCTACGCGAAAAACTTTGCGATCCTGCTGAAAGACGTGGCGCCGGAGGGCGGGCGGAACGCGCAGATCATAGAGAAGTCCGGCGCTAAAATCTGGGCAAGCCCGTCGGGCAGCCCGGAGACCCCGGTGGCGCTGCTCGGCGACCCCAGCTATACAAACGAAGTCAACGAAACAACCGGATATGAAGACTATCCCATTGATATAGCGCCGCAGGCAGACATCAGCAAATACAAAGGGATCATCGCCTGCGTCATTGACAGGGACAACCTGGAGGACGAAGAAGAGGGCGGCACCCCCGGCGAAAAATCAGACTATGTAATCGCCGCGAACAACATCCGGATCACCGGACTCGTTGCAAAGGCAATCTACGACAACAGCCCGTTCGAATATGACGAAACCGACTATGCCGATGCCGAAGCCGCCCTGATCGGCCTGGCGAAAGCGGAAGCCTGGGAACGCAGGGAGTGGGATCCCGCCACGGTGAAGTTGGACAGCCACACCCTCACGCTGACAAACGGGGAGGTCACAAAGGGCGTATACTACGCCACGTTCTACGTAGAGGATGCCCCGGACCTGAAAGTGCGCGTGACCATCACCGTGGACAACGGCAAACGCCCGACCTTGGACATGCAGCCCTTGGAAGTCACGGTGGGTGAAATCATCGACTACAGAAGAGGCATCAGCGCCCGCGACGAAGAAGACGGCGACCTTACGGAATTTGTCGCCATCGGCACGGGGGCGGCACCCGGCGCAATCGGCGCCTTGCCTGATGGCCTCCCGGCGCAGGAAGCAGAGGCGGCGGCGGAAAACGTAGGCGTCTACGCCCTGAAATACGCGGTCACGGACAGCGACGGAAACACGACGGAGAAAACCCGTGCCGTCATCATAAACGACGGCACATATGAGTACGTGGACGACGGCGGCCTTGGCGAAGATGACGTCATTTACGAGGATGAATACGTGGTCATCACGGGGCGCAACTTCTGGGTGGAAGCCAAGGACGTGGCGGGCCTGAATGACGCCGCGTATAAGACGCGCGCCCATGTAAAAGCGACGGACAAGAACACGGGCGATGACTTGACGGCCGCCCTGACCGTTTCCACGGATCCATCGTCGCCGCCGGCAACGGCCGGCGCGGACTATGCGGTGATCTTCGCCCTGCCAAACGGCACACCGGCAAGCGCACCTCCGAGCAGCGACCGCAAGGGCAGCGTCACGGCCTTCGTATATGATGAAGTCATCTACGTAGACCCGGAAGGAAGCCCCGACGGCATCATCATCACGGGCCATCCTTTCTCGGTGAACGCGAACGCGGTCGAGGGCCTGACGGACGGCGACTATAAGACGCTGGCGAACGTGCAGGTATATAAGAAATCGGCTTCGGGCACGCCCGTGTCTGCCCTGCGGGACGCGCTGACCGTGGACGCGAACGCCATGCAGGCGCAAAAGGGCGTGTACGACGTGAAATTCACGCTCCCCTACGGCATACCGTCAGACGACGCGGACATAACGCCGAAAGTCAGGACGGGAACGGTCCAGGGCACCGTGTACGAAGAAAACGGCTACATCCTGAAAGCGGGCAGCTTCGTCATCCTGTCTAACGAAGTGGCGGCCGTGGAAAACAGCGGCGATGCGCTGGCGAACGACGCCAACCTGAAAGCGCAGATCAAGGCGAAATCCAAGGCGGAAGCCTGGGACGCGGGCACGGTCAGGGAGATCGGCGCGGTGGCGAAAACCCTGGGGACCCCGCCCTACGCCAGCATCACCACGCCTGACACCACATCGGTTCTCCATGAGGGAATAGAAATCGGCATCGCCGGGAGCAGCACGGAGCCGGTCAAAAAGATCTCGGCCTTGGTCATAGATGCCGACCACTTAGTTGAAGGCATGAAGTATTTCATCGCGGCCAACAACTTCGAGATCAACCAAAACCAGGTCCAGTACATGAAAGACTACGGCACCTGGTCCGACCTGATAGACTTCTCCGACGCCAAAGCGCAGGCCTGGGACAAAGAGAGCCTGCGTCCGGCGGACGTCACGGTCAGCGCGCATTACTTGGATACCACGCCCGGAACAACAGGTTCTTCGGGCGCCTACTACGCGACCTTCGCCGTGTCGGAAGAGCCGGGCACCGAGGTGACGGTTGACGCAGAGGTCCTGGCGGTGATAGGCGCGGCGCCGGTGCTGACCGTCAGCCCGCGCGTTGTGGTCGTCCCCGTGTTCTCCCCCGCGTGGAGCAGGGCTAAGAAGATGGCGGGCGTGGACGTCACCGACGCGGACTCGGCTCTCGACGCGGCCAGCGTGGAAATCGTCTACGACGACCTTGACACGGACGTGCCGGGCGTGTACATTCTGCGCTACGAAGTCCGCGACAGCGACAACAACCCGGCTTACGGGCGGCGGGTCGTCATCGTGAACGACGGCAGCTTCACGCTGGATCCGGACGTGGACCTGGAGGACGACGACTTTGACAACGACAGCGAAGACGACGAGGTATGGGATCCGGGAGATGCGGAAGACCTGACAAACTACTATGTCATTTCGGCGCATAATTTCGTGAAAGCCGCAAGCGGCGTCGCGGCGGCGGCAGGCAGGCCTGCCCAGATCCTGGCGGAATCCCGCGCCAAGGCGTGGAACCTCTTGGGCGACCCGGCGACGGCATCGGTGCAGAGCGAAGCCGGCTACGGCCCGGAGCCTGCCACCTACAGCCCCGTGCTCCGGGTTTCGCAGAAGCCTGCCGTAGTCAAGACCATTCAGGCGTTGGTCACGGCCAGCGATTACACGGACAACGGCACGGATCCGAAACCGGGCGACGGCGGCGGCTCCGGCGGCGGAACGCCTGCGGAGTATTACGGCATCGGCGCCAACGACATCCGCCTGCGTCCTTCGCAGTTTGACGCGCTCACCGGGCTTGCGGACGATGCCCTGCTGATCAGCGCGGGCAGCGCACAGGCTTGGAAACTGTCTGATTTCAACGCGGCAACGGTGAAAGTCTACTACCCGGACGGCCCGCTGGTGAAAGGCGCGGTGGGAAGCGCCCCGCAAAGACTGACGTTCTACGCGGAGGCAGACCCGCCGGACTTCAGCTCCGGCATACCCGGCGCCTTCGGCACGTTCGGCTTGGCCGGCGGCACATATGTGAACGTCAAGGTATACATCACGGCGGGCGGTTCCCCGGAACTGGTCACGCCCCCGGTGGTCATCGTGCCGCCGGGAGGGACGCCTGACAAACCGTCGGCGAGCGACCCGGAGGACGGGGACCTGACGGATGACGTCACGGTCGGCACGGGCGGCGGAGGCTCCGGCGAACCCGTGTACGAAGTGGAATATGAAGTCACGGATTCGGACGGCAACACATCGACAGAAACCGTGGTGGTGGTCGAGGACGACGGCACCGTCACCGTGGACGACGACTTGAAAGGCGACGACGGCGGAAACATCAGGGGCTACATCCTGAGCGGCGAGAACTTCGTCATCAGCACGGGCGACGTGGCCGCGGCGGCGGGCAGAAGTGCGCAGATCATCAGCGAATCCAGCCCCCGCCTCTGGCTTACGAAGCCCCTGACGGAGCTGACGCAGGACAAAATAGCGGTTCTGGACGAAGGCGGCTACACGGCGGCGGCGGGCACCTATTACCCTGTCCTTGTGCCGGCGGACAAAACCTCGGTGCGGCACACGCTCACGGCAAAGGTCAAGGACAGCGTGGATTCCGGCGGCGGGTTTGACATCGTGCCGGGCGACGGCGGCGACGGCGACGATGACAACGACGGCAACGGCGGCGATGCGAACTGGTTCACGGTGGGCGCGAACAACATCCGGATCACGGTTTCCCAGGCGCGGAACATAACGGAAGCGGAGCTGATCCGCCTGACGGACGCAGAGGCATGGATCAACCCCGGCATGCACGCCACGGGCGTAAAGCTGGCGTCGCATACGATAGCGGCGGTGCTGGGCGAATACACGGCGACCTTCGCGGCGAGCCTCTCGGAGGACGCCGCCACCACGGTCCGCGTCACGGTGGTGTCTGACCCCTCCACGGGCGGCGATGGCGACGGCGGCGGAGGCACCGGCGTCACGCCGGGCGGCGGCGATGACGACGGCGACACAACGGGCGGCGGCAACAACGGCGGCGGCACGGACGGCGACGACAGCGACACAACGGGCAACGGGAACAACACCGGCGGCACGGACGGAGGCTACATCTCCGGCGGTTCGGACTCTTCGGTTCCGCCGAGGCCCACCGTGGAGGGTCACGGCTTGGTCGCGGGGGCAAACGGGACGTTCATTGAGATCGGAGACGACGGCACGCCCTTGGGCGAATGGCGCTGGGACGACCCGCAGGAAATGTGGGTGTTTGAAGAGTACGCGCCGCCCCTCGGCAGCTTGCCGCAGACGGGCGCGGTTTATCCGGACGGTTTTGACATAGGTTTCTTAGGCTGGATCCTGCTGATGGCGTTCTTCCTCTTGGCAGGCATGGCATGCGCGGCGGCGGTTCTGTTCGATCGCCGCCGCAGGACGGGCGCAACCCTCTTTGCGAGGAGCCCTGTCTTTGCGAGGAACGAAGTGACGAAGCAACCCAGAGCTCTGGATTGCTTCGCTGCGCTCGCAATGACGGAGGATGTGATGCCCGACGTGCCACCGTCATCGTAAGGAGCACGGGATCCCTTTCAATCCGGCTGCTGTTGTTGCTATTCAAACATCCGCCCAAGAAAGGGTGGTATGTCGGGCTTGCCTTTCGAAGAGACATGTACGGCAGCAAAGCTGCCCGCAAAAGGTTCGCTTAGCTATTTCATGCCTACGGCAAGAAATAGAGCGAGACCATTTCCCGGCGGGACTGCCCCCCAGACGGACAAAACCTCTAAATAGTAACCTGCTGTTTTCGTATCTCCGCGCAGATAACATCGATTTCCTGGATTGTGAGGTTCGTGGAGCAGGGCAGGTTCAAAATATTCTTTTCGAAGTGCGGCGCTTTCGTGATATGGAAGCGCCGCGCTTTGCTGTAGGGCTTCTGCAGATGGCACAGGCGCCAGACCGGGCGGCACTGTATCCCCGCCTGGATCAGCGCTTCCATGAGATCATCCCGCGAACGGCCAAAAACCGCCTCATCGATTTCAAAGGGGTAAAACCAATGGTTGCAGCGCGTTCCGGGGCGGAACGGCAGGAGACGGACGCCCTTGACGCCCAAGGCGCACAAGCGTTCCGCGTAAGCGTCATAGTTCCGTTTTTTGACGGCCACAAAATGTTCGATTTGCCGGATCTGGCTGACGCCGATAGCCGCCTGTATGTTCAGCATCCGGTAGTTATAACCGGCGTCGCCGTGGACGAAGCGCAGGGCGTCGTCCCGCGCGGTGGTGGTCAGGTAGCGCGATTCTTCCAGACGGCCGAGGCTCTTCTTGTTTTTGCCGCCGGCGAGGATCATGCCGCCGCCCCCCGTGGTGATGATCTTGTTGGCGTTGAACGAAAAAACGCCCATGTCGCCGATGGTTCCCGCGTGCCGCCCCTTATATCTTCCGCTCGCATAAAAGCTGCCAAGGGCCTCCGTGGCGTCTTCCAAGACGCACAGATGATAGCGCCGCGCGATTTCCATGATGCGCTCCATGTCAGCCAGGTTGCCGAACACATGTACGACGATGACGGCGGCGACCCGCCGGCCGCTGGCCTTGTTGACCAGAACTTTGCGGCGGCCCCGTTCTTCGAGAACGCAAGCCTGCTTGCAAAACAGCTCCAATTTTTCCGGGTCCAAGCAAAAACTCCCGTCGCAGTCCATGAAAACCGGCTCGGCGAACTGGTAGCGCACGGGGTTCACCGCCGCGATGAAGGTCAGCGTCGGGACGATCACTTCATCCAAAGGACCGACGCCGAGGACGCGCAGCGCGGTATGCAGCCCCGCCGTGCCGCTCTGGCAGGCCACGGCGTCCGGGACGCTGGCATAATCCGCCACCGATCGTTCAAATTCCGCAATGAAAGGGCCGCCGGTAGAAACCCAGCCGCTTTCCACGCATTTTCGTAAATTGTCCGCAATCTCCGGATCTAAGTTGGGTACGCTGAGAGGGATTTCTTTTTTTCTATCCAAACACCACACCGTCCTTGTTTTTCCGCAGCATGCGGGCGGGGTTGCCTACCATGACGGCGTCGTCCGGGACGTCGTCCAGAACGACGGCACCCATGCCGATGATGACGTTCTTTCCGATTTTGACGTCGTTGCGGATGACGGCGCTGCTCCCGACATAGCAGTTCTCCCCTATTTGCACGTTCCCGCCTAGGTTTGCCTTGGGGCTCAGGACGCAGCACCTGCCAATGCTTGTATCGTGGCCGGTGACAACCTGGTAGTTCAGGAAACAGCCGAAGCCTATGACGGCGCCATGGGGAACGATGCACTGCGGCTGTATGACCACGCCCGGCTCCACCGAGGCAAAGGGGGAAATTTCGGCCGAACGCCCGACGACGTTCGCGCAGGCAAAACCGTCCGAGAGGATTTTTTCGTACAGGCGCGCCCGGATCCGGGGTTCGCCGAGCCCGACGACAAAAACGGGCCTCCGCCGGCCCGCCCTGTGCAGCTGTAAGATGTGTTCATAGGCATACACGGGGGTTCCAAGGATGTTTTGCCCCGCTGCGGGACCGTCGTCCACAAAGGCCGCTTCGCCGGCGGAGGGAAGCCCGTTGTAGGTGTCCAGTACCTCTTTCCCCAGGCCGCCGCAGCCGTATATGCATAAAATATCCGTCATTTTCCCGTGAATTCCTCCATTGTGGCCTGCCCGTCCTGGGAGACGCCCTCCCGTTTCAGGACGGCCCGGACCGTTTTTATGAAAATCCGCAGGTCCAAGCCCGCGGACAGGTGGTCCGCGTACCAGACGTCGTGCCGGAATTTGTCCTCCCAGCGGAGGGCGTTGCGCCCGTGGACCTGCGCCCAGCCGGTGAGTCCCGGCTTTACTTCGTGGCGCCTTGCCTGCTCCGCCGAATACAGGGGCAGGTATCTGACAAGCAGCGGACGCGGGCCTATGAGGCTCATTTCGCCGCGCAGCACGTTGAACAGCTCCGGCAGTTCGTCCAAGGACGTGCGCCGGAGCATGGCGCCGAAAGGCGGGAGGCGCTCCGCGTCCGGCAGCGGCGTCCCGTTTGCGTCCGTTTCGTCCGTCATGCTGCGGAATTTGTACATCGTGAAGATCCGGCCGTCTTTCCCCGGACGTTCCTGCCGGAAGAGGGCCGGGCGGCCCAGCTCCTGCCGCACCCGGATCCACAGAACCAAAAAAACCGGCGAGAGGGGGATCAGCGCGAGCAGCGAAAGAAGGATATCAAGGAGCCGTTTTACGAAGGTTTTATACATTGTCCTGCCGTTGGTATGCTACGATTCAGAGGTCTTGTCCATCTGGGGGGGGCAGTCCCGCCGGGAAATGGTCTCGCTCTATTTCTTGCCGTAGGCATGAAATAGCTAAGCGAACCTTTTGCGGGCAGCTTTGCTGCCGTACATGTCTCTTCGAAAGGCAAACCCGACATACCGGACGGATAACGCCGCCGCGGCAGGACGGGCGAACCCTGCCGCTGTGTGTATCCTGTCCTGTCGTTGCGAGCGAAGCGAAGCAATCCAGAGGGTACTACTTCGCCGCGCCTTTGCCGTAGCCGGTCGCTATGGTGAAATCGCTGACCGCGAGGTTGTACTCCAGCGTCTTGGAAGCCAGGCCGAGCTGCGCCTGGTAGGAGGCAAGCTGCGTGTTCTGCACGTCCACGAGGGTGCTCACCCCGGCGGTATAGGAGAGATCCGCCAGACGGTAGCCCTCCTGCGCGTTGGCGACCGTCTTCTTCGCCGCCGCGATCTCATCGGTGAGGTTCTGGATGCTCATATATTTGGAACGGATCTCCAGTTCGATGCCGGTCTTCGCGTCTTTCAGCAATTTTTCCGTCTGTTTGACGTCCAACGCCGCCGTAAGGTAATCTGCCGAATAGCGGGAAGAATTGAACTTGCTTTCCAGCGTGATGTTCGTGGACTCCAGACGGTAGGCGAGCTGGTTCAGCTCGTTGCGCGTCGCGAGCGCCGCTTTGACGGAAGAGGCCAGGTCGATGGGGCCTGTTACCGCCATTTCAAGGGAATCCGTAAGGACCACGTTCTGCATAAGCGGGTAGTCCAACTGCATGTTAAAGCTCATTTTCGCGGATTTCAGGTTGCTTTCCGCCGTGTTTACCCGGACAGCCGCCTCCTGGACGGCGCTTTCCGCGGAAAGCACGTCCATCTTGGACACGACGCCCAGTTCAAATTTTTTGTTGGTGTTCGAAAGAATGTCCTTCTGGACCTGCAGGTTGTCCTGGGAAATCCGCAGGAGCTCCGCCGCCTGCAAAACGGAGTGGTAGACCTTCGTCGTGTCATAGATCAGGTTGTTGAGGTCGATTTCGAAACCGATGACCGCCTGATCGACTAAGTAGGGGCGCGTGATCTTCACGATCTTCGCTTCCACGGTTTTTGTCGGGTTGATGGTTGCGGTCAGGGCCGAAGAAGGGACGCCCATCATCGCGTTGCTGGCAGCGCGCCATGCCGCCCAGAGGTCTTCCTGTCCTTTCGCCTGGGCGTCCAAGGTTTCTTTTGCCAGCAGGGCGCTTTCGTAGCCCGGCCCCGCGCTGGTGATGCGCGCGACGGCGTCTTCAAGGGAGAGGGAGATCGCTTCGCCCGTAAAATTCATGTTCGGAACGATGACCGCGGGCGCAGGTTCAGCCGGGGCTTCCGCTTCTGCGGCAAAAACCGTTCCGCATCCCAAAAATAACACTAAGGTCAAAATTACGCCTAAAAATTTTTTTTTCATTTTTATTCCCATTCACCTTTCATCCCCCCTGCGCAGCTTGCCGCGACAGGCAAAAAAGCCCGAAATTTCACGCCGACCCATGGGTCGGACACTTATTATCATACAGTCCGGGAGGAAAGCTGTCAAGCGATATTTAATTACCCGGCCCCCCCAGCGATCTCAGGCTGCGCCTTGCGGAAACACCCGGTTCTTCCCGGCTTTCTTCGCGGCGTAGAGATTTTTGTCCGCGATGGAAAGGAAATCCTTCAGGGGGCTGTCCTCTATGGGCGCCGCCGAAATGACGCCGATGCTGATGGTCATGGAGGTGGCCGCGTTCCCGTCGTCCGCGGGCACCCGCAGGCTCTCCACGTCCGCGCGCACGCTTTCGGCGAGCGAAAGGGCGGAATCCAGCCCGGTATCCGGCAGCAGTATGGCAAATTCCTCGCCGCCCACCCTGGCGGGCAGGTCGGCGGGGCGCTTGGCGACCGTCGCAAAAATGCCGGAGACCTTTTTCAGCAGGATGTCCCCCTGGGGGTGTCCGTAGGTGTCGTTGTAACTCTTGAAATTATCCAGGTCCAGCATCAGCAGGGAAATGGTTTTCCGTTCCCGGATGGCGCGGCGCCATTCCATTTCAACGCGGTCGTCGAAGCTGCGCCGGTTCGGAAGGCCCGTCAGCGAATCGGTCAGGCCGAGCCGCTCAATGGCGCGGACTTGCTGCACGATGTCCATGTGGGTGCGGACCCGCGCCTTGACAATCGTATGTTTGAACGGCTTTTTGATGTAATCCACCGCGCCGAGAAGAAGCCCTTTTTCTTCGTCGCTGTCGCTGCCCAGCCCCGTTATGAAGATCACGGGGATGGTGCGGGTGTTCGGGTTCGCCTTGAGCTGCGAGAGCACGTCAAAGCCGTTTATGTCCGGCAGCACGATGTCCAAAAGAACCAGGTCAGGCCGCAGCTCCTCCGCTATCTGGATGGCGGTCGTGCCGGATTTCGCCGTAAAAACACCATATTCCGGCGATAAAATCTGGTTCAGGACAGCGAGGTTGGCTTTTTCGTCATCTACGACAAGGATCGTGTGCTTAGAAATTGTACTCATAGGGCGGAAGCCTCCTTTCAGGCAACTCAGGCAACGATTTTTTCATGGATGAGGTTCAATATTTCTGCCGCTTTCATAAATTCAAAATCTTCGATCAGAGTGATCAGTTCCTGGTACTCGTCCCCGGCCGGCGCGAGGATTTCCCGTATGTCGTCCAACAGGCGCATGCTGCCCGTGTCGCTTGTCCGGAGCAGGGGCTCCAGCTTTTTGATAAAGGCGAGCGCTTTCGTTTTGTCCAAGCTGCCCGCGCTGGGCACGACGTCCGCAAGCTTGGGAACGAAACCCGCAAGCACGGCGGACGTCGCGAGAAATGCCTGTTCCAGAACGCTCCAAAGCCGTTCCGACGGGACGGCCTGGTTCTCATGCAGGGTTTTTTCCACCGCCAGCGCCGCGCGGCTGAGCCGTTTCGCGCCGATGAGCGCCGACGTGCTTTTCAGGGTGTGCGCAAGCCTGTGCGCCGTTTTGTAATCCGCGGATTTCAGCGCCGCGCTGATCTTCGCAAGGTCGTTGCCGTGGCTGACATGAAAATCCGCAAGCAGCTGCAGGTACAGGGTTTCGCTGTCCGCCGAATTGGAAATCCCCTCTTCGCGGTCGAGCAGCGCAGCGTCTTCTTCGGTATCCGCCGCGGAAAGGAAGAAGGGGTACGCCTCCTGTAAAATATCTTTCAGCGGCAGTTCGGGCATCTGGTATATCATGTCCGGCGGCAGCCATTTCGCGAGAATCTTGTTGAGGTCGTTGGCGTCAATCGGCTTCGCGAGGAAGTCGTTCATGCCGTTTGCGAGGAAAAGCTCCCGCGCCCCCGATATGACGTTGGCGGAAAGCGCGATGACGGGAGCCTCCCGGTACCATCCGTCCCACGCGTCCAGCGCGCGGATGCGGGCGGTGGTCTCAAGCCCGTCCATTTCAGGCATCATGTGGTCGATGAAGATCATATGGTATTTCTTTTCGCGCGCTTTTTCAGAGGCGAAAGCGCCGCTCTCGGCGGAATCCGCCTGAATGTTGTGCTTTGCCAGATAGATGAGCGCCACCTTGACGTTGATGGGGTTGTCGTCCACCACCAGGACGTTCACGCGGTCATGGACAATGACGCGGTTCAGATGGTCGTCCCGTTTTATCTCGTCGGGATCCCCTTCCGGGAGCGGCAGCAGGACGGTGAAGACGGAGCCCTTTCCGTATTCGCTGCTCACGGTGATTTTGCCGTGCATCAGTTCGACGAGCCGCTTCGCGATGGACAGCCCCAGCCCCGTACCGACAATGCCGTAGTTCTTCCGCGTGTCAAACTGCTCAAAGGCGTCGAACAGCTTGGAGAGGTTGTTTTTCTCAATGCCCACGCCGCTGTCCACCACGACAAAAGCGGTATATTCCGTCCCTTTTTCGACGTGCCGTTTTACCTGGAAGTCCACGAAGCCGGCGTGCGTGTATTTGATGGCGTTGTTCAGGATGTTCGTGATGACCTGCCGGATGCGCACGTCGTCGGCGTAGAGGATGCGCCGCACGTCCGTGTCAAAATTGCTCCGGAACTCCAAACCCTTGTTTTTCGCCATGAAAGCGTTTAAGGACGTCATGTTGTCGTATAAGTCCAGCAGGTCGAAATGGACGGGCGCCAGCTCCATCTTCCCCGCCTCGATCTTGGAGAAATCCAGGATGTCGTTGAGGATGGCCAGAAGCACGCGGGACATTTTCTTGATGTCGTTGAAAAAATCAAGCTGCTCGCCGTCCATGTTGTCGGTGCGGATCAGCTCGCTCATGCCGATGATGGCGTTCATGGGCGTGCGGATCTCATGGCTCATGGTGGCGAGGAAAGTGCTTTTCGCGTCCGACGCGGCCTGCGCCGCCCGTGTCTGAAGCTCCGTTTCCATCGCCCGGCGGGTGGCCGCCAGAATCTCTTTCCGGCTGGTCAGCAGCGCGTCCTGCAGGTGCCTGTTGGAGACTCCGATGGGTTCAAAATCCCCCCTGTACACGGCACGAAGCTCCTGGATGTAGTCGCCGTCCGCCATGGCGCCTAATGCGTGGGACTGTTCGCCGACTATGTTGCCGATGTTTTCGATGAGGTCACGCATGGTTTTTGACAGGACGCCGGTTTCATCCCGTGAATCGAACACCTCCACGGGGGAGTGCAGGTCGCCGTGGTCCAATATCAGCTTGATGCGCCTGACGCAGGCGTCGATGGGGCGCGCGATGATGTCCGCGACGTAATTGCCGAGCAGCAGGGAGACGCACATGGCGATCATCATGGCAAGGACCAAGGTCACGATGACGGCGCGGGTCACGCGCTGGGAATCCACTTCCTGCGCATTGGTCAGGCCGTCAAGATGATCCGTGAAATCCATGCCGGCATCCATCAGGGCGTCCGCGCGCGCCGACAGTTCGATGAAGGCGGGCGACATGGACTGCATGGACACGTCCGGGTCATGGAGCAGTTCCAGAAAACGGTCGCGGCTCACCGCGTATTCGGCATAGCTTGCCGCCACAATATCCAGATAGTCCCGGCTGGCCTGCAGGATCAGCATGTCCTCCAGCAGGTCCGCGTATTCATAAAAGATGTCGTCCAGCTCGTCAATCGTGTCCAAGGACTGCAGGCTCGCGTTTTTTTCGCCCATCTCAAGGAACAGGGCGGCGTTGCTGTAAGCCGCCCGCTGCTGGTGGATGTTGCGCATCATGCGGGAACAGTTGGCCCCCATGGTCATGCGCCGGTTCAGCAGCTGGATGTTGTTGTGCTCCACGACGACCACGCTGATGCCGACAATGCCCACCACGGCCGTCAAAAGCGTCACGATGAGAAAGCTGACGGTCAATTTGGCGGACATCTTCAAATTTTTCATACATGCGCCTTCCCGCGAAATCCGCAGATGTCGCGGATTTATATTATAGGAATCAAAAACGGCAATAAAAGTCCTCTTTTTTAAGAATTTTATCACGGTTTGGCAACAATGTAAATAAAATGTGACGATTAGAAATATATTGGTAACATAATCCCATTCGTCATTGCGAGCAACGCGAAGCAATCCACGGGCGCTGGATTGCTTCGCTGCGCTCGCAACGACGGGGACGGGTGCGCGGCCGGGGCTATTCCACGCCCGGGAGGTCCGGCAGCCCGTCGAAGCCGCGTTGCAGGTCTTCGTCCGTCGGGACGTAATCTTCCATCGTGCCGTCGTTGTACTGCATATATGCGCTCAGGTCAAAGTAACCCGTCCCGGTCAGGCCGAAGAGGATGGTCTTGGCTTCGCCGCTTTCTTTGCATTTCAGGGCTTCGTCGATGGCGGCGCGGATTGCGTGGGCCGACTCCGGCGCGGGCAGCAGCCCTTCCACGCGGGCGAAGGTCTTTGCCGCGTCGAACACGCTCAGCTGGCCGACCGCGCGGGCTTCGTCAAGATAGCCGTCGTGGTAGAGCTGCGAAAGGATGGGGCTCATGCCGTGGTAGCGCAGGCCACCCGCATGGTTGGAGGCGGGGATGAAGGAGGAACCGAGCGTATACATCTTTGCCAGCGGCGTGACCTTGCCCGTGTCGCAAAAGTCGTAGGCGAAGCGCCCGCGCGTCAGGGAGGGGCAGGACGCCGGCTCCACCGCGATGAAATAGGGGGAAGCCTTGCCTGCCAGCCTGTCGCCCATGAAAGGCGCCATCAGGCCGCCGAGGTTGGAACCGCCGCCCGCGCAGCCGATTACGATATCCGGGTATTCGCCGTATTTTTCCATGGCGGCCTTTGCCTCCAGCCCTACGACGGACTGGTGGATCAGCACCTGGTTCAGGACGCTGCCCAGCACGTAGCGGTAGCCCTCCGTGCTCACGGCCGCTTCGACCGCTTCCGAGATGGCGCATCCGAGGCTGCCCGTCGTGTCCGGGTTTTCCGACAGGATCTTCTTTCCGATGTTGGTGGTGTCGGAGGGGGAGGCGGTGACGGTGGCGCCGTAGGTCTCCATCACGGCCTTGCGGTAGGGCTTCTGCTCCGCGGATACCTTGACCATGTAGACCCTGCAGTCCAGCCCGAAGTAGCCGCACGCCATGGAAAGGGCGGTGCCCCACTGTCCCGCGCCGGTCTCCGTGGTGACGCCCTTGAGACCCTGTTCTTTTGCGTAATAGGCCTGCGCGATGGAGGAATTCAGCTTATGGCTGCCGGAGGTGTTGCCCCCCTCGTATTTGTAATAGATCTTGGCGGGGGTGTCCAGCTCTTTTTCGAGGAAATAGGCGCGGACCAGCGGGGCGGGGCGGTACATTTTATAGAAGTTCCGCACGGGCTGCGGGATTTCAATGAACCTGTTCTTGTCGTCCAATTCCTGCGCCACCAGCTCGTCGCAGAATACGGGGCGCAGGTCGTCCGGGACCACGGGCTGCAGCGTCCCCGGATGCAGGATGGGGCGGTGCTGCGTTTTCATGTCGGCGCGGACATTGTACCACGCCTGGGGGATGTCGCTCTCTTCGAGGTTGATTTTGTAAGGAATGTTTTTGTTTGCCATTTCATCCGTCCCTTTCTTTCGTTTCAGGGTGCAGCGGCGCGGCCGGCCGGAACCGCTGATGCCGGCGGCGCCAACGGGTTCCGCCAACGAAGCTTGGCGGGAAAAAAGTCGCGGCTCCAGCGTTATTCCGTAGGCCCGACGGGCCTACATCCGGAGTGCCGGGTGGGCAAAGCCCGCACGGCCAGGGTTTCGTTATCGGCGCAATACCTAAAATATAGCACGATTTGGATGAAAAGTCAAATTTATGGGATGTAAGGCTGGGGGATTTTTTACCCGGAGCCTTTAGGCTTCTCCGTCGCGAATTTGCCCATGTCAAGCGGAACCCATTCTCCGTTTATCAGCCCCGTGTTTTTTTCCGGGTGCCGGTCCCGCTGGAAGATGTTTTCGTAGATAACAGGCACGATCACGGTGCCCTGCCGGTCGATAAAGCCCATTTTTCGCGGCTCGCCGCCCGGATTCTCCCGGTCATAATTTATCACCAGGGCGTAGCCGTACTCGAAAAAGCTTTCCACTTGCGTGTAAACCGGCGGCAGGATTTCCCGGCAGTTTTCGTCCAGAATCCCCTGCTTCCCGTCACGGGTGAATACCGCCCGCCCGTTCAGGTACAGCGCGCCGCGGTCATAGATGAAATCGGTTCGCAGCACGCCGCTTTTGTCAATCAAAGCGTATTTCCCCGCTTTGCGCACAGAAGCGAAGCCTTCGCAAAATATCGAGACGTCGTCGTACAGGCAGGGAACCGCCGGCGCGCCTTTTTTATCGACGGCGCCCCAAAAAGCGCCTTGCCGGACGGCGGCAAGGCCTCCCTGAAAACCATGCCGGCCTATTTCGTCATAGACAAACGCAACCGCAATCCCGCCATTTTTGTCAAGGAAGCCCCATTTTCCGCCTTTGGCGGCGGAACAGAGCCCTGCGGAAAAGTCGCCGAGTTCGTCATAAAGGAGAGGAACCACCAATGTCCCTTCTTTGTTTACGAAGCCCATTTTCCGGCTGGGGCCGATGACCAAGGCAAGCCCGCCTGTAAACGGCCCGATTTGCATATAGCCGGAGGGGTCGTTTGCTGCTTCGGCTGCCAGCTCCCGCAGACGGGTTTCTTTTTGCGCCCTGCCGAAGCGTTCTGCCGCCTCCGGATCCGCCGGGACGGCCGGCGCCCGCCGGGCAGCTTCTTCCTGCTCCTTGATAAAGGCTTCCAGGTCCGCCGCGTCCATCGAGGCGATCGTCTGCATGTTTGCCGCCATGCCGGGATTCAGCCAGTCTATTTTCTCCAGCAACGCCTGTTTCAGGGCCAACGGATCCGAGGGCGGCACAGATGCCGCGCCCGCGAAGCCGTATTTTTCCGCCAGCGCAGGGGCCAGCTTCAAAGCCAGCGCGTCCATGCCGCTTTCGTCTTCCGGCCAAACGCGGTCATAGCCCGCGAACTCGGCTTCCGCTTCTCCGCGCTGGGCTTTGGAGAGAGGATGCCCGGCGAAGACCCGGTCCGCGTCGTCGCCCCGTTCCTCCAGGACGGCGCGGGCGACGCCCGCCAGCATTTCAAATTCCGCGGTTTCCGCTTTCGGCAAGGCCGCCAGGGCGTCCGGGCATGCGAGCGCGTCAAAAAAGACGTTTTCGCCCCGTGCCGCCAGCCACAGGCAAAAATAGAGCAGCGCGTCGTCCGTGGCGGTAAAATTCATCACTGCGCAGGCGACGTAGGCAGCCGGAATTTCCTGCGCCAGTTCCGCGTACAAATTCAGGTAGTGCCCGAACTGCGCGGCGTCTTCTGCCGGGAGCTGCCGCAGCGCCACAAAAAACCGTTCCGATGCCCGGTCGTTATCCGGATCTTTCGCATTGTCCACGATGTCCCAAAATTGCCGTCTGTCCATGTGGCAAGACCTCCTTTGCGCGGCCCACTTCTCCAGAAACCGGGTTATACTCGTCTCCCGTTAAACTCCTCACGCTGAATCACCGTACCACCACTTCAAGTGGTGGTATGAACTGGCGGGACCCTATAAGGGTCCCATTACTACCTACTTGCAGAAAATCGAATCAAAAGTTCCTCGAATCGGTTTCTTGCAGAAACCGGGTTAGGTGTTCAGCCGCAGTTCGTACACGAACTCCAGCTGGCGGCGGTAATCCAGCTCCACGAAGTCCGTCGGGCGGATTTCCGTCTCTTTTTTGTTAAAGTAGGCGAGACCCGCGTATTTCAGCATTTTGTAGACGAACTGGGAGCAGAACATGATGTTGGGCTTGTGCGAATGCTTGGTGACAAGGCCGATCAGGTTGTAGGCGCTGCCCTCCCGGTTGATCTCCCGGACCTTGTCAACGATCCGTTTTTTCTGCTCCCGGCCCGCCCGGATCCGGTACACCATGATGGAAGAATCCTCTTTTTTGTTGAAATATTCAAGCATTTCGCGGTTCATGCCCGGCGGGTACAGCTTTTCGCCGCCGTTGTAGCTGATAATGGTTTTCAGCGTGTCGTCGAAGGCGAGCGAAACATGGTTGTACTGTTTGCCGGTAAAAAGCGAGATCATTTCGCTGGCGGGGCTGCCCGTGTTTGAAATGACGATGTAGACGTGCGGGTCGGAAAAGCTCTCTTCGGCGAGGGCGAAATATTCCTCCGTCAGGTTCCCGTTGTTGATGTAGCGGAACGAATCGTGGCGGGGGAGGTCGCTGATCAGGGTGCTCAGATTTTCCGGCGAAAGGACCCGCCCGGACTTGTTCAGCTGCTCAAGGGTTTCCCGGATCCGTTCCGTGTTTTCCTTTATTTCATGGAACGTGTACATGGACAGCTCCTGCGCCGAGGGCACGTAGAAGTGCGTATAATTGCGTATCGTAAATAGACGTTCAAGCCCGTATGGGAACAAGATCAGCAGCGTGGCGAAGATCTTTTTGATGCAGAAGACGATGAAAGGCGAATCCACGCTGAAGACCGCGATGGCGCAGTACGCGAGCTGGACGCTCATCAAAAATGCATAGGCAAGGATGAGGAAAAAGCGCACGCGTTTTTTCGACGGCGTCATAAACGCCCGCGCGGTCATGAACAAAAACACCATGACGCAGACAAGGGAGAACGTGACGATGTTGCCGTCGATGAACAGCCCCAAAAGCAGCAGGACGATGAAGGCGCGGATGACGGACGGGTGTTTCGTGAACAGATTTGTTTTACTCATACGCCTATTCTATCGGAAGCAGGGAGGAAAGTCCAGATAATCCGGTTAATTGTAAAAATGTTTTAAGATTTCTATTCAAACATCCGCCCATCGAAGAGACATCCCGGCGGGACTACCCCCCAGATGGACAATACCTCTGCATAGTAACGATTTTAAATCACTGCTTCAGCTCAAAATAGTCCTTTTTAAAATCAATCAGCCCCTCCTGGCGCAGCAGGCTGAGTTCGTGGGACAGGGCGCTGCGGTTCACGCCGAGGAACTGGGCGAACTGTTCCCTGTCCATATGGATGTGAAAGGCATCCCTGCCCGTCCGCGTCCTGATGTTTTGCAGGAAGACCCCGATGCGGTCCCGCAGCGAACGCTTGTACAGCACGTCGATCTTGTGCAGCTTTTTAATGTTTTCGTTCGCCAGGATGTGGATGATGTTCAGGCGGAGGCGTTCACGCAGCGGTTCAGGCAGGCCGCCTGTCTGCATCAGGTCGTCATACCGGAAGGAAAGCAGGTCCGCGTCCGTGGCGCAGCGCAGCTGGAACGGACACAGCCGCGCGGGCGTGCAGACGGCTTCAAGGCCGATCAGGTCCCCTGCGGTGTAGATTTGCACCAGCTCCACGGCGCCCCCGCGGTGATAGCGTTCCCCCAGCAGCCGCCCCTTGACTAAGATCGCGAAAAAATCAACGTGCGCGCCCTCGTCCATAAAACTTTCGCCCGCGCGCGGCGTAAAGCGCTCCGATTTCGCGGCCTCCCGCAGTTTCACGCAGTCAGCCGGGCTAAAGCCGCTGAACAGCCGGGCTTTCATCATAATTTGCGTAAGCTTGTTTTCCATGTCCGTCTACCCCGTCGTACTTGTTGCTCCCCCGGCCAAACCTTGCGCGGCCGCGCAGATCGCGTCCGCAATGGCCGCGAATTCCGCCAGCCCCAGCGTTTCGGCGCGCCGGACCGGATCCACGCCCGCCTGCGCCAGCGCCAGCCGTACCGCGTCCTTTGACAGGCCGGCCGTCCCCGTCAGGGCATTCAGCAGGGTCTTGCGCCGCTGGCCGAAGCCTGCCCGGATCGTCGCGAAAAACATCTTCTCGCTGACTGGGGACACGGGCTTTTGTTCCCGGACGTCCAACCGGATCACCGCGGAATCCACGTTGGGCCTGGGGACGAAAACCTCCCGCGGCACGTTCATGACAAGATGCGGCTCGCAGTAGTAGCGCACGGCGGCTGAAATGGCGCCGTAGTTCGTGCTGCCTGGTTCCGCGCGGAGACGCTCCGCGACCTCTTTTTGCATCATGAACGTCAGGCTTTTTACCGGCAGACCCTCTTCCAGAAACCGCATGATGATGGCGCTCGTGATATAATAAGGGAGGTTCCCTAAAACTTTTATGTGTTTTTGACCATTTTCATCCTGGTTTTGTTCCAGCATGCCCCGCAAATCCGCTTTCAGGATATCCGCGTGGACGATGCGGACGTTGGGGCAGCCCGCAAGGGTTTCCTCCAGGACGGGGATCAGCTGGCGGTCCGTCTCGACCGCCACCACGCGAAAGGCTTTTTCCGCGGCGGCAGCCGTCAGGACGCCCAGGCCGGAGCCGATTTCAAGCACGATGTCCGCGTCGCAGACGCCGGCGCCCTCCACGATGCGGTCCAGCACATTTTTGTCAACCAAGAAATTCTGCCCCAGGCTTTTGCGGATGCGCAGGCCGTGGCGCGCTTTCAGGCACCGGACTGTTGACGGCGCGTATAATTTCCCCCTGTCCGCCGGCTCATTCATTGCCGGCGTCCGTTTCCTGCGGCTCCGCCGCCGGCGGCTCCGCGCCCGCGTCAGACAGTCCGCGGGGCGCTTCCGGCAGCACGTAAAGAAGCTCGCCCGGCTTGATCATGCGAAGCCGCGTGCGCGCCTGCTGTTCAATGTACGCAGGGTCGTCGATATGGCTCAGTTCCGTTTCAAGCCTCGCTTTCCGGTCCAGCGCGGCTTCCAGTTCGCTGACGGCGGACTCCTCTTCCGATTTCAGATTTAAAATCTGTCCGCCGTACACGGTGACGACGAGCAGGAGGACCAAAAGGATCAGGATGTACAGTTTTGCGTAGGCAAAAAATCGAATTTTGCGCTTCTTGGGCGTCCCGCCCCTTACGGGCGGCAGCTCGGCCTGCGGCACGGAACCCTGCCCGCGCTCTTCCCGCGCTTCCTCGAAGTCGATGACCTGCTCGCTTTTTTTCCTTCGTTCGTTCCGTTTGTTTTTTGGCATTCCGCCCACCTTTGTAAAATAAACTGTTCTGTGAATAGTCTACCATAAAAGCGGAGGGTCTACAAGTATCCTACATACCTAAGTTTCATAACAGTAACACTCGCGGCAAAAACAAAAGGCAAAAACAAAACGTAAATTCCCAAAGTAAGTTCCACAGTAGGAGGGCGATGGAATTTACATTGAAAAACCAATGGAAACAACTATGAAATGCCGTCCGGAAAAGCGGGGTTTCAAGGCGTTCATAT
>JAITOE010000047.1 GCA_031290135.1 Eubacteriales Family XIII. Incertae Sedis bacterium
CTTTGGCTTCGGAACCATAACCATTGTATCAGAGGAGGGTTTCTGTTGCACCAGGCAACGCTACTGCTCTGCCGGTTCACCCACGCATAGCGTGGGGCTTAATGTATTGACGAGTTAAATCATGTTATGCATACTGATTATTTGCCTTGCCCATGAAATTCTTCCGAAAGAATATCCATCCATAGTTCGTCGTGGTATTCGCCGTTCAGGAAATATGCCTGTCGTCTGGCGCCCGCCTTGCGAAAACCCACTTTTTCGTAACAGGCGATGGCCGTCCGGTTAAAAGAAAACACGTGCAGCATCACATTGTTGAAATTCAGGACGTCAAAGCCGTATCGCAGCAGCAGGCGGAGCGCTTCTTTGCCGTAACCCAGGTTCCGCTGGTCTATCTCCCCAATGAACAGGCCGCACTCCGCGTTCCTGTGGATATGGTTGACATCCAGAAAACCCACGTTGCCCAGGAGCACGTCGCCTTCTTTCCGGATGACGGCAAAGCAGTATCCGTTGTCGCGTATTTCCTCCAGCGCCGCCTTTTCTTTTTCCAGGTTGTAGAGTGTGCCGGACACGCCGAGATTGTCGGTAATCCCGTTGTCGTTCATCCATTTTGTGTATTGCGTGATGTCTTCGTCAAGGTTTATGGGCGATAGGTAGATCCGCTCGCCGATGATTTTAGGATAATATCTCATGGCTCTTCCTCCTGATATGCAAACGGGTTCAATGCCCCATAGCCTGCTGCGGGGCCGTTTATGCTTTTAGGATAAACCCGCCGCGCGGAATAAGCAAGGGTATATTTTTGTTTCCGGGCGTTCAGGCTTGATTTTTTGTCAGTTTTATTGTAAGATGGTTTAAGGAAACCTAAGACATGTATTTAAACTGCCGCGGCGCCACACCGAAAATGGCCGCCGCGAATGAAAGGGGTGCATTAAAATGGATGCAGGCACATTTACGCAAACCGACATTCTGCTGGAATCAGGCACGAATGAGCTTGAAATTATGGAATTCACCATCGCGGGTGAGGTTTTCGGAATCAACGTGGCGAAGGTGCGTGAAATCATGAAATTTTCGCCGGTGAAACCTATGCAGAACGCGCATTTTGCCATTGAAGGCATTTTCAAACCGAGGGAAGACGTGATCACGGTCGTAGATCTGGCAAAATACCTCGCCCTTGGCGATTCAGACTACCAGGAACGCGACATTTTCATGATCACCGAGTTCAACGGGCAGGTCATAGGCTTCCATGTGCATTCCGTCGTGGGGATTGACCGGATTTCCTGGATCAACATCAAGAAGCCCGACACCATTATTTACGGCGGAAGCGAAGGCGTCGCGACCGGCATAGCGGAATTCGACGGCAGGCTCATCACGATACTCGATTTTGAAAAGATCGTGGCGGAGATTTCCCCGCAGACCAGCATACAGACCTCTGACATTGACAAGCTTGGACCGCGCATGCGCTCCGACCTGCCCATCCTCATCGCGGAGGATTCCATGCTGCTTTCGAAGATGATCGTCGAATCCCTGCATAAGGCGGGCTATATGAACACCATCAAGACGGACAACGGCCAGGAAGCCTACGATTTTCTGGAAGAAGCCAAGCATGTGGGCGATCCCATCGGCGCCCATGTGGCGTGTATCATTTCTGACATTGAAATGCCGCGCATGGACGGACACCATCTGACCAAGTTAGTCAAAGATGACCCGGTGCTGAAACACCTTCCCGTAATCCTGTTTTCCTCCCTCATCAACGATGAAATGAAGGTGAAAGGGCAAGAGGTCGGTGCGGACGCGCAGATTTCAAAGCCGGAAATCGCCAACCTTGTCTTGCTGATCGACCAGTTGACCACGCAGGAACAGCGTCTCGAATCCTAAGGCGTTCGAGTTGCGTGAATTATCGCTCTATTGTGGACGAGTTAATCGAAGCGCCGGGTAAATCTGATACCCGCGACACCGAAGCGGTCAAGCGTATCGCTACGGCGTATTTGAGGGAAGCGTTGAATGGAAATAAACGGAGAAACAATCGACAGGCAGCCCGGACGGACTTTGATATTGGTGTTCAATACAAAATACCGGATTCCAAAATCCCAATCCAACAGAACGCCGCCAAAACGGGACGCGTCCCATGGTACGCGATGGTCCTGTTGACCGTGATCGCGCCGCTTGCAACGGGTGGAGTTGTATTTTGGAGCATGGGACACATAGAGCGATACGATCCTATTCAGGGCGATGAATTTTTTCCCGCCGTATTCATTCTCATCGCCCCTGCTGTTGCAGTCGTGAGCTTTCGGCAATTTTTATCACCAAGCCTTGGAAGAGCGAAAGTAGTGGGATTCGTGTTGCTGTATGCGATTGCCCTCTTCCTGCTCGCCTTTCTGTCCTTTTTCATATGGGCGCTTCTTGTTGGGTGAATTAAGGAAAACCCTTCGCGCCGTTCACCCATGATGGAAAAGCCAATTCAGCGCGGCAAAAAAGGTGACGATCCAAATGAACTGGAATGCCGCCGCGATGGCTTCGAGCGTTTGGAATTTGGTGCGGACAAAGCTTCTTTTATAGGCCGCGAGATTCTCCCGGTATTTTTCGGACAGGTATTCACTCCCGCCGTATTTCAATTTGAAAATTCGAACCGGGTTTTCTCTCGCTCCGAATTTTTCACATGTCAGGTCGTCCCGGTTTATAAACGCCTCAATGGTTCTGCCATTCCAGTTCTCGGCAAAAAAACGGTTGGGCGCCGACGGTTTGTCTGCTTTGTCTGCCTGGAACCATTTCGCGTTATGCTTGAAATCTTCAATTCTGAAATACTTTTTGCGGTCGCGGTCGTAAAACAATAACGAATCCCTGAAATGTGCCGCAAATGTCGCGCTTTTTCGCGTTTTGTCTTCTTGATAAAGAAAATCCATTTCAAGCTCCGCCTGGTTTCCGTCAATCCGCAATTCACAAAAACAGGAACCGTCCGCGTAAAATACGCACCACTTGGATGAGGCCCGCCGGCAGATACCGTATAATGCAATGAGAACTGCTGTTGTTATGATAAAAATAACGATGATCACGCCAACGCCCTTCCCTGTTCCGCATGCGTCTGAAAAAGATGCCTCTGATGTGATATATCTTCGGATCGTTCGCGTAATTATACCCGCGATAAATCTCATCCACGCGTTTGCATAATCCTTTGCCGCTTAATCTCGTACAGCGTGACTGCGGCCGCGGCGGAAGCGTTCAGCGACGCCAGTCTTCCGTACATGGGAATCGAGACCGCGAAATCGCAGGTTTCCTTGACGAGGCGCCGCAGGCCGCCGCCTTCCCCGCCGATGACCAGCGCGAGGCCGCCCGTGAGATCTTTTTCAAAATAACGTTCTCCGTCCATGTCCAGCGCCGCCGCCCAGAGCCCCGCGTTTTGCAGCTTTTTAAGCGCCTCGCGGATATTCGGCTCCCGCGCCACCGGGATATGTTCTATGGCGCCCGAAGAGGTTTTTGCCACCACGTCCGTAATGCCCACGGATCTGCGAAGCGGGATGATGACGCCGTGAACGCCCGCGCCCTCCGCGCTCCGCAGGATGGCGCCCAGGTTATGGGGATCCTCCATGCCGTCCAGCACGAGGATCAGGGGATCTTCGTTTTTGTCCCGCGCCGCCGCAAGCATGTCCTCTATCTGCGCGTAGCAGAAGTCGGAAACAAAGGCAAGCACGCCCTGATGTCCGCCGTTTCCTGCCAGCCTGTCCAACGCGCTCTTGTCCACGTGCTGAACCGGGATGTGGCGTTCGCCTGCCTGATCCAGTATTTTCTGGATCGAGCCGCCCGCGTTTTGCTGCACCACTAACTTTTCAAAGTTCCGCCCGGCGCGGATAGCCTCCAAAACCGGGTTCCTGCCAACGATTTTATCCAATTCAGCCGCCTTTCTTTATTCGTTCATAGCGCGTAAAGCGATAATCCATCCCGTTTTCGCGTTGCGTCTCGCTCTCCCACGTAAGCGCGAAATCTTCCCGCGCGTCCAAGTTTTCAAAAAACCTGTCCGCCGGAAACGCCGCGTCTATCCGGGTAATGAGGCAACTGTCGCACCACGGCAGAAATTGCCTGTAAATTTCCCCGCCGCCTGCGACGAAAACATCATCCGTGTCAAATTTTCCCGTATATTCCATACACTCCCATACGGCATGAAGCACGGGGCAGGGCGCCTGATACGCCGGGTTCCGCGACAAAACCAAGGTGCTTCGTCCGGGCAGGGGCGCGCCGCCTGGCAACCCCTCCAGGGTCTCCCGGCCCATGATCAGGACTTTTCCCAGCGTTTGTTCCTTGAAATATTGTAAATCGCCCGGCAGGCGCGCCAGAAGCTTCCCCTCGCGCCCGATGCCCCAGTTTTTGTCCGCGACTGCGATTGCTTTCACGCTTGTTCCTTTCTGCACGGTTTAAATTTATGAATAATGCTGGTTGATTTCCCGAATTGCTGCCGGAAAGTCCATATCCTCAACTTCAATTTCATCATTGTCAAATCCCACACGTAAAACAAATAGCAATTTCTCGAATTCATATATTGTTTCAATGTCAGCAGATTGAATGTTCCATTCGACAATATCAACTTTGGCCAAGAGTAAAGTGTGTTGATATTGCTCGCTGATTTCCTGTGTCCGTGCATTATTGTGCGCATTGTTGTAATGCTGCGTCGGTGTCAATGCGATCAAATTCTCCAAATAGTACGATATCTCCGGGTGGACAGTGTTTTGGCTTGCCATGATGTCATTTCTCGTATGAATGCAGGGGGCAGGTTTATCCCATTCCTGCCTTTTATACTTATCTCCGTTTTTATTCACGTTCGGCACAACGACCCGTCTTTAATGCTATGCGGGCGCCTATCCGGATTATCGTTGTCAAAAGCCGATTCGCCCTGCTTCAATTCCTTTATCCAGTCCCGCATATGTGGCGCGTATTTTTTAAATGAATGATAAATGTCTGTTTTGGAAATTTCCCCGATCTCATGCAAAGTTAAGAACGCGGCTCTCATAGATGTAATCATTGGAAAGATGCTTTTCGATGGCATCCGCAATTTTCATCTGCGTTCCGTTGTCGAAGCATTTTGTTTTCATGAACGCCTGTACATTTTCAAAAATGAATACCCGCGGTTTCACTTTTTCTATAATTTCGATGGCCTCTGCCACAAGCGAATTTCGAACAATTTCATTGCTGCGTTTTTTATGGTTCGCCACCGACATCCCTTGGCATGGCGGCGTTGCTATGATGACGTCAATTTCAGGAATGCCCTCTTTTTCCTTAAAAGACTTTATTTCCGCGAACAACCTGGCCTTAACCAGTTCATTGGAAACATCGCCAAGAATATATCCTGACTCATATTTACATTTACTATTGGCTTTTTGGACGCGTAACCGGCGTTCTATCATTTCGCTTGTAAGAACGCAAGTGAATCCATTTTCTTTGAAGCCGAAACACCCGACCCCGGCGCTGCTGAACAAAGAAATATATGTCCGGGCATCGGCATTGCGATGATTAACATCTTCCGGGACATATGGGACTCTGTTGTTTGAACTGCTGTCGGGGAAATTGTGCAAAACCTCCATGTTTCGATCCTCCCTGTTGTTTCTCCATGCACGCCGCCGGGCTGTCCTTACTGCGTGCTGATGATCCGCATGGCCTCCGCCGCCGCCGCGTCCAAGCGGTCCGTCTGCCCGGACATGCTGTAATAGCCCAGCAGCGCTTCGAAAGCCGTCGCCCACTTGTAATCCATCGCGTCGGCGTTTTTGGGCTTTACGCCGATTTTCTTGTTCCGCGCGCGCCGCACAAGCTGCTGTTCTTCTTCCGGAAGGCAGGGCAGCATCGCTTTGATGGCTTTCGCCTGCGCCGAAGCGCGCACATACTGCGTTGAAATCCGGTGCAAGTGGTCGCCGTGTATGACCCCGGCGCGGGCGATGTTCAGCCTCACGTGGAGTTCATAGACCGCGTCGCCGACAAAAGCGAGCGCCGATATGTTGAAATAGAGGAAATTTTCTTCAGCCACGCGGATCACCTGCCCTG
>JAITOE010000049.1 GCA_031290135.1 Eubacteriales Family XIII. Incertae Sedis bacterium
GCCCGGCAAGCCGTTCGCGCGCGTGGCCGGTCACGACCACGACGTCGCCGATTCCCGCCGACCGCAGCATGCGCAGCTGTATTTCCAAGGCGGGCATCCCGCCGATCTTCAGCAGCGGCTTAAACCCGCCCATGCGCGACGAGTAGCCCGCAGCTAAGATGACAGCAGCCGTTTCACGTCCATTATAACACTCGTCCACTTGCTTTTCCAGCTTTCTTATTATTGCGCCGATAACTAAACCTTGGAGCCGCGACGGTCTTTTTTCCGTCAGGCTTCGTTGGCGGAACCCGTTGATACCGCCAGTATCAGCGGAACCCGCCGCCTTGCCTGGCGGAAAAAATCCTCGCCTCTTTGTCCAATGTTTAATTGTCGGAGCAATAAAACATCCCCGTCGTTGCGAGCGTTATAACGACGTCCGTCATTGCGAGGAGCGAAGCGACGTCCGTCATTGCGAGGAGCGAAGCGACGAAGCAACCCAGAGGCACTGGATTGCTTCGCTGCGCTCGCAACGACGGGGGATTTCCCGGTCGTCCAAAATCAAAACTACAGAACCGTAAAGCCATATTTCTCAAACACGCCCCTCGCGTAGCTGGTCTGCAGGAAGCTGAAAAACGCCGAAGCCGCGTCCTCGTTCCCGGAACCCGCGATCAGCGCGGCCGGGTAAACGATGGGGTCATGGCTTTCCGCCGGCAAATCGCCGATGACCACGCCTTTTTCCGTCCCAAAGGTGTCGGAGCGGTACACCAGCCCGCAGTCTGCGGCCCCGGTCTCCACGGATTCCAGCGCCTGCTTGGAATCCAGGGCAAGAAGCAGCTTGCCCTGCACGCCGTCCCAAAGCCCCAGGGATTCCAGCGCCTGCTGCGCGTAATGTCCTGCCGGGACAGCGTCCGGGTCCCCGATGGCAATGCTTTTCACGTCGCTGCTCGCCAGATTGTCCATCGTGACGACGCCCGCTTTTTCAGCCGCCGCGACTAAGGTCAGCGTGTTGCCCAGCAAGTCCACGCGGGATTCCGGAACGATGAGGTTTGTGCCCGCAAGGCTGTCCATGTCCTCCTTCGACGCCGACAGGAAGATATCGCAGGCCGCGCCCGCAAGGATCTGTTTCTGCAGCGTTTCCGACGCCGCGTAGTTGAAGGAAATCTCGTTTTTGCTTTCCTGCTGATAGGCTGCGTAGATTTCATTCAGCGCGTCCGTCAGGCCTGCCTCCGCCGAAACGTTCAGCATGACGTTCGGGTCGTCCGCCGTCCCCTCCGAACCCTGTTCCTCCGTCCCCGCAGGTTCCCCCGCGCCGCCGTCGCCGGTGTCCGTGCCGCCGCAAGCCGTAAGCATAAGCGCGACCAGCACCATCAAAAGCGGAAGCCAACTGATTTTTGTTCTCGTCCTCATTCTCATTTTACATCTCCTTTACATTCTACCATACTCCGGCGCCGCAGCGCCACACACGATTTTGCTTGCCGGTGCAAGCCAGTTCATTATAGCATGCGCAAGGAGGGATGTATGTTGTCCTGACAACGAAACGAGGATTTTGTTACTATTATGAGCTTTTATTGTGTATAGTTATGTAAAAATATCCCGCAATGGTGGGACGATGGGCTGCGGATGAAACTCCCATCGTCGTTGCGAGCGTAGCGAACGGTGAACTCCACCCGGCTAAAGTCAGGGGAGTTCTCGAATGGCACCTACCATCCATTTGCTGCGCAAACGGGGTTAGGTGCGCAAGCAATCCAGTGCATCTGGGTTGCTTCGCTGCGCTCGCAATGACGAATGTGGCGCCCGCAACGACGAATGTGGCGCCCGCAATGACGAATGTGGCACCCGCAACGACAGGGGGGCACGCCCTTGCACTCCGCCCTTATGCTCTGCCTTTGTCTTCCACCCGCAACCCGATTTCCCCGCCGTCCCTGCCGCCGGCCAGCTCCGAAATGCCCCGCGCCCAGGCGAGGAAGCTTTCCGTCAGCTCCCGTTTTACCGCTTCCGGCGCGAAGATGCGGGCGACCGCACGCAGGTTCACCTGCCAGAGTTCCGCCGGCGTAAGCCCGCCCGCCAATGCCAGCCTGTAATATTCCTCGCTGAGCGACAGGCCGGAGATCACGGGCGAATCCGTGCTGATGCTGACCGGGACGCCCCTGTGGTACAGTTCCGCCAGCGGAAAATCCGAAAAATCCCGGTACAGGCCGGCCTGTATGTTGCTGTTGGGGCATAGATCCAGCTGGATCCCTCTCTCACGCAGCAGCCGGCAAAGCGCCAGGTCCGCCGCCGCGCCGCTCCCGTGGGCGATGCGGTCCGGCGCGACGGTTTCCACCGCGCGGCGGACGGCGCCCGCGCTGCCGGGCAGCTCCCCGCAGTGCAGCGTGACCCCAAACCCCAGCCGGCGGGCTTCGTCAAAGAACGGCTTCTGGACGGCGGGATCCGGGTTTGCCTCTTCACGGCCCGCCAGATCCACCGCCGCAAGGCCGTCCCCGGCGGTCCGCACCGCCGCCGCCTGCCGCAGCATGTCCACGTTGGCCTCCGGCGTCTCGCCGCGCATGCCCACAAGGATCAGCCCGGCCCGGATCCCGCTTCTCCTGCATTCCCGGTTCTTGGCGCGGAGGACGCTTTCCACCGCCTCCCGCAGGCTGAGCCCGCCCCGCAGGTGCAGGCGCGGCGCCCAGCGGATTTCGCAGTAGCGCAGCCCGTCTGCGGCCTTGCGCCGCAGAAGCTCTTCCGTGACGCGTTCCAGGGCTTCCCGGCTTTGCAGCAGCGCCAGCGGCGCGTCGTAATAACGCAGCAGCTCGTCCTGGTTCGCCGCGTTTTTATCCAGCACGAAACGCCGGTGCATGGTTTCGTAGGAGCATTCCGCGCCGGGCGCGGATGTCCCCCCGGACGCGGCCGCCGCAAGCTCCATCGCCGTTTTCACTTCCACCGCCCCGTCCAGATGCAGGTGCAGTTCCACCTTCGGCATCGCCCGGAACAGATCAAGCCGCCAGTCAGCCATTTGCTTCCTCCTGATACACGCTCAGGTAATCCTCCAGCACCTGCTTCATGTGCACCTCAATCAGCTGGACCTGCGCGCGTTCCTCCGCCAGGATTTCATTCAGCGCCACTTCCTCCCGGACCAGCAGCAGTTCCACGGCTTCCGTCTCTTCGCCCAGATCCGGTTCCCCGCCGGCGATCTTTTGCTTCAGGCCGCGAATCACGTCGTCCGCGCGGCAAGGCGGGCCGGACGTCCGTCCCTCCGCCCAGGTCCCCGCGCTGCCCAAGCCGGCAAAATAGTCGCAGACAGCCGGGGCAAAGGCATCGGCGTAACGGCTGCTTTCCAGCCCTTTCAAGGTTTCCGCGGCAGTCCGCGCGGCTTCCGCGATCTCTGCGGCCTCCGTGCCCTGCCCGTTCAGCTCTTCCCGCGCCTGCCGCAGCACAAGCACGTTCTCCCCGGCGGCAACGTGGGGGAAATAAAGCGTCCCGTCCGGCGCAAGGCGCAAAAACGCGTCTTTTATTTCCTTATTTATATGGAAGAGTTCCAAATTGAGGCCAAACGCCATCGCTTCCATGCCGGGCTTTACGGCTTCGGACGCGGCCATATACTCCAGGTTCATTTTCTCGATGCCCTCCGCCAGCGCGGAAGCCGTGTTCACGGCGTTCAGCAGCGCCCCCGTCAGGGCCACCTCCGGGAAAGGCGTGTCCGCCAGCGAAGCGGACAGGGCCTGCAGGGCAACATCGAAATCTAAGGGGCGTATGAGCGCGCCGTCCAGGTCCAGGATCAGCTTGCCGTACAGCAGGTGGTTGAAACGGTAGGCGTCGTCGTCAAACCCGGCGGCTTCGACGGAATCCGCGCTGCTGTTATGGAATAATTTATAAAATTTTCCTGTTTCTTCTGTTTTTGCGGCTACCGTCGGCACACCCCCCAGCAGCCAGGGCAGTTCTTCCGTCATGAGGCCGGAAAGCGTTTCCGCGCCGTACCAGGAAAAACTGTACATGCTGTTGCCGAGCAGCTGTTCCGCGTTGCGGACGATGAAAGGGGATATCTCGTCGGCGACGCCCGCCCCGAAACGGGTTTCGTTCGCCAGGGGAAACGCCCCGCCGATGTGCAGGGCCGCGAAAGCGGAGGCCGCCCATTCCGGGTGAAGTTCGGAAATCTGCTTCCATGCGCCCGCCCCCCGGCTGAACAGCGTGTTGGCGGCGCCCCATGCCCCCGCGCCGTGCGCCACGAAGCGCAGGGTCTTGTTCGGAAGGAATTCGCTGTCGTGCAGCGCCTTCGCGATGCCGAGGCTTGCGGAAAGGCCCGCCGCGTTTTCGAACACGGAATGATAAAAACCGTCATAATTGCAGAGCACGTAGATCACGCCGTCGCCCCTGCCGGGGATCTCGCCCCAGATGTTTTCCGTGGGCGCGCCGCCTGTCACCACGGAATTCGCGCTGAAGATCACGGGCAGCTCACGCTTTTCCGCATGCCGGATTTCACTGCGCAGCGCGGCGGCGGCATCCGCGCTGACGGCGAACACGGGCGCGTCGGAAGGGCCGCGCAGATCCGCCGAACGGAGCGTTTCCCCGTCCACCCCTTCCGAAGATATGCAGGCGAGCACCGCCTTGGCGCCTTTCAGCTTCGCCTGATAGACCGGGTAACGCAGCTCCCAGACAGCCGGATCCACGTCGATGAGCACCAATTTTCCGGCGACGTCCGCCTCCGCGTATGCGGCTTCCGTCCCGTCCCCCAGATCCACGAGAAGAAAAACTTCGTCCTGCACTACCAGGTTGACGGGATAGCCGCCGAGGCGGACGCTTTGCTGCGCCCCTTTTCTGTCCTGCCAGGTGATTGCGGCGCCGGTGAACACCCAGCCGTCCACATGGGCGGTTTCCCGCGTCACGTTGGCAAGGCCCGCCTCCCGCATCGCCCGTTCCACGACGTCCGCCGCCGCCCGCTCCGCCGGGGAACCCGCCGTGCGGAAGCCCGTGGCCGGATCGTCGCCCAGGCGGGCGAGTTCTTCCATGACCGCCCTTGAAAATTCGATGTCAACAGCCGTTTCGAAGTCCTGGTACGCCTGCGAAAATCCGGAAACAACAATGTCGTCGCCGATATCGGGTTTGCTTTCGCCGCCGTTTCCCGGCCAGCACCCCGCCAGCAGGGAAAACGACAAAACGAAGGGAGCCGCAAGCGCTATTTTTTTGGCAACCGGCATGTTACGCATCTTGCCCTCCCATAAGGACGCGCCGTTTCACGGCCGCCCTGTCCTGAACCTTGTCCAAACGCTTCAGCTTGCTGCCGCAGGCGCAAGGCTCCGGCATCCACCGGCTTACGTCGCCGGTGCGGTAGCGGATAAAAGGCATGGCGCGGCGCGTGAGGGTCGTGAATACCAGTTCCCCCCAGGCGCCGTCCGGCAGCACGGTCCCCGTTTCCGGCTGTATGACCTCAAACAGGAGATCCGCCTCGCGCGGATGGTAGCCCTCGCGGACGGGGCAGGCCACGGCGCCCCCAAGCCCGCTTTCCGTCATCCCGTAATGTTCAAAAACCTTGCAGTCCCAATGCTGTTCTATCGCGCGCCGGTTTTCGTCCGACACGTATTCCGTGGAAAGCAGCACGCTGCGGACCGTCTCCCCGCATCCGGCGCCGCCCCGCGCCAGCCGGGCAATCTCCACCGGCCCTCCGACCAGCGAAGTCACGCGTTCGTTCCGTATCAGTTCCAGAACCTCCGCGTCCTTCGCGCCGCCGTCCCTGGGAACCGCGCCGTAGGGGATGGTTTTCGTCCCGCCGCGCTCCAGCCCCTGCCTGAGAATGTCGCCCACGGAGCCGGGGCGCGCGCAGGGCAGCAGGATGAGCAGCACGTCGGTTTCGTCCACGAGGTTTTTCATGCCGTAATGAAAAAAATCCGCGGTCAGTTCCTGGTCTTCCGCGGTAAAATAGATGCGTTTGGACTGCCCCGTGCTGCCGCTGGTGTCCAAGGTGACGATGCGGCTGACCTCGCTCTGCGGCACGCATACCATGCGGATCCCGTTCTCCCGAAGCTCTTCCTGTGTCGTAAAAGGGATTTTTTCCAGGTCGGAAAGGCTTTGTATGTCCTGCTTCACATCTATTTCCGCGAGTTTTTCCCTGTAAAAGGCGCTCTTTTCCTTGGCGTGGCGCAGAGTCTTTTGCAAGGCCGCCAGCTGGTAAGCTTTCAGCGCCTCCCGCGTCAGCGCCGCGCCGTCCGGCAGCCCGATCTTCCGCCCGGTCCACGCGTCCATGATGGGCTCGCCCGCCGAAAACCGGTCCTGTATCGCCCGGTCGCGCGTTTGGCCGCCCATGGGCTGGCTGCTCATCGCCCTGCCTGCTGTCCGCCGGCGCCGCCGGCGCCGTCCGCGACTAACTTCCCGTCCAACAGATCCTGCAGTTTCCTGTAGGTCTCCGCTACCATGCCGGGGCAGAACGTCACTTTCTTCGTCGGATCTCCGTTTATGATCTCATCGCAGTCGTAGCCGCCGAACTGGTCATAAAACCAGTCCATCAGCGCGGCGCGCAGCTCCAGGTCCGCCGCGCGGGCGTCCACGAGGAAAAGCAGGGCCACCGCGGCCGCCAGGGTGCCGCAAAGCTTCCCGTTCTCCATCCCGTTGCAAAAACCGCCCATCGCGGCAATCAGGTCTTCGTTCTCTTTCCCCAGGTCTTCCAAGCCAAGCGCCATGATTGTCCGGCTGCAGCAATAGCCTTTCAGTTTCATTTCGAAAAGACGTTCATTCAGCTCCATCTTTTGCTCCTTTTCGCCGCGCTTTGGCGGCATAAATTTCCCTGTCGTGTCTTCCCATATATTGTATCAGAGCTTGGCGCCCATCCGCAATATTTTTTGCCTCAGAAGCAAAAAATGCTTGCAATCGAACAGATGTTCGTTTATTATTATGGGAGAGGGTATTTTCATTATGCGCGGCATCGTGTATAATGTCAGTGTGGTTTCAGGAAAAAGACGAGGAGGCAACTGTGTCGGTTTCATTAAATGAATACGCCCGCGCACACGGAAAGAGCGGGGACGCGCAAAAAAAACATAGCGTAGTATCTTTGTTTTCCGGCTGCGGCGGCATGGATCTGGGTTTCACCGGCGGATTTGAATTTCTCGGAAAGAAATTCGGCAAAACGGCATTTGATATTATCTGGGCAAACGAAATCAGCCCCGCTGCCTGCAAGACCTATCGCTCAAATCTCGGAAGCCACATCATAGAGGGTGACATTCATAAAGTCATTGGCCGATTGCCCGCTGAGGCTGACGTGGTAATCGGAGGGTTCCCCTGTCAGGACATTTCAGTGAACGGCAAGATGCTGGGAATCAAAGGGAAGAGAAGCAGCCTTTATACCGCGATTGTCGATGCCGTTGACCGCTTACGCCCCAAAGTTTTCGTCGCTGAAAACGTCGGGGGCTTATTGATGAAAAAAAACGAAGAGTCATTAGAGAAAATACTTGACGATTTCGGCTCGCTGGGATATGAAATACACCATCAGCTATACAACGCTGCTGATTATGGCGTCCCGCAAACCCGCGAGAGGATTTTTATTGTCGGAACAAGAAAAGACGTCCCGGCATTTCTGCCGCCGGTTCCGACAACGTCTGTCCCGGTTACGGCAAAAGAAGCCATTGCGGATTTAGAATTTCACGCCCAGGACGAACAGTTTTCGCATATCTGGAGCCTGGCGAATGTCAGCGGCGAACAAGGAAACAGACGGATGGTCGCCGACCGTCCCGGATACACGATAAGGGCGGAGTGCCATGGGAACATCCAATTCCATTATTCGTTGCCCCGAAGGATATCGATGCGGGAAGCGGCAAGGATACAGTCATTTCCCGACACGTTTATCTTTCCGTCAAAACTGCGCGAAACCGAGCGGCAAATCGGAAATGCAGTACCGCCGGTGTTGGCCTGGCACGTGGCGAAATCCATTGAAGCTACCCTTGGGGGCGTGAATGAAACAAGAAGAATTTGAATCCATACTGGATACTTGCTGCGCACAGTTGACGGACGAGGCCCGAACAACCGGCTTCTCCTCGTCATCCCAGTTTGAAAATCGTGTGCGGGCCGTGCTTAAAGATTGGTGATAGTCGTAAACAGTCTTGGTTTTTTCAAATGTGTGTGATATAATGGAAGCATCAAAACAGACGAAGGGGAATCAAGATGGGAACACTTGTTGAAATAATCGCGCTTGTAAA
>JAITOE010000054.1 GCA_031290135.1 Eubacteriales Family XIII. Incertae Sedis bacterium
TTTACAAGCGCGATTATTTCAACAAGTGTTCCCATCTTGATTCCCCTTCGTCTGTTTTGATGCTTCCATTATATCACACACATTTGAAAAAACCAAGACTGTTTACGACTATCACCAAACAAATTGCGCAAAATTTGGGTTACTATTCAAAGGATTCAAAGGATTCAAAGGATTCAAAGGATTCAAAGGATTCAAAGGATTCAAAGGATTCAAAGGATTCAAAGGATTCAAAGGATTCAAAGGTGTATCCGTCTGGGGGCAGTCCCGCCGGGATGCCTCTTCTCCGAGAAATCGGCGCACCTAACCCCCTTTGCGCAGCAAATGGATGGTAGGTGCCCTGTGAGAACTCTCCGGCTTTAGCCGGCTAAGAGTTCACCGCTCGACGTGCCACCCTTTCTTGGGCGGATGTTTGAATAGCAACGATTATTCATTAACCATTCATTAACAAATAACAAATAGAACCATTCATTAACAAATCATAACCAATCATTAACAATCATTAACAAATAGATCGTTTTTCTGTCATTAACAAATAGATCGTTTTTCTTGTGTTAAAGGCCGAAAAATGCTATACTGTTTGAAGCGGCAATTTAGTCTTGGCTCAAATAAATGGCAGGCGCACAGGCGAAGCGCAGTTTGAATCGCCCATGGAACAAGCGCGTTGCGAAAAAGAGTTATTAAAACAATACTTCTCACGCTGCTTTATTGGGAGGTAATCTGCAGTTTTCACAATTGGGTTTCGTATGCCGGGCTTTTCCGGGTTTACAGCAGCATGACTGGAAGGGAGCATTGCAAATGCCTACGTACACACCGAATTTGAACCTCGCCAAGCCGGATTGCCCAGAAGAATCAGACATGGCCGTCATCAACGTCAACATGGACAAGATAGACGCGGGAGCGATAGTGAAGCTTCCTGAATACGCCGCAGGGGACATCCCCAAGTTCGGCGCGGACGGAAACCTTCTGGACTCCGGGACGGCCGCCCCGGAAGATCTTCTGGACGGCGGGCTGATAGAAACCAAGTTCGCCGGGTACGAATGCTACGCGCAGGGACCTTTCATCGTCACGTTCCAGCGGACGGGCAGCAACGCCGTCCCCCCGGCGGACACCACCGGAAGCGGCGTCCCCGACTACGTGGAGGACATGGCCAAGGCGTTCATCGTTCCGTGGCACATCTACAAAAATATCCTCGGCATCCTAAGCCCGTTCGACAGCGAACGCTATGACAAAGACGTGGATTTCATCAGGATCTGGATCGTAAACTACACGGACGATCCGGGAACCACGTCCACCGGGAGAGCATCTTACGACATACACATGAACGGGCTGGATCGCTACCTCCAGATTCAGATAAAGCCAGACGCAGACGCCGCGCAAGGCCAGATGCCGTGCCACGAGCTGGCGCACCTGTTCCAGTACGCGCACACGTATTTCCAGAACGGGTTCTGGCTGGAAGGGGTGGCGCGGTACATGCAAAGCAGCATAGGCGTGATAGACATCGTGCACAAAACATATGACCGGATCCATTCGCTGCTCACCGACCCATATGAGCTGGACTGGCTGCACACCTTAAAATATGACGCGGGCGCGGAGCTGTGGAGGCCGCTGGGGGAGCTGTTCGAATCCGACCCGGTGGACTACGACGCGAACAGCCCGGTTATAAGGCTCACGTTCACGGACGGCGCCCCCTGCGTGAAAGATTTCAATTTCGAAGGATCGCAGATGCTGCGGAAACTCTTCGAACGCCTTGGCGAGCTTGACGACGTATGTTTCGCCGAGAACAATTACCCTGCGTGGAACTCCGAAACGAGGACAAGCCTCCTTAACCTCCCGTATATAGACCAGGCGGCGCGGGAAATACTTGAAAAGTCGTCCGAATTCGCCAAGGACGCGGCGGATGTCAGGGCGGCGCTCGCGGACGCGAAGAAGATGGAAGCGGCGCTGACCCGGCGGACGATCGGGGACTTTCCTGCCGGAACCGTGGTGAAGCTGAACATGCGGGGAATTCGGGAGTTCATAGTCCTACAGCAGGGGAACCACTCTGCGGCCCGATACGGCCTCGAATTCAACGATGCCACCACTTTGCTCGCGAAGGACTGTTTCGATGTCAAGGTTTTCGCCGACCCGGCGGGCAACGATTACCAGATGTCACCGATCCATCTATGGTTAAACGCGGATGTCCTGGACATGTTCGACGAAGCTGTCAGAAACTTGCTCATAGAGTGCAGGATCCCCTATACGGACGGCCCCGGCACCACGGGGACGGTGCAAGACCAAGAGGACGGGCTTCCCGCAAAAGTGTGGCTGCCGTCCGTAACGGAAATGGGCGCTTCAAGTTCCAGGGCAAACGTCGAGGGCTATGCGTACCCCCTTGTCGCGGGAAACTTGGATCTTAGAAAATCCCTGTGGCGGGGCGCGGAATATTCTTGGTATACGCGGTCCCCGGACAACGTCAACGACACGATGCCTTGGTGGAAACAAACCGCCGCCAGCGGTTTCGTCACAAGCTCATCGGTCAATGCAAGGGGTGTGCGCCCCATGCTGGCGCTTCCACAGGAAACGGGCGTCACGGAGGACATGCTGGTGTTCGGGCTTCTGACGCCGAGCATTGACGCGCTTACCAAAAACAGCGAACTGGCCTTGGTACGGAACAGGCTGGAAGCTCTCGGCAGGTCTGTTGCGCTAAGCCAGAACACGCGCCTCGGCGACATGCCTGCGGGAACCTCCGTCTACCTGAAACTGGACGGCACGGAATGGGAATTCATCGTTTTGCAGCAAGGCAACCATTTCCCCTCGCGGTATCCGGCGGATTTCAACACAGTCACAACGCTGCTGATGAAAGAACTTCTCCCGGCCGCGACCCTGAACTGGGACTACCCGGCACTGAACGACTACGCGAATTCCCGGATCCACGCGTGGCTGAACGACGAATTTACAGCCATGTTCGGCGCGGACATCCAGGCAGCACTGGCGCAGGTCAGGGTTCCCTATACGCAAGGCAAGGGATCGGAAAGCTCTTTGCAACAGGGCGACAACGGTTTGCAGTGCAAGGCTTGGTGCCTTTCGTTTACAGAGTGCGGCTACACGTCTTCTTCCGCCTACAACGTAGAGGGCCGGCTATACCCTTACATCAGCGCCAATCCTGCCGTAAGGCAAACCACAAGGAGAGGCGTCGAGGACAGGTACTGGTTCAGGACCCCGATGCCGGACAATGACTTGAACGCCTGGTGCAAGTCCGTCGGGACAGGCTCGCTATACACCAGTTCTGCCAACCCATACTGCATAAGACCTATGATCGCGCTGCCTCAGAGCATGTACTGCTCGGCGGACGGGCAAGTGTTTTAGGGAAGGAGACCCCCATGGTTATTAAGGATGAATACAGGGACATCCCGTTGAGCGACGACGAACCGTCAAATGCCATATCCACGGAAACGGGCACAGTCTGCCCGCCCAATCCCGCAGAAGGCGGCGAAGCGCGGGACAGCGAAGATCCCGAATAAGCATTTGATCACCTTGCACCGGAAAGACCGAAGGAGACTGGCAAACATGAGCAATATATTCTACGGCAACAGCGTGAGCGCGGCCAAAAATTTAGACCGGTATTTGCAGCAAGGAATCCGTCCGGACGTTTTTTCCGATAAGGAAGCGGGAAAATGCGGGTCAAAACTGCTGGGTAAATACGATGTTTTGCAGATCGACGAAGCGCTGGCACGTTATCCGGACGCCTATGTGTGGGTGACCTACCGGAAAGCGGGATCGACGCTGACGATGCTCCGCGGAAAAATACCCCCGGAAAGGATACGGTTTCTGGAGGCAAACCTGGAATACCGCAAGGGATGCAATTATCTGGGACATTTCATAAGCTACAGGAAAGACAGCTTCTCGCCTTGCTGCGTGACCGGCGAATTGCCGATAGTAAGGACTTCCGGCCCGGTCCGCGACAGGCTGGCGCAATGGCAAAATTACACGGCGCAGCTGATGGCGGACATAAAAGCCGGCCAAAAGAACGGCTGCGAAAAGTGCCACCTGCTGGTGGACGGCTTTTTTCGGAAAGACGTCAGATTGGACACCATTAACTTAGGTTCAAACCAGCGGGGCGACATTTGCAACTTTCAATGCATATATTGCTTCTGCGAACCGACCTTGAACCGCCTTTCGGAAACAGCCGACGGGCTCACTACATACGAAGTCATGAAACAGCTCGCCGAGATCCCGGAATACGACACGGAAGATTTTGTGGTACAGCTTTCCAACGGCGAGTTCTTTGCCAATGAGCAGTGCGGTGAAATGATAGACATCCTGCTGCAAAGCAAATGGAAAATCTGCATTCTGTCAAATCTGTCCATTTACAGCGAGGGCTTTTCGACGCTTCTAAAAGACGGACGGGTCCAACAGGTGACGACGTCGCTTGACGCGGGCACCGCCGAGACTTTCGCAACGGTCAAACGCGCGGACTGCTTCGACCGGGTGGTTGACAACCTGCGCAAATATTCATTCGCCAGGACGAAGCTCGTTGTCAAATATATCTTCATCGAGGGCATAAACGACAATGACCGGGACATCGACGGGTTTTATGAAACCGTGAAAGGAATCGGTGACGCGGACAATGTGTTTATCGGCTTGTCCAATGACCAAAAAACACATCTGGCGCCCTTTACGGCAAATATGCGGAGGCTGAGCCTCAGGATCATCGGCAAAGCGAAAGCGGACGGCATCCGGGTCATCGGGGTCAAAAGCTATACGAATCCCAAGGATGTGCGGTTCATTGACGAAAGCTATGCGGCGGCAACGGCCGCCCCCTCCGCCGGCGCCGCCGCTATGGGAGAAGCGCCTTTTTCGCCTCCGGCCCGGACTGCTTCCAAAAACGCGGGTTCCGCGCGCCTGGAATGGAACAGCGCATGCGTGTTTTGCGGCCGCTGTGCGCGCAAATGCCCGCAGAAGGCGATTTCAGTGGGCAAGGCGGAGAAAAGCTGGGGATTCAGCGGCAGGAAATGTATCCTGTGCGGCATTTGCGCGCGCAGCTGTCCCAAAAATAGTTTATTCCTTGTTTCTGCGGAGGAACGACGTACCGGGAACATACAGTAACCAATTCGGCGCAAATTTTTTCAAAATTGAAAAAAATCTTATTGACGCGGAATAAGCGACAGGGTATACTTAAATGGTAATTTGACCATTTTTTCTTCTTGTACTTGTACTATGCAGCAAAGGCGCTGCGGGTGCCGCCCGTGGCGTCTTTTTTACATGAAGCAAATCCCGGAACGGAGGTAGCGAAAATGTTCAATATCGAAAAGGAATTCGGCAGTCTGGTGTTCGGCGACGCCGTCATGAAAGAACTGCTCCCGAACGAGATCTACGCATTGGTCCAAAAGACGATCAAGACCCGTGCGCCCTTGGACATCCGCGTTGCGAACGTCGTGGCAAACGCGATGAAAAACTGGTCCGTGCAGAACGGCGTCACGCACTTTACCCATTGGTTCCAGCCCATGACAGGCGTGACGGCGGAGAAGCACGAATCCTTCCTTTCCCCCCAGCCGGGCGGGAACGTCATCATGGAATTCTCCGGAAAAGAATTGGTAAGAGGGGAGCCGGACGCGTCCAGCTTCCCGACGGGCGGCATCCGCGCCACCTTTGAGGCCAGGGGCTATACCGCCTGGGATCCCACCTCCTACGCCTTCATAAAAGGAAACGTGCTGTGCATCCCGACGGCGTTCTGCTCCTATGGCGGGGAAGCATTGGATAAGAAAACCCCCTTGCTTCGCTCCATGCAGGCCCTGAGCCGGGAAGGCCGCAGGCTTCTGCGCCTCTTCGGCGAGAGCGAAGACGTGGACGTGGTAGCCAACGTGGGCGCGGAGCAGGAATATTTCCTCATCGACCAGAGCGTTTACGACAGGCGCCCCGATCTCATTTACTGCGGACGCACCCTTTTCGGCGCCCGCCCCCCGAAAGGGCAGGATCTGGAAGACCATTATTTCGGCGTCATCAAGCCGAGAGTGGCGGCCTACATGCAGGATCTGGACGAAACCCTCTGGAAATTAGGCATCCCCAGCAAGACCAAGCACAATGAAGTGGCGCCCGCGCAGCATGAGCTTGCCGCCCTTTACGAATCCGTCAACATCGCCACGGACCACAACCAGCTGATCATGGAGATCATGAAGCTCGTCGCGCCGCGATACGGGCTTACCTGCCTTCTGCACGAAAAACCCTTTGCCGGCGTGAACGGCAGCGGAAAACACAACAACTGGTCCATCGCCACGTCCACGGGCGAAAACCTGCTGGATCCCGGCAAAACGCCGGCGCAAAACGCGCGCTTCCTCACGGTGCTGTGCGCGGTCATCAAGGCGGTGGAC
>JAITOE010000062.1 GCA_031290135.1 Eubacteriales Family XIII. Incertae Sedis bacterium
GTTGGACATAAGCCCCTGCCGGAACGCGGTCTCATACTGCGCAACTCTCTTTTCCGCCTCCCCTACGATGGTTTCCTTTTCAAGGGGGATCTCCATGTCGGAGACGCTGATGGTGATGGCCGCCACGGTGGAATAATGGAAGCCCCGCTCTTTGATGTAGTCCAGCATTTCGGCGGTTTTCGTGTTGCCGTGGATGCGGTAGCATCTGTCTATGATCTGGCCGAGCCGTTTTTTGTCGCAGAGGAAATCCGCTTCTAAGGAATAAATATCCTGTTCCCGGTTCACAAAACCCAGATTCTGCGGGATCTCTTCGTTGAAGATGAAACGCCCGACCGTTGATTCAATCAGCTTGCCGCGATTGTCGTCTTCTTCTATGCTCCTTCTGACCTTCACTTTCGTGCCGTCTTTCACTTTCGCGCTCAGATCGACATATTCTTCGACGGTGTACACAGAACCGAGGCGGACCTTCACTTTCGCGTGCAGGCCCACCACGTTGTTCCGGTACGCCATGAGCATTTCGTCGTAATCCGTGAATATTTTGCCGTCGCCCTTTTCCGCCGGCGTGTTTCTCTCTTCCACGCCCTCGTGCGTCAGGTAATAACTGCCGAGGATCATGTCCTGGGTGGGCGTGGTGATGGGCGATCCGTCCTTCGGCGCCAGAATGTTGTTGACGGAAAGCATGAGGAAACGGGCCTCCGCCTGGGCTTCCACGGTCAGCGGCACGTGGACCGCCATCTGGTCGCCGTCGAAGTCCGCGTTGTAGGCCGTGCAGACCAGCGGATGCAGCTTGATGGCCTTGCCTTCCACCAGCACCGGCTCAAAAGCCTGGATGCCGAGCCTGTGCAGCGTAGGGGCGCGGTTCAGAAGCACAGGGTGTTCCTTTATGACTTCGTCCAGCACGTCCCACACCTCCGGGCGGATTTTCTCCACCATGCGCTTTGCGCTTTTGATGTTATGGGCGTAGTTGTTAGACACCAATTCTTTCATGATGAAGGGCTTAAAGAGCTCCAGCGCCATTTTCTTCGGCAAACCGCACTGGTAAAATTTCAGTTCGGGGCCGACGACGATAACGGAACGCCCGGAATAATCGACGCGCTTGCCCAGAAGGTTCTGCCTGAAACGGCCCTGCTTGCCTTTCAGCATGTCCGAAAGGGATTTCAGCGGCCGCGATCCGGGGCCCGTGACCGGCCTGCCGCGCCTGCCGTTGTCTATCAGCGCGTCCACCGCCTCCTGCAGCATCCTTTTTTCGTTCCGGACGATGATGTCGGGGGCGTTCAGCGCCAGAAGACGCAGGAGCCTGTTGTTCCGGTTGATCACCCGCCTGTACAGGTCGTTCAGATCCGAAGTCGCGAACCTGCCGCCGTCCAACTGCACCATGGGGCGCAGGTCCGGCGGAATGACCGGAATCACCTCAAGGATCATCCATTCGGGCTTGTTTCCGGAGAGGCGCAGCGCCTCGACGACCTCAAGCCGCCGGACGATGCGGATTTTTTTCTGCCCGGTGGATTCCTTTAGCTTTTCGCGCATGCTGGACGCCAATTCTTCCAGGTCAATCTTCTCCAGTATCTTGCGGATCGCTTCGGCGCCCATGGCCGCCTGGAAATCGTTCCCGTATCTTTCTTTGTGCTCCCTGTATTGCTGCTCCGTGAGGATTTCCTGGTAAACAAGGCCCGTGTCGCCGGGTTCCGTGACGATGTAGGCGGCAAAATACAGCACCTTCTCCAGATTTCTGGGGGAGATGTCCAGCACCAGCCCGATGCGGCTGGGGATGCCTTTAAAATACCAGATGTGGGAAACCGGCGCCGCCAGCTCGATGTGCCCCATCCGTTCGCGCCGCACCTTGGCTTTCGTGATCTCCACGCCGCAGCGGTCGCACACGATGCCCTTGTAGCGAATCCTTTTGTATTTGCCGCAATGGCACTCCCAGTCTTTTGTGGGGCCGAATATTTTTTCGCAAAAAAGCCCTTCTTTTTCCGGTTTGAGGGTTCTGTAATTAATGGTCTCAGGCTTTTTTACCTCGCCCCGCGACCAGCTCCTGATTTTCTCCGTTGACGCCAGGCTGATTTGCAATGCTTCAAAGTTGTTCAGTTCATGCAAGAGAGCATCCCCTTTCCTTATCGGAACCGCTGATTCGTCCGGCCGTTCCTCTTCGTCGGTGCTTGCTTACGATTCCGTTTCCGTTTCCGCTCCGGCCCCCGTGCCGTCTGCATCCGGCTCGGCCTCCGGCATGAGCTCCGCCGTGATTTCTTCGTCTAATTCCTCGTCGTCAAAATCAGCCGCCGCGTCCAGATCGTCTTCCAGTTCTTCTTCCTCTTCCTCTTCTTCTTCCTCTTCGGCCAATTTTTCAAAGGGTTCGCTGCCTGCAAGGGATTCGTCGAACTTGTAGCTTTCTTTTTCTATGATGCGCTCAATGCCTGAAGCGCCCGCGATTTCAACGGACTCCTTCAGCTCTATCTCTTCGTTTTCTTCGCCGAGGACTTTGACGTCCAAGCCCAGGCTCTGCATTTCCTTGATCAGCACCTTGAACGATTCCGGGATGCCGGGTTCGGGGATGTTTTCGCCTTTTACGATGGCCTCGTAGGTTTTCACGCGCCCCACCACGTCGTCCGACTTCACGGTCAGGATTTCCTGCAGGGTATAGGCCGCCCCGTAGGCTTCCAGCGCCCAGACCTCCATTTCCCCGAAGCGCTGCCCGCCGAACTGCGCCTTGCCGCCCAAGGGCTGCTGCGTGACCAACGAGTACGGTCCCGTGCTCCGCGCGTGGATTTTGTCGTCCACCAGATGGTGAAGCTTGAGCATGTACATATATCCCACGGTGACGGGGTTGTCAAAAGGCTCTCCCGTCCTGCCGTCCCGCAGGGTCAGCTTTCCGCTTTCGGGAAATCCGTTCTCTTTCAGCAGGCTGATGATGTCCGTCTCCGTGGCGCCGTCGAACACCGGCGTCGAAATAAACCAGTCTTTGTGTTCCGCCACCAAGCCCAGATGGACCTCCAGCACCTGCCCCACGTTCATCCGGGAAGGCACGCCGAGGGGGTTCAGCATGACCTGCAGCGCCTTGCCGTCTTCCATGAACGGCATGTCCTCTTCCGGCAGGACGCGGGAAATGACCCCCTTGTTGCCGTGGCGCCCCGCCATCTTGTCGCCTACGCTGATTTTGCGTTTTGTCGCCACGTAGCAGCGCACCAGCTTATTGACGCCCGGCGGGAGCTCATCGCCGTTTTCGCGGCTGAACACCCGGACGTCCACGACAATCCCCGTCTCGCCGTGCGGCACGCGCAGGGACGTGTCCCTGACCTCCCGCGCCTTTTCGCCGAAGATTGCCCGCAGCAGGCGTTCCTCCGCCGTCAGCTCCGTCTCGCCCTTGGGCGTGACCTTTCCGACAAGGATGTCGTAAGAGCTCACTTCCGCCCCGATCCGGATGATCCCTTCTTCGTCCAGGTCCTTCAGGGCCTCTTCGCCCACGTTGGGGATGTCCCGCGTAATTTCCTCCGGGCCGAGCTTCGTGTCCCTGGCCTCGGCCTCGTATTCTTCTATATGCAGCGAAGTGAGCGTATCGTCCATGATGAGCCGTTCGTTCAGGATGATGGCATCCTCATAGTTGTAGCCTTCCCACGTCATGAAGCCGATCAGGAGGTTTTTCCCGAGCGCGACCTCGCCCAGGTCTGTGGAGGGGCCGTCCGCGATCACCTCGCCCGCCTCTATATGTTCGTTTTTGTTGACGATGGGGCGCTGGTTGATGCAGGTACCCTGGTTGGAACGTTTGAATTTCAGCATATGGTATTCGTCTTTGCCGTTTCCGTCGTCACGCAGGATCACGACGTGCATGGCGTCCACGTATTCCACCGTGCCGGCGTTTTTCGCCAAAACCACGACG